>JBBQVO010000051.1:0-18479 GCA_038211505.1 Dehalococcoidia bacterium | reverse complement strand
GCCATGCGCGCGACGCGCACCGTTGTGCGGACGTCGTGCACGCGGACGATGTCGGCGCCGTAGGCGATGTTGAGCGCCGTCACGGCGGCTGTCGCCTCGTCGCGCTCGCCGGCCGGCAGGCCGAGCACGCTGCCGATGAAGTGCTTTCGCGAAGCCGCAACGAGCAGCGGCAATCCAAGCGCGCGAAACTCGCCGAGACGCCGCAGCACTTCGAGATCCTCGTCATGCGATTTCCCGAACGCAATCCCTGGATCAAGCATCAGGCATTCCTCCGGAACGCCCGACGCCCCTGCCATCGCCATCCGCTCGCGAAAGAACCGTAGGTGCGCGCCGACAAGATCGTCGTACACCGGCGGCGCCGCCGGCCGAACCTTCGGGCGTTCGTACGTGTAGTTGATGACGAGACCGGCGTTCCAGCGAGCCGCCGCCGCGGCCGTGCCGGTGTCGTTCATGAAGCCGCCGATGTCGTTGATCATCGACGCGCCCGCTTCGAGCGCCGCCTCAGCGACGACACCCTTGTACGTGTCGACCGAGGCGATGATGTCGACCTCGCGCCGAATGCGACGGATCGCCGTCGCCACAATATCGGCTTCTTCGTCAGGATCGCGCGACGGCACGTCGGCGCGCGCGCTCTCGCCGCCGACATCGATGATGTCGGCGCCGTCGGCCGCGGCCGCAACCGCACGGCGCAATGCGGCATCGAGATCGTCGCCGGTGCCATCGGCCGAAAACGAATCGCTCGTGAGATTGAGGATCGCCATAACGTACGTCTTGCGTCCGAGCGGCAACACGTGATCGCGGAGACGGAGGTGACGCGAGGCCGTTGTCACGGTGTTGTGAGTGCCACGTGCAGGTGCACCTCGCGGCGGGTCGCGGCCATCAACGAGATGCCAGCATCAGTCCTTCTCGTCATAGCGCTCAAGACTCTTCAGCGCCGCATCGTCGATGTCCACGCGGACGATGCCACCGAGTGAGTCGATGATCTCGGTGATGCGCGCCGCCGGCAGCAAGACCTCATGCGTGAACAGGAATCCGCGCCGAATGACGAGAGACGCGACTTTATTCGTGTCTTCGTCGAAGATCACGTGCTCGACTTCGCCGATCTTCTCGTGCGGGTTCATCCGCCACACGGCCGCGTCTTTCGGGATGTCGGCTTCGCTCGGGTCTTTCGCAAGCGTGTCGGCCATCACCCACGGCCCCGGCTCGCCGGGGATCGACGCCGCCAGGCGCGCGAAATCGGAGGTGTCCGGAACCCCCGGCTTCATGTCGGGCATCGGTTTCCAGTACTCCTCGTCGTAGTCGACGGAGAGATCGCGGAACTCGTCGGCCGACATCGTCAGATCGACGGCATCGTTGCGCACATCGCCCAGCACGCCGAGCGGGATCACGCGATCGTACGAAAGGCTCCAGCCGCCCTTCCACAGCGGCTCGCCGCTGCGCAGGATGCCCGTATCGACGACGACGTGCGTGACGGTGAGCGTGTCCTTCGTCACGACGATGCGGCTCAGCGAGCCGAGCTTGCGGCCGTCGCTGCTCATCACGTCGGCGCCAATTCGTAGATCTTCGAGTTGCATGCTGGCCTTTCTCGCGCGTAACCGCCCGCGATCATCGTAGCCGATCGCCTCTACAGCGTCAGGTGCCCGCCGGGGTATCACCCTTAAGGGAATCGTCGGCCGCCGGGAGGCCGATACTTCTACGAGGGTCGCTATGCCAGTCCGCAAGCCAGTATCCGACGCGCCGGCGCGCCTGTACGTCGTGCCTATAACGACGCCAGACGCAGACGTCGTAGTGCGCACCGAGCGAACGCGCGGCGTCTTTGCGCTCGCCGTCTTCGCCGCGTGCGCGTTCGGTGCGTTAGCGCGCGTCGGCTTTGTGCTGGCGGCCGACTTTCCATTGAACGACGGCGGCATGTTCTTCGCGATGATCCGCGACCTGCAGGCGTCGCACTACGCCTTGCCAGCCTACACCTCTTACAACGATGCCCACATTCCCTACGCCTACCCGCCGTTCGCGTTCTATCTTGCCGGCGCCATCGATGATCTGACGCCGATCGGCCTCATCGGGGTCTTTCGATTCCTGCCGCTCGCCGCGTGTCTGCTGACGATGCCGGCGTTCTTGCTGCTCGCGCGGCGCATCGTCCGCGCCGACACCGGCGTCGCCGCCGCGATGTTCGCGTTCGCGCTCATGCCCAGCAGTTTCGAGTGGGCGATCATGGGCGGCGGCCTCACGCGATCGTTCGGCCTCCTCTTCACGACGCTTGCGCTCGTCTCACTCCACGCCCTGTACACGACGAAGCGTCACTGGCTGATTGCGCCCGCGATGCTGCTCTGCGCGTTGACGCTGCTCAGTCATCCCGAGACGGCGTGGTTCCTCGCGATCAGCGCCGCGGTGTTCTTCGTCGCGTACGGACGACACCAATTCGGCGTGATCGCGACGGCGATCGTCGGCACCGGCGCCGCCGTGCTCTCGGCGCCTTGGTGGCTGACGGTGCTGATGCGTCACGGGACGTCGCCGTTCATCGCGGCGATGCGCACCGGATCGACATCGAAAGCCAATCCGATCCTGATCTTCGTCCGATTCGATCCGACGAACGAGCCGCTGTTCGCGCTCATCACCGCGCTCGCCCTGCTCGGCGTCGTCGCCTGCATCGCCCGGCGGCAGTACATGCTGCCTGCCTGGCTCCTGCTGGCGGGACTGCTTGAGCCGCGATCATTCGGTCGCGTGGGTTCGCTGCCAGTCGCCATGCTCGCCGGCATCGCCGTCGCCGACGTCTTGCTTCCGATGCTTCAGTCGCACGGCGTGACATTCACCCACACCGAACGCCCCTCGCGCATGCGACTCGGCGGCGCAGCGGTCGCCGTGTGCGGCGTCATGCTCGCCTATGCGTTTCTCGGCGCACTCGTCGCGAACCCGCGCAACCTCGCCGCGCTCTCAGCTGACGAGCGCGCCGGCATGCAGTGGGTCGCCGCCAACACCCCGGCCGATGCGCGCGTGCTCGTCGTCAGCAACGACTCGTGGTCGGTCGACCGCACATCGGAGTGGTTTCCGGTGGAGGCGCAGCGCCTCAGCGTCGCAACGCCGCAGGGCTACGAGTGGACGGGCGATGGCGGCTTCGGCCGCCAGCTCGACGCCTACCGCGCCGCGCAGCTGTGCGCCGCGAAAGACGGCGACTGCCTCGCCGCCTGGGCCGCCAGCAGCGGCAAGTCTTTCGACTACGTCTACGTGCCGAAGCTGGCGCCGCACGTCGCCGAACACATCGACGATCTGTATGAATGCTGCGCCGCGCTCCGCGCATCCTTGCGCACGGATGCGCGATATCAGGTCGTCTTCGACGGCGCGGCGGCGACGGTCTTCAGACGGACCGTCTAGCGGCTACAGATTGCATTGATCGAGGGAGGCGCCATCCTGGCGCGCGGCGCGCACGTCGTAGGCCTTGAATCGCGGCCCCTTCACGCCACCGCCGCTGTCAGCGAAGATCACCTTCGCTTTGCCCTGCTGCTCGAACTCGGCGAGGCGTTTGTCCTCGTTCTGCGAGAACTTCAGCGGATAGTCGCGTTCAAGGAGCACCACATCGACATGCTTCGCGCCGAGGAAGCAGGCGTACTGTTCCGGCGTGTTCCACCAGCGCCGGAACTGCGACTGATCGAAGAACTCTTGCGCCAGCACGGCGCCGTTCTTCATCAGCTGATACTCGCCGTCCTCGCGATCGTTCGGCTCCAGCACACGGTAGCGGAGGCTGCGATCGAATTGCGGCGACGCGATGAACTGGCTGTAAAACGGGTGCGAATTTCGGTCGAGGCCAAACGTGTTGACTTTCTTGGCGTCGATGCGCGTGAGAAACGTCAGCGCCATCGCCGCGAACACGACGAGATACAGTGCGCGAAACGCCGGCGCGAACGCCGACACGATGATCGGCATGCCGATCACCAGCCCGCGATAGCGCGCCAGGAAACGCAATGTACCCAGCAGATCCGTGTCCTTCGTCGTCTGCACCGACGGCGCTGAATGGATGTACAGCGCGAACGGCGCGACGACGATCGCCGCCGCCACCATCGCGACCGCCAGCGGCATGAGCTCTCGCGGCCGCCGTGCCGCCGCGAACACGGCGTAGCCCGCGACGGCGGCACCGCCGGCGAACGGGTGCGTCGTGATCGCGGACACGGCGAGCACCGACGCCAACGGCCAGCGCCGATGATCGACGGCCTCAACGAACAGAAAGAAGAACATCGTCGCCCAGATGAACGCCATCTGGAACGAGACCAATCCCTCGATCAAGAAGGTGTTGATGTAGATCAGCGACAGCAATCGCGGATCGCGCAACGTCGGCCGCGCGCGCGTCGCCGTATACCCGTACAGCACGAATCCGATGATCATCATCGCCGTCACGGACCAGTCGCCGACGATCGCGTACGGGCCGGCGGTAAGCAGCCACGGCACGATGCCATACGGGAACGTGATCGCATCGCCCGACTCGAGCGTGGCGATGTGCAGCGGTAAGCGCGCGTGATGAAAGATTTGATCCGAGATGAACCAGATGTGCGCGTAATCGTTCGCCGAATCGGAGCCGAGGAAGAACCGTTTGCTGAGGATGATCGCGCACAGCAGCGCGACGCCCAGCAGCGAGAAGCCCGCTATCGCGTACTGCAGCCGCGTGTGCCAGCGGCTGGCGATGCGCGCGAGTTCCGCCGGTGGTCGCGGCGCTATCAGTTCGCCGAGCATGCGGCTCCTGTGGCGTGCGGTGACTGCGCCGCCGGCTGTCCGGTCAGCTCCGGCACCGTCGCGAAGGTGTATCCCTGTGCCTTCAGACCATCGAGCACGCGCGGCAGCGCGGCGATCGTCTTGCTGCGATCGGGGTTGCCACCGCCGAGCCCCCCGTCGTGCATCAGGACGATGGCGCCAGGATGTGCGTGATCGAGCACGCTGCTGACGATCTCGTCGACACTCGCGTCACTCCAATCGCGTGAGTCGAGATCCCAGCCGATCGAGACGTAGCCGGCTTTGTGCAATTCCTCCAGCATCGTGTTGCTCGTGTGGCCGAACGGCGGCCGGTAGAGCGCCGGCGTGTACCCGAGCGCTTCTCTTAACGCCAACTCAGCGCGCCGCAGATCCTCCGCGAACGCCTCATGCGACATCGACGGCAGATCCGGTGAGTGGCCGAACGAGTGCGATTCGACCGCCGCTCCCGCGGTGACTTCCGCACGCGCGATCTCCGGATGCGCGGTCACGGCTTCTCCTTCATCGAAAAACGTCGCCGTCGCGCCATGCGAAGTGACGACATCGAGGATCTGCTGCGTGTACGGCGGATGCGGGCCGTCGTCGAACGTGATGGCGATGCGTCGACCATCGCCGCAGCCGGAGCTGAGATGGTGCGCCAGCGCGGGCGATCCGCCGCATGCCGATGCGGCCAGCACGACGGCGGCGCACACCGAGACGCAAGCTGGCGAGATGAAATGTTGGAGGCCGATTCCCATAATGCGGCTGAAGTATCGCCGGAACAGCGGCGATCCTCAATCGCTTCGTTGACGCGCTCTCATATCGAATGCGGATGGCGAAAAGCGCGGGCAGGAGTCGGACGACCTGAGACTCAAGCGGCCTGGATGTTGGATGCGCCGACGTCGATGCTCGACGATAGCCGCCGGCGCTCACGGCGCGACCCCATCAGGTACACGGACGCCGCGGCCGCGATCAGCCCCGCCTCGATGGCGCACATCGCGCCCAGGACGACCGTGATGTCACGCCAGAAGCCCTCCGGAAACATCTGTATCAGGTGATCCGTGCGCGGGTCGAGCTGCCAGTCGTTGTTCGAGAAGAGGATCTGGTGAAAGCGAGTGAACGCCGCTTCGAATCCGAACGCCGCGACGATAGCGATGCCGCCGACGAACAGCAAGCCGATCGCCAGTCCGACGAGCGATTGTGCCGCCAGCTGGCGGCCGCTGCCGTCCCGTGCCCACACGAAGAAGACGAAGCCGTATCCGACGACGTACATGAGACTCACGGCCTGCAGCCGGTTCACCCACACGAACAGCGATTTCACGTCCTGCATGTGGCGCGTCTCGCGCGCATTGAATACCGGTTCCGGCAGCCCGCCCTCGGTGACGGTCTGGTACAGCGTCGATTCGTTGTTGTTGAAATACTGGCGCAGCGCCTTCGCCGTCGCATCGAGATCGGCGCGCGAGAGGCCGGTCGTGTCTTCGGCGTTGTAGCGATCGAACGCGTAGTCGTAGACGAGCGGAACATTCGCCAGCAGGCGAATGTTCGTCGTCAGGATGGCGACCGGCAACGCGAGGATGAACTGGATCGTGGCGAGCGTGCGGGCGAAGCCCTTGTGGGTTTCCCTCTGCCGCCCCTCCACCGCGACATCGCCATTCTCGGCGCGCTGATCCACGTTGTCAAGCGCCGCCACCGATTCGCCCACGTCGCTGCTCACCATCACGCATCAAGTTTACCGATCACGTCGCGCCCGCGTGCAGGATCGTTGGCCCGCGTCAACTTCCACGCCGCCGCCATCGTGGCAATAATGATCAAATGAGCGCACCAGCTTCGCGGATCACCGTCGTCGGACTCGGCCCAGGCGATCCGTCGCTCTTGACGATCGAGGCGCGCGACGCGATCGCCGACGCGAGCGACGTCTGGCTGCGCACCTCGCGACACCCGACCGTCGCCGGACTGCCGCCCGGCCCGCGCTACCACTCGTTCGACGAGATCTACGAGCGCGAGCCATCGTTCACTGCCGTCTACGAAACAATCGTCGAGAAGGTGCTCGCGCTAGCAGCCGAACGCGGCTCAATCCTGTACGCCGTCCCCGGTCATCCGCTGTTCGGCGAGGCGACGGTGCGATCGCTGCTGCTGCGCGCGCCCGATGCCGGCATCGAGATGCGGAGCATCGCCGGCGTCAGCTTCGTCGACACGATCGCCTCGACCCTCGGCCTCGATCCCCTGGACGACGGATTGCTCGTGCTCGACGCGCTCTCGCTCGGCGATCATCGGCGGTTGCTCGTGCCGGAACGGCCGACCGTGATCGCGCAGGTGTACGATCGCCGGGCCGCGTCGCAGGCGAAACTCGCGTTGCTCGAGAGCTATCCGCCCGACCACGAAGTCCGCATCGTCGCCGCGACCGGCACGGCCGAGAGTCGCGTCGTCACGACGACGATCGCCCGTCTCGATCATGAGGATGCGTTCGATCATCTCGTCTCGTTGTACATCCCGCCGGTCGCGTTGGTCGACGATCTGCGCACGTTCGAGGGTGTGCGCGCCGTCGTCGCGCGGCTGAGGGCGCCCGAGGACGGCTGTCCGTGGGACCTCGAACAGACGCACGACACGCTCAAGCGGTTTCTCGTCGAAGAAGCATACGAGGCGCTCGATGCGCTCGAAGAAGGCGACCCGCACCGCCTCGTCGAGGAGCTCGGCGATCTGCTGATGCAGATCCTGCTCCACGCGCAGGTCGCCGAGGACGACGACGAGTTCACGGTCGAGGACGTCTTCGCCGCCATCGCATCGAAACTGATCCGCCGTCACCCGCACGTCTTCGGCGACGTGACGGTCGACGGTGCGAGCGATGTGATCCGCAACTGGGACGCGTTGAAGAAGGAGGAGCGCGGCGACACCCCCGTCCTCGATGCCGTGCCGAAGTCGATGCCAGCGCTCGCCCAGGCGCAATCGCTGCAAGGTCGCGCCACCCGCGCCGGTATCGAGCGCGATGGGGATAACATCAGCGCCCGGATTCGCTCCGCGCTCGACGGCCTCGCGCAGAACTCCACGATCGATGCGCCGCGGATCGGCGCCTTACTCTTCGACATCGTGACGCTCGCGCGCGCGAACGACATCGATGCGGAAGAAGCGCTGCGCGCCGTGCTGCGCGACTTTCGTGACGAGGTCGCCGCGCGCGAACGGGCCGGCTGAGGCGGGCCTACTCTTCGTGCCTGTCAGCTGTGGCCGCGGCCACCCGCTCGCGCACGATCGCAAGCCACTCGTCTTCCTCGTTGCGCGCGAAGCTCCACCACACGTGCTCGCCCTTGTCGGTCTCGATGAAGAGGCACGGTTGGCGCGCGCCCGGACGCCCCATCGTCGTCGCCGGAGGCACGTACACGCCGCTCGCTTTCACTTCCGAGAACGGCACCGTCATGTAGCGCGCGTCCCCGCTCTTCGCCTCAAACACGAGCCTGCGGTTCGTCAGAAACAGCACACCCTTGATCGCCGCCTTCCCCTGTACCAGAACGGCGTCGGCCGATCGCGCAACTTCCTCGCCCGAAGGCAACGCCACCTGCGGCTGTTTCGGCGGCGGCGCCGGCGAATCAGGTTTGCGACGGCGCCCGAAGATCGGCATCAGGCGCCTCCGCGCGCCGTCGCGTACTTCATCGCCAGCCGCAACTGCTCGCGATGACTGCGCTCGTGCGCATCGAACCCGATCACGTAGTCGAGCACGGTCTGCTCTTCACTAAGCGGCTTCCACCAGAGCTTGATCGGCAGCGCCAATTGCTTCGGCTTGAGCTTCGACAGCAGCAGCATCGTCTCATGCCGCATCGACAGATACTCGTCGGTGAGCAAGCGGTCTGTCGACAATCGCCGCTCCTCCAGACGCTGATCGTTCCCCGCATCGACGTCCGGCCACTCACTTACTCGACCGTGCTCGATCAAGTGCCGAAGGTGCAACTGCAGCACCCAGTCGCCCGTGGCGATGTGCGCCAGCAACTGGCGATAGCTCCAGCCCGGCACCGACGACGCGCGCTCCCAATACACCGGATCGACGTTGTAGATGACGTACAACGTCTCCGCCGGCGAGAGCGCCTCGACGGCCGGCTGTATCTCCGGACGGAATTTCAGCTTCTGCGGATGCCACCTCATCCGGAGCGCCCGCCGAACATCCGCCGCGTGAAGACGATCGTGGTAGCCGAGCCAGATGCGCTCGCGCACGGCGTTGTGAACATCACCGTATGACCGCAGCGATAGTGCCAGATGTCGCGGCTCCAGCAAGTCGTACAGTTCGAGCAGTAGCCGGCGACGGCGCTCCATCTCGGCGAGCAGCTGCGCCTCCGACATCGAGCGGCCGCGCTGGATGGCGCGCTCGCGCGCAGCCTTGGCTGCCGCCGGCGTCACTGGCGCCGGGCCCTCGCCCTCGCCACGCAGCAGCCCCTGCGCCGCCACGGCCCACGCCTGATCGGCGCCGGCGATGTGCGCGAGCAGATCGTGCAGTGTCCGTGCGCCGTACGGCACGACGCGGCCCCAGTCGCGCGGCCCGACGTCGACCAGCGCCGTCATCAACTCGTCGCGGGCGATCTGCATATCGAGAACCACGTCGTGAACGTAGGGCTCCATCGCAGGAAGTGTAACGAGAGACCGCACAGGCGCCGACTACTCGACCGGTGGCGGATACGTGAGCAAGGCGCCATCGACCCGCGCGAACGGCGTCAGCCGGTGCGCCTTCGCGCTCGTGAGGCTCGTGATGTCCCGCACGTCGATCCCGCGCACCACCAGCGCGTCGCCGATCAGCGAGCGATGGCAGCGCCACGGCACGGCTTCGGCGCACATGTAGGCGAGAATGTGGCCCGTCGAGCGGGCGACCAGATCGTCGAGCGCGCTCGCGAACTCTGCCGTCTGCATGTAATCTGCGTAGCCGCGGAACGATGCCAGCCGCCAGCCGCCATTCACCGAGAGAGCGAGCGGGCGGCGCCAACCTCCCAGCTCCTTCATGCGCTCGTACGTCATGCCTTCGGCCGCGACCGCCACCGAGAGTTGATCTTCGTTGAAATGCGGATTGTGGCGCGAGCGAGCGACGGTCCGCACGTCCGCCAAAACATCGATGCGCCACGTCCGCAAGATGTCGAGGAAGTCTTCGATGCTTCGCGTCGAATGCCCAATGCTGAAGATCGTCACCGCTCAGCCTACGCCGTCCGATCCGCCCATTCGGGTTGCAAAACCGCTACAACGGTCGGAGCCAGCGTCAAGCGTTCAACGAGATGCCGTCCGCGATGGCCGTCACCCGTTGAAACGGCACCCTCGCCGTGGTACGACGAGATATGACCATTTGACGTGGTTCCGACGCCGCCCTTTTTCTCGAACCGAAACACCGAGATTCCGACCAACGTCTGCCCGACAAGGGCGATGACGTGCCATCGCATTGCATGGAGGTTCCCCGATGCGCATCCTGCAGCTCGCCCCGTTGTGGGAGACCGTGCCGCCGCCCGCCTACGGCGGAACCGAAGCCGTCGTGCACCTGCTCACGGAGCAACTCGTCGCGCGCGGCCACGATGTCACCCTCGCCGCTTCCGGCGACTCGCGCACGTCGGCCAAGCATCTCGCCGTCTATGAGCGAAGCCTGCGGCGCGCTGACGACCTTGTCGACCGCAATCCCTACGACTGGTCGCATATTGCGATGTCGCTGGAGCACGCGAAAGACTTCGACATCGTCCACAATCACGCTGGCGAGCTCGCGATCTCCATGTCGCACCTCATCAAGACGCCCATGCTCACCACGATGCACTGCCTCGCGACGCCCGACACGACGTTCGTCTGGGATCGCTACCGCGGCGCCTACAACACGATCAGCCGCGCCCAGAAGCGGGCGATCCCGCAGTTTCAGATGCCGCGATTCATGGGTCACGTCTACAACTCGATCGATGTGGACTCGTTCCCGTTCGAAGCGAACAAGGGTGAAGACCTCCTCTTCCTCAGCCGCATCGCCCCGGAAAAGGGGCCGCAACACGCGATCGCCGCCGCGCGTGCGCTTGGCCGCCGGTTGATCATCGCCGGCAAGGTCGATAACTACGACCGCAAGTTCTACGAAGAAGTGATCCGCGACCAGATCGATGGCGACCAGATCGTCTTCTTCGGCGAGGCCGATGCCACGCAGAAGCGCGAGCTCTACCGCACGGCAAAATGCGTGCTTATGCCGTTGATGTGGGAGGAACCATTCGGGCTCGTGATGCCCGAAGCGATGGCCTGCGGCACACCCGTGATCGCCTTCCGTCGCGGCAGCGCCCCCGAACTCATCCGGCACGGCGAGACCGGGTTCGTGGTCGATACCGTCGACGAGATGATCGAGGCCGTCAAGCAGGTCGACGACATCGATCCACAGACCTGCCGCGACCATGTGCGTGCCAATTTCTCGCCCGCGATCATGGCGGCGCGCTACGTGAAGCTGTACGAGCAACTCGTCGAACGTCCGGCATGGTCGACAAAGAATGGTACTGTGGACGAGCCGCGGCGAGAGGCTGAAGAGGACGCAGCTGCCGTCGCCTGACACACGTCCAGGAGCGCCAGCATGATCGTCCGCGTCACACCGCCGCACCACCCCCGGCTTGACGCCGCCAAGCGCGACGCCTATTTCGTTCGCGCCGGCTCAAACGCGACGCAACCGCCGATCCCGTCTCACACGCAAGTTGCGCGCTGGACGATCACGCATCTACGCGGCGCCACTACGTGATCGAACGAGAACCGAACTTCGCATCCGACCCTGACGGCACCGACATCGATGACGAGCTCGCGTTCGCTCTGCCCGAGAGCGAACCGATGGGCATCGAGGACATCCGCGACGCCCTCGTCATCCGCGAGCGCGGATCGTTTCTCCTCACCGACCCCATCGGCAACGTGCCGTCGGGCAACCGCCAGGGCTTCGGCATCTACCACGCGGACACGCGCCACCTCTCAACCTATTCACTCAGCCTCAACGGCGCTGCGCCCGTCATCCTCCTCTCGACCGCCGAGCTCGGCTATGCGATGGAGCAGGTGATGACCAACCCCAGCATCACCACCCATGAAGGCCGCACCATCGCCCGTGGCAGCGTGGAAATGAAGCGCCAGCGGGTGATGGCCGACGCCCTCGAGGAGCGCCTGCGCGTCACGAACTTCAATCCGTTTCCCGTCACTCTCAACCTCCTCTACGAGTTCGGCGCAGACTTCGCGGACATCTTCGATGTGCGCGGCTACGAGCGCGAGCGATTCGGCACGATGCGCCGGCCCCTCGTCGGCGAGCGCTCGATTCATTACGCCTACACCGGTATCGATGGCCGTGAGCGATCGACGCACGTCGAATTCGATACGCAGCCGGATTTCATCGACGAGTCCACGGCAATGTTCCGGGTGGACCTGAAGCGCCACGAAACCGCGAGCCTGCGCATCGTCATCGCCATCGATGACCATCGTCCCGAGGTCGCGCAGATCAACCGCTTTGATGCCATTGCCGCCGAGCATGCGTCGTGGCGCGAATCCTGCACACAAATCTCCACCGACAACGAATTCTTCAACCGCGTCATGTCCCGCTCGATGAGCGACGTCCGCATGCTCTGGACCGAGACCCCCGACGGACAGGGATATCCCGCCGCCGGCACACCGTGGTTCGACGCGCTGTTCGGCCGTGACAGTTGCGTGCTGGCGACGCAGATGCTCGCCTACCGGCCAGATATCGCTCGCAACACCCTCGTGTTGCTGGCAAAATGGCAGGGCACCAAGCTGGATCCCACGCACGACGAGGAGCCCGGCAAGATCCTCCACGAACTGCGCAACGACGAGCTCTCCCGCGCGAACGAACTGCCCTACGGCCCCTACTACGGCAGCATCGACTCGACCCCTTTGTTCCTCATGCTCATTGAGGCCTACTACCAGTGGACCGGCGATCTGCGCTTCGTCCGTAGCCTGCTCCCCGCCATCCGTGCCGCGTTCGAGTGGATGAAGACCTACGGCGACCCGGACGGCAACGGCTACCTGTCATACGAGAAGCGTTCCGCGAAAGGCCTTGTCAACCAGGGCTGGAAGGACTCCGTCGACGCCATCACGCACACTAACGGTATGCTCGCCTCGGCGCCGATCGCGCTCTCTGAGGTGCAGGGCTACGCCTACGCGGCGCGCCTGCGGCTCGCCCCGATCCTCGATCGTCTCAACGAACCCCAGCTCGCGCAGGAATGCCGCGCGGCCGCGCCGCGCATCTACCGTCAGTTCAACGACGACTTCTGGATGCCGGACCGCCGTTTCTACGCGATGGCCCTCGACGGCGACAAGCGCCGCGTCGAGTCCGTCTCGACGAATCCCGCGCACTGCCTGTGGAGCGGACTGATCGACCCTGCCCACGGCGAGGCCGTCGTCTCCCGGCTGCTCGCCAACGATATGTTCAGCGGTTGGGGGCTACGCACGCTGACGGCGGCCAACCCCCGCTTCAACCCGATCGGCTACCACCTCGGCACCGTGTGGCCGCACGACAACGGCATCGTCGCGATGGGCTTCAAAATGTACGGGTTCGAAGACGAACTCAACGTGGTCGCGACCGCATTGTTCGACGCCGCCGTCGCCTTCCCGTACTTCCGCCTGCCGGAGTTGTTCGGCGGTGACGCTCGATCCGCGCACAACTCGCCCGTCCCGTATCCGGTCGCCTGCCGCCCGCAGTCGTGGGCCGCCGGCACGATCCCGATGCTCACGCAAGCCATGCTCGGCCTGAAGGCAGAGGCGCCCGAGAAGCGCTTGCGGATCGTCAACCCGCGCTTGCCAGCGTGGCTCAACTCGGTGCAGGTGCGCAACCTGCGCGTCGGCGGCGGCAGCGTCACTCTCCAGTATCGCCGCAACGGTCGGACGACGAACGTCGAAGTACAGAAGGTCACCGGTGACATCGACGTAATCGTCAGCAAGCGCTGGCCCCGCTAGCGGCCTCGTTCCGCCTTCGCAGTCACGAATTGCAAATCTTCCTCGCGCGCGTCGAACCCGACATGTAAATAATTTCCTAAAATACTGCGCGAAAACCCCTACAGGCAATCCCCTACGTGCCGAACCTCTAATTGAACACGGCGCGACCGGGTCACGAGCTTGCCGAGAGGCGGCCGAGGACACGGGAGCGGCGATGAAACCGCCCGCGGACCGAGGGCCGGGCGGCAATCCTTCACCCGTCGTGAAGGATGCATTGAGATGCTGGTCGCCCTCGGCCGGCTGGTCAACTCCACAAGGGGGAAAAGGTATGCTCAAGGATCTCGCTCTTCGTGTGCTGGTAGCCCTTCAGGCCATCGAGTCGAAGGTGACGGACGAGGAAGGCCAGACGCTGGCCGAGTACGGTCTGATCATGGCCGTCATCGCCATCGCGGTCGTCGTGTCCGCCGTCGTCGCCTTCCGCGGCGCCATCGTCTCGGCGTTCTCGAAGGCCACCACCTGCCTCAGCGGTTCCTGCTAGGAACCCGGGCACAACTGGCCGAACGGACAGGAGGGGCGCCGCTTCGACGCGACGCCCCTCCGTCACATCCGCAGCCACTCGACACTGGGGGAATTGTCATGATCACAACTGTGGCCCTGCGGTTGCTCGTCGCACTGCAATCGATGCTCCCGGACGCCCGTGACGAGAACGGCCAGACCCTCGCCGAATACAGTCTCATCATCAGCGTCATCGCCATCGGCGCCGTCCTCCTCGGGATGATCGTCTTCCGCGACGCGCTCGCCGGCGCATTCAATCGCGCCAGCGCCTGCCTCAACAGCTCCTGCTAGGTCGCTCATAGCGATCGCGGACGCCCACAACTGATCACGCGACTCCCCGTCGAGCGCACCGATCTGGCGCCCTGCGATCCGGTTCGATAGACGCTCGCCCCAGCGCGATTCGTTGTCTTCTATAGCTTCTTGATCGCGGATATCGCACGTTCTATCATGGCCTCACAACATTGTGAGGGGACGCACAATCGCTCCGCGTCCCTCGATAAGGAGCCCATCTTGTCCGTCAACCTGCGTATTCCCGGCCCCACGCCCTGCCCAGACGACGTCTTGCAGGCGATGTCGCGCCAGATGATTAACCACCGCGGCCCCGAGTTCGCGGAGATCATCGGCCGCATCACGACCGGATTGCAGACGCTCTTCGAGACCAAGAACGACGTCCTGACGCTCACATCGGCGGGCACCGGCGCCATCGAGGCCGCCGTCGTCAACACGCTCTCGCCCGGCGACCGCGCGCTCGTCGTGTCGATCGGCGTTTTCGGCGACCGCTTCGCCGACGTCGCGCAGACGTACGGCGTGCAGGTCGAAAAGCTGTCGTTCGAACAAGGCACGGCTGCCGATCCGGCGCAGATTTCCGAGGCGCTGAAGAAGGACGGCTCCTTCAAGGCCGTCATGGTCACGCACAACGAGACCTCCACCGGCGTCACGAACGACCTCGGCGCGATCGCGAAGGCGATTCGCAGCGTCCGACCCGACATTCTGATCCTCGTCGACGCGATCAGCAGCCTCGGCTCGTTGCCGCTGCCGATCGACGAGTGGGATCTCGACGTGGTCTTCACGGGCTCGCAGAAGGGCTGGATGGTGCCGCCTGGCATGGCGATGGTCTCCGTCAGCAAGCGCGGCTGGGACGCCGTCGCCAAGGCGACGATCCCGCGCTACTACTTCGACTACACGAAGGCGAAGAGCTATCTCGAGAAGGGCCAGACGCCGTGGACGCCTGCCGTCTCCGTCTACTTCGCGATGGATGTCGCGATGAAATCGCTGCTCGCCGAGGGGCTGCAGAACATCCACGCCCGCCACGCCAGGCTCGGCCAATTCACGCGCGACGGCGTGAAGTCGCTCGGACTCAAGCTGCTGGCCGACGAGCGGGTTGCGTCAAACACTGTGACCGCGGTGATGGTGCCCGAAGGCGTCGACGGCGGCGCGCTGAACAAGATGATGCGCACCGAGTACAACACGGTGCTCGCCGGCGGTCAGGGGCCGCTCACCGGCAAGATCTTCCGCATCGGCCACCTCGGGCTCGTTTCTCAGGAAGACTTGCAGGCGTGCCTCGACGCGCTCAAGCAAGCGCTCCCGCGCGTCGGATTCTCGTCGCCGGTCGCCGCAGCGCGCTAGCCTCCGTTCACCCACAATGCAAGAGGACGGAGCGATCTCCGTCCTCTTTTCGTTTTCAAGGCTCCGCCCACAACGAAAGACTGAAGCTATGAAGAAGATTCTCGTCGCCGACCCAATCGCCCAGGATGGCATCGACATCCTCACACGCGATGCTGACGTCGATGTCCGCACCGGGCTCGCCGTCGACGAACTGCTGCGTATCGTCGGCGACTACGCCGCGCTGGTCGTGCGCAGCGAGACGAAGGTAACGGCCGATGTGTTCGCCGCCGGCAAGCAGCTGCAGGCCGTCGGGCGCGCGGGCGTCGGCGTCGACAATATCGATCTCAACGCGGCGACCGAACGCGGCGTGATCGTCGTCAACGCGCCGCTCGGCAATACGATCTCCGCCGCCGAGCACGCCGTCGGCCTGATGCTGTCGCTCGCCCGCCACATCCCCGATGCCAACGCGTCGCTCAAGAACGGCGAGTGGAAGCGCTCGAAGTTCGTCGGCGTCGAGCTCCGAGGCAAGACGCTCGGCGTCGTCGGCCTCGGCCAGGTCGGCTCCGAAGTCGCACGGCGGGCGAAGGGCCTCGACATGAACGTCGTCGCCTACGATCCGTTCGTCTCTCCCGATCGCGCAGCCGTGCTCGGCGTCGAGCTCGCGCCAACACTCGACGACGTCGTGAGCCGCGCTGATTTCCTGACGCTGCATACCGTCTTGACCGCGCAGACCAAGCATCTCATCGGCGGCGAACAGCTGAAACACGCGAAGGAATCGCTGCGAGTCATCAACACCGCCCGCGGCGACCTCATTGACCTCGACGCGCTGGTCGCGGCTGTCGATGAGGGGCGTATTGCCGGCGCGGCCATCGATGTCTTCCCGAACGAACCGCCCGATATGGCGGCGCCCGTGCTCCACAACGACAAGATCATCGTCACGCCGCACCTCGGCGCATCGACGGCGGAGGCCCAGGAGCGCGTCGCCGTCGATGTCGCGCTACAGATTCTGGCGATCCTCCGCGGCGAGCCGGCGCAGTACGCCGTCAACGCGCCAATGATCGCCAAAGAGACGATGACGGTGATCGCACCGTATATTCCCGTCGCCGAGAAGGTCGCGTCGCTGGCGACGCAGCTCGCCGCCGGCCAGATGGGCAACATCGAGATCGAGTATCTTGGCGAGATCGCGCAGCACGACACGACCGCGCTGCGCGCCGCCGTCATCAAGGGGCTCGTCGCGCCGATCAGCGAAGAGAACGTGACGATCGTCAACGCCAACCTCATCGCCGAGAACCGCGGCATGAAGATCGTCGAGCGAAAGGGCCCCGGCGAGGACGTCTACGCCAACCTCATCCGCGTCCATCTGCACACGAGCGAGGGCGGCACCGACGTCACCGGCACCGTCGCGCACGACGGCCCCCACATCGTCGCCATCAACGACTTCTGGGTCGATATCCCGCCGGGCGACGGCTGGCTGCTCCTCTGTGAAAACCAGGATCAGCCGGGGATGATTGGCGCCGTCGGCACCTTCATGGGCGAGCACGACATCAACATCAGCTTCATGCGCGTCGGCCGCACAGGCGTACGCGGCAAAGCGCTGATGGCCGTCGGCCTCGACGACCCGATCTCGCCCGACCAGATTCAGAAGCTGACCGCCATCCCCAACATCCTCTCCGCCCGCGTCACCCGCTACGCCTGACGCGCCGCAACAGCGAACCAAAAATATCACCGACCACAGATTTTGGTCGCCATGCGGCGCTCGTCGTGGGTTCTGCCGCCGTCGCGCGGCGCACCGTCTCAACGCGTAGCAGTAGAATCCACGCATGGCAGACGGACTGCAGCGACGACGCCTTGCTCACGCGTCTACTCTCCTTGGCTCAATCGCGTTCGTGGCGGTCGTAGCGGCGTGCGCATCCTCGGCACGCGCACCTGAGGTGCCGTCAACGCCCATTGACACTACGCCGCCGAGTTCGGCGGCTCGATCGACCGCCAGCGCTTCATCCACCTCTGCGGCAACGCGCATCGCCGCCATCCCGACGCCATCTCTATCGCCGACACCGGACACCCCATTCACGCCGACGTCAATACCCGACGCAACATCGACCTCCACCGGCGCAAGCGGCACATCGATTACGCTCAGCGCCGTCGGAGATATCAGCCTCGCGCGGCAGGTCGTCGACCGCATGGAGGCGAACGGCGCCGGCTATCCGTATGCGCTGACGGCGACGATGGTCGATGGGCAACTCGCCTTCGCGAACCTCGAGGGCGCGCTGACCGAGCGCGGAGATCCCTGGCCGAAGGGCTACAACTTTCGCACGCCGACGCGATTCGTCAACGGGCTCGCCGCCGCGCGCTTCGGCGTCGTTTCGCTCGCCAACAATCACACGATGGACTTCGGCGTCGTCGGACTTCAGGACACGATCCTCGCGCTCGACAGCGTCCACGTCGCGCATTGCGGCGCCGGCAACAACGCCGCGCAGGCCCACGCGCCTGCGCTCATGCGCGCCGCCGACGTCACAGTCGCATTCCTCTGCTATGCCGCGACGCCGGTCGAGGGCAGCGGCTTCGACATAATCGCCTGGGCGGCCACCGCCGACGCGCCCGGCATCGCCATCGGTACGCCGGACACGATCGTCGCCGACGTGGCGGCCGCGAGGCGCATCGCCGACTTCGTGATCGTCGCCGTGCACGCCGGCAGCGAATACATCACGACGCCG
>JBBQVO010000050.1:0-18811 GCA_038211505.1 Dehalococcoidia bacterium | reverse complement strand
TTGGGGGGGGCCTGGACGTATTTCTTTTTTATTCCCTGGGGTGGTGCATTTTTTTGAGTGCCCCCGCGGCTCCCCGAGAGTTTGTTTTTATTTTATTTTTTTCGCCACGCTAAGCACCGCAGGTGCCCGTGGTATCTCTTCGATGTCACTTCGGAAGTAGTACTACGTCTAACACCGGGCGTGAGACGGCTCGGTTCGTCAATCCGGAGAGATACCACGGGCACCTGCGGTTCTTCGCTTCGCTCAGAATGACAGTGGCGGCCGCTCAGAATGACAGTGGCCGGCCGCTCAGAGTGGCAGTGGCCGGCCGCTCCTGTATAACAAGCGCTACGCGGTGCAGATCGGGTAACACTCGCCCCGGATCACGAGAACGGCTGGGCGATGATCAGCACTGCTAGCAGGATCGAGAGCGAGATGACGACGGCGGCGGTGACGACGCCGACGATGTTCAGGATGCGGGTGTTGGCGCGCGCGCCCATCAGCTCCCGGTCGTTGGCCAGGCGCAGGAGGCTGTACAGCACCACCGGCAGCACCAGCGCATCGATGATCTGCACGACGAGCAGCGTGCTGGTGAAGGGGATGCCCGGCAGCATCGCCAGCGCCATCGAAAGCACGATGATCCCCGTAAAGATGCCCATGAACACCGGCGCCCGACGGAAGTCCTGCGACACGCCTTTCTCGAGCCCGATCGCCTCCGTGACGCTGTATGCGCTGGTCAGCGCGAGCACCGGCGCGGCGAGCAGGCAGGCACCGAGCAGTCCGACGGCGAAGAGATACTCGGATAACGATCCGGCGACGGGCTCGAGCGCCTGCGCCGCCTGAGACGCGCTGTTGATCTCGATGCCGCGTGCGAAGAGCGTCGCCGCCGTCGCCACCATGATCGCGAGCGCGACGACGTTGGCGAAGACGGAGCCGGCGATCACCTCGAATCGCTCGTACGGGTAGTCCTCCGGCCGCACGGCCTTCTCGGCGACCGTCGATGTGAGATACAGCTGCATGTACGGCGTGATCGTCGTGCCGATCAGCGCGATGATCACCTGGACACCGCCGAATGATCGCGGCACCTCCGGCACGACGAGCCCGTGACCGACGCTGCCCCAGTTCGGGTGCGCGAGCAGCGCGGCGATCGGGTAGGCAACGAAGACGAGCGCCATCGCCAGGAACGCCCGCTCGACGACCTTGTATGACCCGAAGACCACGAGCGCCCACAGCGCCACGCCGGCGACGGGGATGGCGATGAGCCGCGGCACGTTGAGCAACTCGGCGCCGGCGCCGATGCCCACGAACTCCGAGAACGTCGTGCCAATATTGGCGACGAGCAGCGCGACGACGACGAACGTCGTCATGCGCACGCCGAAGTGCTCGCGAACGAGGTCGGACAGCCCCATGCCGGTGACGGCGCCGATGCGCGCGCACATCTCCTGCACGACGATCAGCGCGATCAGGATGACGACGAGCACCCACAGCAACTGGTAGCCGTAGCGCGCGCCCGCGGCGGAGTAGGTGGCGATGCCGCCGGCATCGTTTCCGGCGTTGGCGGCGATCAGCCCCGGGCCGAGGACGCTGAGGAGAATGAGGAGGCGTGGGAATCGGCGGGCAAGGCGACGCGGCCGGGCAGGCGGGGCGGCCTGCGGCTCAGCAACGTCGAACCCTTGCCGCGCCTCTACATCCGGAATGACTCGTATGACCGATCATATACAGCTCAGCCACCAAACCCGCGGCTGCGTCCCCGCCTCCAGGACTCCTTGAGAACGACATCGAGCACGTCATCGACGGTAATCGCGCCCAGAAAGCGCTGCTCCTCGTCGACGACCGGTATCGCCAGAAGATTATATTCGGCGATGATCTCAGCGACACGCCGGGGCTCGTCATCGGGCGCGACAGTCACCGGCTCCGGCGTCATCAGGTCGCGGACGAGGGCGCCGTCGCCGGCGAGCAGCACCTGGCGCATACTGAGGACGCCGGCGAGACAGCCGGCCTCGTCGAGGACGAAGAAGTAGTACGCGAAGTCCGGCGCGTCGTCCTGGTGGTTGTAGATGTGGAGCGCTTCGGCGATCGGGCGGTCGGGGGCGATCGTCAGCACGTTCGTGGTCATCACGCCGCCGGCGGTGTCGCGATCGTACTCGAGCAGCCGGCGCACGGCCTCCGACTCCTCCTTCTCCATCTCATCAAGCAGCTCCTCGGCACGGGGGCCGGCGACGTGGGCGAGGACGTCGGCCGCTTCGTCGGGCTCCATCTCTTCGATCAGATCCGCCGCGCGCTCGACCGTCATCGTGCTGAGCAGTTGCGCTTGCTGCTCGGTCGAGAGCTCTTCGAGCGTGTCGGCGGCGTGCTCCTCATCGAGCGAAGCCAGCACCTCGGCGCCTTCCTGCTTGCTCAGCTCGGAGACGATGCGCGCCAGCTGCTGCGGCCGCAGCTTGCGAAGCTGCAGGTGGCCGTCGCGGAGGCGCACCGCCGGCGTGTCCGACATCAGGTACTCGACCTCGCGCCAGTCGGTGAGCATGCGGCCGGCGAAGCGCATCCGAAAGCGCGATGGCACGAGCCGGCGGACGATGGCGCGACCCCCGGTGTCGAGTGCGACGACGGTGAACGCCCCTGGCTCGTGCGCGAGATAAAGATCGTTGACGCGCACGACGCGTGTGCCGCGGACGTCGATCACCTGGCGATCGAGGACATCCTTCACGAGCAGCAGTTCTCCGTCGCGGCGCTGGAAGCGGCCGACGTCGACCGCGCCCGACGCGAGCCGCACGATGCCCGGCCGCATCTCGGCGACGCGGGCGATCGGAATGTGAAAGTCGCGGCCGTTCGCGTGCGAGACGAGGCCGGTGATGCGCGGATACGTGCCCTCGCGGATGCGGGCGACGACGTCCTTCACGCGGGCGATGCGCTCACCCTCACGCTCGACGATCGGCGAGCCGACGATCTCGGACAACGCCATCAGGTCGGCGGCCGGTGGTGCGGCGGGTGCGATTGCCATAGTGCGCGCTCCTACGGCGAGGGTACGGCGGCCGTGACGGCGCGGCAAGCGACTCGGGCTGCGGCACACGCGGGCCGTAGGGCGCACTCAGATCATGTAGGATAGCGGCCCGCGGCGATGCTGTCGTAGTTCGCGGCTCAGGCGGGGCGGGTCAGTGAGCGGCGAGGAAGCCATTCTTCGCGAGGATGGCTTGTCCAGCATCGGAGAGCAGGAAGTCGATAAACGCACGGGCCGTGGCGCTGTTCGACGCGTGCGTCGTGACGCCGATGGGGTATGCGGCGATCACGTTGTAGGTGTCAGGGATGGCGATCTGGGCGATGTCGCCGGCGACGCCGGCCGTGACGTCGGTGACGTAGACGATGCCGGCGTCGGCCTCGCCGAGCTGCACTTTCGTGACTACAGCCTTGACGTTCGTCTCCTCCGACACGAGGTTGCGCAGCACCTGCGCATCGAAGTCGGCAGCGTACGACTCCTTCCCGTCGAACGCGGCGAGCGACTGGCGCGCGTAGTTGCCGACAGGCACGGACTTCTGGGCGAGTACGAGCTTGAGGCCGGACTTCGCGAGATCTGCGGGCGTGGCGATCTTGGCCGGATTGTCCTTCGGCACGATGATCGCCAGTCGGTTGTGAGCAAAGACCGTACCGGCGTCGGCAACGATTCCCTTGTCGAGCGCGGATTGCATGTTGCCCTGATCCGCCGTCGCCAGGACATCGGCGGCCGCACCCTGATCGAGTTGCGTGACGAGCGTCGGACTACCGCCGAAGTTGAACGTGACGTTCGCGGCGGGGTTGGCAGATTTGAATGCCGTCGCTGCCTGATTGAATGCATCGGTCAGCGACGCCGCGGCGAAGACTGTGATCGATCCGGTCGCCGCTGGCGCGGCCGTCGCGGCGGGAGCTGTGCTGGCTGGCGTTGCGGCTGGCCGCTGGATCGTCGCGGTCGGCGAGGTGCTGCTGCCACCGCATGCGGCTACGAGCACGAGAAGGACAGAGGAGAAAGAGACAGCCGCTCGAATCACTTCGTACTCCATTGATGTGGCGATATGCTGGCGCGAGCATAACCCTATGTCCGGTAACAGGCAACGGGAGCACTTCGAGCAGCGACCCGCTCACTGTGACGTCAGGAATGTCAGGATGCGCTGCTGGACGGCGTCGCCGTGGGGGCCTTGCACGAGATCAGTGCCGACAGCCTTGCCTTCGTAGATCTCCTCGAACTTCGGCTCGTTCGCGGCCGCCCAGAACTGCTGCTCGCTGCGCTGGGCAGGCACGTCGTCCTTGCTAGTGATGAAGAGCTTCGGTGCGCTGATCGCCGGCACGGCATCGAGCGCATCCAGCACGAGGAACTGCCCGGGCGACGAGATCGAGACGACGCCCGCGACGGGCATGCGCGCGCCGACGACGAGCGATGCCGTGCCTCCGGTGCTGGCGCCGACAAGGAATATGCGGCTCAGGCCGAGCGTGTCGCGCGCGTAGGCGTAGACGGCGGCGAGATCGGTATCGGCGCGGTCGGATTCCTTGTCTCCGGTAGAGTCGCTGACGCCGCGGAAGTCGAACGTCACGACGGTGAACTGCGCCGTTGCGGCGAGCTTCGTGGCGAAGGGGAACCAGGCGGTCTCGTCGTCGAAGCGCATCGGCGCCAGAATGACGGCCGTCGTCCCCGCGCCGAAGACGCGGCCGCGGAGGACGATGGGTGTCGCGCTGCTGTCGTCGGCCTCAGGCGTTGTGCTGATCGGGGCAGGGATCGTGATCTCGCGCGAATCCGATTTCGCCGTGGCGATCGCTTCGGGCGAAGGCGATGGCTTGGTCGAATTGTCGCAGGCGGCGAGCATGGCCGCCGGCCCGAGGAGGAGCGCGGCGACCGATGCGAGCAGCGGCCGGCTGCGCGCGCGGTCGTTCATCTCACGCTTCCCCGCCCGCGCCGGCATCCGACGTCTCCAACTGGAACGGCGCTTCGCCTTCGGCGAGCAGCTGCCTGCGCGCCTGCTGCGACACCGGCATGCCCCAGACGCTGATGAAGCCTTTCGCTGCATCGTGGTCGTACGTGTCGCCACGGTCGTACGTGGCCAGCGCGTAGTCGTAGAGGCTCTTCGGCGATTTGCGGCCGACGGCGACGGCGGTGCCTTTGTGCAGCCGCATGCGCACGGTGCCCGAGACGAAGCGCTGGGTACTGTGCACGTAGGCCGCGAGATCTTGATGCTGCGCCGTAAACCAGAGGCCGTTGTAGATCAGGTCGGCGTACTCCTGTCGTAGGCTGTTCTTCGTCCGCAGCTGAGGCTTTGAGAGCGTCAGCTGTTCAAGCGACTCGTGCGCCATGTGCAACGTCCAGGCGGCCGGCGCCTCGTAAATTTCGCGCGATTTGATGCCGATGAGGCGATCCTCGACGAGATCGGTGCGGCCGATGCCGTGTTCTCCGGCCCATTGATTCAGCGTCTGGACGAGTGTGACTCCGTCCATCTCCTGCCCATCGAGCGCGATCGGGTGTCCGTGCAGAAACTCGATCTCGACGTCGCGCGGGGCGTCGGGCGCGTCCTCTTTCGAGCGCGTCCAGAAGTAGATCTCCTCTGGCGGCGCCACCCAAGGATCCTCGAGCATGCCCGCCTCGATGCTGCGGCCCCAGAGATTCTCGTCGGTGCTGTAGGAACTGGCTTTTGTCACCGGCACGTGCACGTCGCGGGCGGCGGCCCATTCGATCTGCTCCTCGCGGCTCATCCGATGCTCGCGTACCGGCGCGACGATCTCCAGATCGGGGGCGAGCGCCTGCGTGCTGACATCGAAGCGCACCTGGTCGTTGCCCTTGCCGGTGCAGCCATGGGCAATCGCCACCGCCCCCTCTTCGCGCGCGACATCGACGAGCATCTTGGCGATCAGTGGGCGCCCGATGGCGGTGGCGAGGAGGTACTGACCCTCGTAGACCGCGCCGGCCATCAGCGCCGGAAAGGCGAAGAAGTTAACGAATGGCTGCTTGCCGTCGCGGACGATCGCCTTGACGGCGCCGATCTCGTAGGCGCGCTTCTCGACCGTCTGGAGATCCTTCTCGTTGCCGAGATCGATGGTCAGCGCGATGACGTCGTACCCGCGCTCCTCTTTGAGCCAACGGATGGCGACCGACGTATCGAGGCCACCGGAGTACGCCAGCACGACCTTCTTTGCCATCAAGAGGCTCCCTGTGCGCCTTCGCGCTTCTGAATTGCTGATGAGAGTGCATTCTTTGTACGCCAAAGCCCGCAGCGGTGCAACGCGCAGTCAGCGCCGACGGATGCGACTCAAGACTCCGCCAACACTCAGCGGGCGCTTCGTGATGATCCAGAACAGGCGTGGCGAGTAGCGAAACCAGCGTCCGGAGAGCGCTTCGACGGCGACGAGACGAGCGCGCTCCTTAGGCGACGCGCCGGACATGGCGGCGACCGCGCGGAGATGCGCGATCTTGCTGTCGAGCATGGCTATCGACGACGGCGACGGACGACCGGTTGCGGTCCGTGCGATGCGGTCGATGTGATGTCGTAGCGCAATGTGCGCGCTGAGCTGAGCGTCGGGGCTGGAGGCAGCCAGGTCTGGCGAGTGTTGCGCGGCGTGCCGACGATACAGAACCAGCGAATCGGGCACCGCGATGCCGTAGCGGCCGTAGCATTCGGCGACGGTGCAGGCCCAGGTGTCGTGCGACCAGCGGTCGGGCATCGGCGAGATCAAATCGCGCAAATCGCCACGAATCATGAGGGTGGTGCCATAGATGAAGTCGCGTTTGAGCATGAGTGCGAGCCCGCGATGCCGACCAAAGGCGCGCTCGATGCGGCCGATCGGGTAGCGGCGATCGAGCAGCGCCCGGCCGCCGACCGCGCGGCCGTCCGCATCGATCAGGTCGGCGTTGGAGAAGGCATATCCGGCTCGCGGATCGCGGGCGAGCGCGTCGCGCAGCCGCTGCAGCTTCTCTGGCACCCAGACATCGTCCTGGTCGGCGAGGGCGATGTAGGCGCCGCCGCACAGGCCGGCGGCTCGCTCGAAATTCTTGAAGGCGCCGAGCCGCGTTGGGTTGCGGACAACGTGTACCGGGAACCCGGCCGTGGCAGCGAAGTCGTCGAGGATCGCGATCGTTCCATCGCTTGATGCGTCGTCACAGACGATCAGCTCGGACGGCACCAACGTCTGCCGCGCGATGCTACCGAGCTGTTCGCGTAGGAAGCGCTCACCGTCGTAGGTGCACATCGCGACAGAGACGCCGCCTTCGAGACTCACGACGGAAGTGTAGGCGACGGCCGCGGCGATGCATCGATTGCGACTTCGTCGCGCGGCTACGCATCGAGCGCGTTCATGACGAGGCCGGTCGGCAGTTTCGGGTAGAAATACGTCGACTTCTGCGGCATGCGGCCGCCGGCATCGGCGACGGCGAGCACTTGATCGACGGGTGTCGCGTTAAGCAGAAACGCGCAACGCGCCCGGCCGTCTGCGACGGCCGCGGCCGCTTCGGCGGCGTCCTGTGTGTACGTGACCTCACGGCCGGCGGCGAGGGCGGCGTCGTCGATGCCGAAGACGTCGCGCAGGATGCCGTACTGCAGCACGCTGACGTCGAGCCGCTTCCAGGCTTCCGGTTCCTGCGACGGCATCAACCTATCGATGCCGTCGCAATCCTTGAGTGTGATGAGGTGCGCGCGCCCGGCTGGGACTCCGAGTGCGACGAACGCCGTATGTGCGCCGGACTTCGAGAGCCGATCGATCGCGGCCACGACCGAGTCCGCGTTCGCGTCGCCGAGATCTTCGATCGTGCAATGCCGCTCGATGCGCTGCAGCGCGTCCGGCGGCATCGACGGGGGGTTGACGAGGCGGTGCGTCGGCAGCACGAGCAGGCCGGGATCGCCGGCGTCCGTCAGCGCCATCAGCACGAAGTTCTCCGGCTCCTCGCCCGTCCACGACGTCGCGCGCTCGCGGCACTCGTTCCGATACGCCAGCGCCGTCTCGTAGCGGTGATGGCCGTCGGCGATGTAGACGTCGCAATAGCGCCAGTACGCCGCCAGCGCATCGATCGCTGCCGCGTCGCTGATGGCGCTGATGGCGCTGACGATGTGGCGCTGGCCGTCCGCCTCCGCGTCATACAGCGCCTCGCCGTCGTCGATGTGCGGGGCGGACGCGCCATCGCGTGAGCGATACAAACAGTAGACGGGGCTGACCTGCGTCCGTGTCGCTCGCAGCAGTTCGAGGCGGTCCGCCTTCGGCCCCGACAGCGTGTGCTCATGCGGCTTGATCACGCCTGCATCCCACGCTTCGAGTCGCACGACCGCGAAGTAGTGATGCCGGACATGCGTCGCGCCGTCCCATTCGTACTCCTGCTGATACGCATAGATCGACGGCTGCGCGTCGCGGATCAGCGCGCCAGCCGCGCGCCAGGCGGCGAGATCGC
Source organism: Dehalococcoidia bacterium (assembly GCA_038211505.1). Lineage (GTDB taxonomy): Bacteria > Chloroflexota > Dehalococcoidia > DSTF01 > JACRBR01 > JBBQVO01. The sequence goes on along the minus strand of JBBQVO010000050.1, from coordinate 10,446 downwards.
GTGCGGCGCGTGTGTAGCGGTTGTTCGTGGCATCGTCTCCGGGCGCGACTTCGCCGTACTCGACGCGGACGATGTTTTCGGCGCTGCGGCGATACAGGTCAGCCTGCAACGCTGGCGAGATCACGTCGTAGGGCGGTGCGATGTCGCGAGCGGGATCGGCCCGCGCGGCGTCGTAGCGAAGCGCGCGGAACGGTCGGACATCGGCCATGCCGGAGTATACGGACGCTGCCCGCGTTCGCGGTAGCGGATGCGCAAGGTCATGAGTACCGGCTGCGCTACCATGAATGTAGATGGCCTACTACTGCGTGTTTTGTGAGATCGTCGCTGGCCGCGAGCCGGCGCGTGTCGAATATGAAGACGACAAGGTCATCGTTTTTCACAATCGCCTCGACTGGGCGGATGTGATGCTGCTCGCCGTGCCGAAGGAGCATCAGTATCAGGGCGATCTCTGGACATCCGGCGCCGTCGGACACGTCGGGCGCGTCGCCTACGAGATGGGCGTCAAGCATTGCCCGGGCGGCTTCCGCCTCGTCAGCAACTTCGGCGCGCACGCGATGCAGAGCCAGGCGCACGCGCACATCCACGTCGTCGACGGCAAGTATCTGCGCCGCTATCCGCATGCGCCGGCGAACGTGCATTACGAAGAAGACAACGTGGTTGTCTATCACAACAAGGTGCAGCGTGAGCCGGTGACGCTGCTCGTGACGCCGCGCATGCCTGCGACACAGTCGGAATTATGGACGTCCGGTGTGCTCCCCGACATCTCGCGGGTCGCCGTCGAACTTGGCGCGCAGCATTGCGCCAATGGCTTCCGGCTGCTCAGCGACTTCGGCCTCGAGCCGCAGCCGGATGAGGACGCCGGACACCTGCACATCATCGGCGGCACGTATCTGGGCGAGTACGCGTAGGCGCCGCCGCAGGTCGCCGCGTCGTCGCCTTTGAGACGTGGGATCGGTGGCGAACCCCGCGCGGGCTGGAAAGCCCACGCTACATTCGACTTGAAAGCGCGCGCTACGCTGCCTGGAAGCATCGTGAGGTCGCGAGGCCACGTCCGCGACCTGATCGAATCACGATCTTGCTAGATCTCGATGCCGAGCGGAGAAAGTGCGGCGCGCTGGATCTCGTTGAGTTGGCGGATGCCGAGGGTGCCGAGATCGATCAGCTGATCCATCATCGCGCGCTCGAAGGCGCGGCCTTCGGCGGTGCCCTGAACCTCGACGAAGCGGCCGTCGTCGGTCATGACGACGTTGAAGTCGACTTCGGCAGAGGAGTCTTCGGGATAATCAAGATCGAGCAGCGCTTCGCCCTCGACGACGCCGACGCTGACGGCGCCGACGAGGCCGGACATCGGCAGCGAGCCGACGATGCCGTCCTTCACGAGCCGTTCGAGGGCCATCGCTAGCGCCACGCAGGAGCCGGTGATTGAGGCCGTGCGCGTGCCGCCGTCGGCCTTGATGACGTCGCAGTCGATGATGAAGTTGCGCTCGCCGAGCAGGTCGAGGTTGGTGACGCTGCGGAGGGCGCGGCCGATCAGCCGCTGGATCTCCTGCGAGCGACCGCTCTGCTTGCCGCGCGCGGCCTCGCGGTCGGTGCGGGTATTCGTCGAGCGCGGCAACATGCCGTATTCGGCGGTCACCCACCCGCTACCGGTGCCGCGGAGGAAGCCAGGCACGCGATCTTCCATGCTGACGGCGCAGAGCACCCACGTCTCGCCGAACTTGACCATCGCCGAGCCCTCGGCGTGCGGCAGGTAGCCGGGCTCAATCGTGACCGGGCGCGTCTGGTCGGGGCGGCGGCCGTCGTGTCGTGGCAAAGCGTGGCTCCTACTGGGTGCGAGATTGAGTGACTATCGCGCGGAATCGGGTGTGATGGAAGGGGTACAACATCGCAGTGGGCATCTGCGACGTGCACCCCGAGTTGGATGCTGAGAGAGCATCGAAGGTGGACCATTGGGGCGCGGCGAGCAGTGGCCCGCGGTTCGATCCCGGACAATTTGCCGGGCGACGGCTACGAGGCGACGACGGTGGGGGGATCGAGGACGATGCAGATGCGCTCGATGGCGTCGGTGACATCGTGGCGGGCGCGGAGGCGGCGGTAGAGGTTCGAGCGGCGGTACCAGAGGGCGCTCCAGCGGTGCAGGCCGCCAAGCGTCGAACGACGCGCGGTCTTCGGCGTGAAGGCGAGCGTGAGTTTCGGAACGTCTTCGTAAAGCGGGCGCGGCGCGGCGTGCAGACGGCCGTCGACGAGGGCGCGCGCGAGCCACAGCACGACGGCGTCCTCCTCGCGCTCCTGGCGGGAGTTCGTCGCGTGTTCCGCCGGATATTCGATCTTGGCGTCCATCGGCGCATGCATCTCGCCCACGAGCAGCCGCGCGACGATACGGGCGTAAGCGCTGTGCCGCTGCTCGTCTGTGAGCCGCGCTGCGATGATCGCTTCGGTGCCGCGCGCGGACGTGAGCAGCACTGCGTCGACATCCTGCAGTTCGGCGGTCTCGTCGCAGTGCACACCCATCTCTTCGAGCAGCGCTCGCAGACGGCGGGCGCGGATCGCGGCGTCACCGTCGCCGGGTAGTGAGCGCAGGCGGTCGCGGATCTGCAGCCGCGTCTGGTCCAGCACTTCGACGCCGATCATCAAGCGTACTCCGGGAGGGCGAGCGGTTGGACGCCGAGGAGGTGCCAGAGCATGCGGCGTCGCAGCACCATCTGATCGGGGCGGGAGAGCGCGCGGTACTTGCGCAGGATGTCGTCGAATTGCGTCATGTCGCCGCGCGTCCACGGCAGCGTGTAGCCGCCGAGCTCGAGCACTTCGCGTAGATGCTGCGAGCTGAGGGCGTCGCAGCACATCGCCCAACCGACCATGCGCTCGAGCGTAAGCGGCACCTCGCCCTGGCCGGCCTCGTAGCGCGAGACCATGCTCTGGCTGACGTGGAAGCCCAGTTCGTCGAGCTCCCAGGCGATTTGGGCTTGCGAGCGATTGGGGCCGCGCATGTTGCGGAGGCCGCCGCCGATGCGGGTGCGGATGGCATCCCAGCGGGCGATCTGGATCTCGTCGCGTTCCGGCATGCCTTTATGGTAGCACCGGAGGCTCCGGCGGCAATTCCGGGAGTGCATGGCGATGGGGGCGGATCTCGCAGTTGTAAGCGTTGGGACGCGTTCATCGACCAGATGCGTTGTGCAGACTAGCTCGTGCACCTATCATCCTGGCCATCAGGAGCGATATGTTCTGTCCTTACTGCAGGGCCTTGAACAAAGACGACGCAGCGTTCTGCACCGCGTGCCGGGCGAGCCTTCCCGCGATGCCGGGTGGCGCGCAGCCGCCGTCCGCGGCGTCGGGCGGCTGGGCGACGCCGTATCGGGATAACGACGTCATGCCATCCCGCCCGAGGTACGCCGGCTTCTGGATCCGATGGCTGGCGCTGTGGCTGGATACGATCTTCGCAGTGGCACTCAGCGTAGTCCCGGCGCTGCTGGCGGTGCTGTTGTTTCGAGCGATCGCCCGGTCATCGCAGGAGACGGCGGCAACTGCCAGGGAGCGCGTCGTATTCCATCACAACGTCTTCCTCTCGGGTCTCAGCGCTGGCCTCATCACGGCGTTCGCCATCGTTGTCATCTATCAGGTCGTGATGACGGCTCGCGGCGGTGGCTGGGGCATGCAGATCGTCGGTATCCGTATCATTCGCGCCGACAACGGTCGGGTGCCCGGGATTGGTAAGGCGATCGGGCGCGTCGTCATCCGGAATTCGTTCGGCATAATCCCAGTTGTGGGCAGCATCGCGTCGCTGGCCGATAACCTCTGGCTCATTTTCGACGAAGACAAGCAGACGTGGCACGACAAGGCGGCTGGCACCTACGTCATCCGACGAAGTCCGTGACCGCGTGACGAACGCGACTACACGCCGTCTTCGAGGTCGGCGATGAGATCGATGAGATCGCCAGCTTCCCTTGCGTTGTTCTTCGCTGATCCAGACGCGGTGCGAGAAGGTGGGGCGGCGAAACGTGACAGGAAGCGTGCCTATCCTTTCATCTGAGAGCCAGGAATGGAAGGGATAAATTGGATTCTCCCACCGTAGTTGCTTCGTCGGTTGGGGAACGCTAGCCGGCGGCGGCGGAGCCGGCTGGCGCGCTGCGCTTCGCGCGCGAAGCGGCGACGATCGGCGGCAGCGCGTCGAGCGTGGCCGCAACATCGGCTTCAGTCGTGTCGGGGCCGAGGCTGAAGCGGAGGGTGGCGATGGCGCGATCGAGCGGGATGCCCATCGCCAAGAGCACGTGCGAGGGTTCGATCGTTGTGGCGCCACAGGCGGCGCCGGCGCTGCAGGCGATGCCGGCGGCGTCGAGATCGGCGAGCAGATCGCGCGCGTCGGCGCCGTCGAAGCTGATGTTGACGTTGTTCGCGAGTCTTTGTTCTGGATCGCCGTGGAGGATTGCGCGCGGGATGCGGGCGATGATCCCGTCGCGCAGCTGGTGCGCCAAGGCGCGTGTGCGAGCAGCGTCGGCTTCGAGCGCATCCTGCGTCATACGCAGCGCCTCGGCCGTGCCGACGATGCCGGCGACGTTCTCGGTGCCGGCTCGCCGCTGCCGCTCCTGCCCGCCACCATGCTGCTGGGCGAGAAACGGCACGCCCTTGCGAACGTATAAGACGCCCATGCCCTTCGGGCCGCGGAACTTATGCGCCGCGAGACTGACGAGATCGATGTTGTATGAGGCGAAGTCCATGCGCATCGAGTTCGGCGCCTGGACGGCGTCCGTGTGAAACGGGATGCGCTTTTTCAGCGATGCGGCGCGTGTCCGAACCGCCGCCGCGATCTCGAAGATCGGCTCGATCGTGCCTACTTCGTTGTTCGCCGTCATGACGCTGACGAGCACCGTCGCCGGCGTGATCTCGCGTGCCACATCGTCCGGGTCGACGCGGCCGCGGCCGTCGACCGGGAGATACGTCACGTCGAAGCCGAACTTCTCGAGATACTGACATGTGTGGAGTACGGCGTGATGTTCAATCTGCGTCGTGATGATGTGGTTGCCGGTACGCGCCTGCTTCTGCTGAAACGCGACGCCCTTGATGGCCGTGTTGATCGATTCGGTGCCGCCGCCCGTGAAGACGATCTCAGTCGGCTTGCCGCCGAGGATCGTCGCGACGGCGCGGCGCGATCGGGCGACGGCATCGCCGGCCTGTTTGGCGAGTGCGTACGTTGCCGATGGGTTGCCGTAGTCGTCCGTGAGATACGGCATCATCGCGTCGAGCACCCGCGGATGCAGCGGCGTCGTCGCCGAGTGGTCGAGGTAGATCAGGCGGTCGGGCACGAATCGAGCGTAGCGGCTGGCAGTGGAAGATGTAAAGCGGCGGCTGGAAACTGGATATTGGGGACGGGAGACTGGCTTGAGGATGGTGACTGGTGGTTGGTGACGGGGGTTTCAGAGGTCGTTGGGGAGACTCGAACTGGTCTCGACGCCGAATCCTGAGAAGGCGCCCAGATCGCCGAGGCCGGCGAGGGGGTTCGTGATGGGGTGTGCGCGTTTGCCGAGGAGGATCGTGCGGATGGCGCGCGGAAGCGCTGGCAGCAGGTCGCTGGCGAGGAGGCCGCGATCGCCGAGATCCTCGCCAAGTTCCTCGGCGGCGAGGCCGTGGACGTAGACGCCGCAGGTCGCGGCGTCGAACGGCTCGGCGCCCTGGGCGAGGAGACCGGCGATCGTGCCGGCGAGGACGTCGCCGGTACCCGCGGTCGCGAGGAGCGGGTTGGCGTGCGGGCTGATCGCGGCGCGGCCATCGGGCGCGGCGATGACCGTGTGCGCGCCTTTGAGGACGACGATCTGGCCCCACTCCGCAGCCGTCTTCGTGGCGACGTTCAGGCGGTCGCGCTGCACGTCTTCGACGGTCGTACCGAGGAGGCGCGACATCTCCCCCGGATGCGGCGTCAGGATCGCCGGTCGCGCGACCCCGCGATGCCAACCGGGGGTCTTCGCGAGCGCGTTCAGCGCGTCGGCGTCGATGACGATCGCGCGAACGCGATCGGGGGCTTCCCGCACGATGGTTGTAACGGCGGCGGCAGTTCCGTCCGCCTGCCCGAGTCCCGGGCCGATCAGCAGGACGTCGAACGTGGCGAGTGCGGTGACGATCGCGGGGACTGCCTCCGGCGAGAGATCGTCGCCGGCGTACGGGAGCCACGTCGCCTCGGGGAGAGATGCCGCGATCGACTGCTGCACGCGCTCGGGGCAGGCGATCGTGACGAGGCCGGCGCCGGCGCGGTAGCAGGCTTCCGCGGCGAATCTTGCGGCGCCGACGTAGTTGCGCGATCCGGCAACGACGAGCACGCGCCCGAAGGTGCCCTTGTTGCCCGACGCCGATCGCGCCGGGACGCGGGCGCGGACGGATGGCGTGTCGATGAGTTCCGTCGCGACGGCGCGCTCGGCATCCTTCGGGATGCCGATATCGACGACCTGGACGCGGCCGGCGTGCGTGGAGCCGGGGAGCGTGTACAGTCCGACCTTCGCCAGCCCGAACGTGACAGTCATATCGGCCGTGATGGCGAGCGCGTCGGCGCTGCCGGAGTCGGCGTCGACCCCGGTCGGCAGATCGACGGCGACGATCGTCGGTGGTGTGCGGCGCTCGGCCGCCGCCTGCACACGCCGCAGCACCTGCGCCAGCGCGCCCTCGATCGGACGGCTGCGGCCGATGCCGAGGATGGCGTCGATGATCATCTCGGCGCCGTCGAGCGCCTGCTGGAGCGAAGCGAATTCATCGTCATCGGCGGCAGCGAAAGTCGGCACGTTCATCTCGCGCAGGCGATCGAGATGCGGATCGGGCGACGGGCGCGCGCTCGTGAGGTAGACGACGATGTCGGCTTCCCATTCCGCCAGATGGCGTGCGGCGACGAGGCCATCGCCTCCGTTGTTGCCGGGGCCGATGAGCACGAGAACGCGGCGGCCGGCGACGACGCCGAGCGTCAGCCACGCCTCCTGCGCGACGGCGAGCCCCGCCTGCTCCATCAGCTCGTCGAGCGAGACGCCGGCGGCAACGGCGGCCTGCTCGAGCTCGCGCATCTGCGCTGCGGTGACGAGCTTCATAGCCGCCCCTGCTCCTTCAGCCATTCGACCAGCCGCGCGCGGTGGGCTTCGCGGTCGATCGGCGCCTCGTTGGCCATGCCGACGGCGCATGCGATCGCGAGATCGCCCTCATGCGTGAGGCTGATATCGATGCCGCGCAGGCCGATCGTCTCGCCGCGCTTCTTCGCGAGACCGTGGAGGTAGACGAGCGGCTTGCCGCGACGGTTCGGCAGAACTTCGATCTCCCGCCAGGCGAGGCCGCGTGCCCCCGTGCCGAGCGCCTTCATCACGGCTTCTTTCGCGGCGAATCGCGCCGCCAGCTCGTGGACGCGGCCGCGGCAGAACGCCACTTCCTCTGGCGTGAAGATGCGGCTGAGGAAGCGCTGCGGGTGCCGCGCCAGCACCTTCGCGACACGCGAAATCACGATCACATCGATGCCGACGGCCATCTCCATCGCGCTCAGTGTAGTCGCAGCACCGCTGTCGAACATCGTACGGGTTCGCGTCGCGGACGTTGGTTACACTGCGCTCGAAACGGACTGCGGGAGGGGTGTATGACGGCGAAGATCATCGACGGCGAGGCGATCGCCGCGCAGATTCTGGATGAGCTCCGCGAACAGGTCGAACGCCTCGGCGCGTCGGGCGTCGAACCGGGTCTCGCCGTCGTGCTCGTTGGCGACGACCCGGGCTCGGTGTCGTACGTCACGGGCAAGTCGAAGGACGCCGTGGCGATCGGCATGCGATCGGAGACGATCCGGTTGCCAGCCGATATCTCGCAAGAGGCGCTGCTGGCGACGGTCGCTGAACTCAATGCGGACCCGCGGTGGCACGGTGTGATCGTTCAGGTGCCGCTGCCGTCGCACATCCATGAGGCGACGGTGACGGGCGCCGTGCTGCCCGAGAAAGATGTCGACGGGTTGCACCCGATCAACGTCGGGCGGCTGCTGCGCGGCGAGCCCGCTCTGCTCGGCTGCACGCCGCACGGCGTCATCCAGCTGCTCGCGCGTTCCGGATACGACGCCGACGGCAAGCACGTCGTGATCTGCGGCCGCTCGAATCTCGTCGGCAAGCCGCTCGCCGGGTTGTTCCTGCAGAAGGCGCGCGGCGTCAACGCTACCGTCACGGTCTGTCACACGGGGACGCCGGATATCGGGGTGTTCACGCGGCAGGCGGACATCGTCGTCGCCGCCATCGGCCGTCCGCGCGCGATCACGGCCGATATGGTGCGCGAAGGCGCCATCGTCATCGACGTCGGCGTCAACCGCGTTGAAGATGCGACGCGTAAGCGCGGCTTCCGTCTCGTCGGCGACGTCGACTTCGCCGCGGTGGCCGAGAAGGCGGAGGCGATCACCAAGGTTCCCGGCGGCGTCGGCCCGATGACGCGCGCGATGCTGATGTACAACACCGTGCTGGCCGCGTCAGGCGGGCCGGGCGCTAAGCGCTGACCTTCGCCCGTTCATCTTGCCGCCGCGACTGTCGGATAATCGCGGTCGCGCTAGCAGCCGAGGTCGGCTGCGCTACATCTCGTCTTCCGCGCGATGTCTCGCGACGTCAAGATGGCCGACGCGACCGCGCGAGCGGGACAGCCGAGCGCGGCTATCCTACGCGAGTTGAGTCAAACTCAACCCAACCAACCCTTCTGTGCTCCTCTGTGCCCTCTGTGGACACAACACGGTGGTGGCGGCGTCGGGTGGAGCAGGTCGCAAGGCCTGACCTTCGTACACTCATCTTGCCGCCGCGACTGTCGAATAATCGCGGTCGCGCTCGCAGCCGAGGACGGCTGCGCTACATCTCGTTTTCCGCGCGACGTCTCGCGGCGTCAAGATGGCCGACGCGACCGCGCGGGCGGGACAGCCGAGGGCGGTTATCCTACGCGAGTTGAGTCAAACTCAAAAACCCAACCCAACCCTTCTGTGCTCCTCCGTGTCCTCTGTGGATAGCCCCGAAAAAGGCAACGAAAAAGCCGGTCCTCCTGAAACCGGCTTCTTCGTTTCTTCCCTTTGACTGACCCACTGGTGCTTCTGCAGGGAAGGGCGGTCGGCCAAACCGCCCCCGGAGTCTCGTCCTGCTCGCCGGATCCCCCGCCTTGTTTGCCACCAAAGCATCCGGACGCGTTCGGACTCAACTACCTACCCGGGACCCACTCCTTTCGGATCGCCTCGCCTGCGAGATCCACCCATCCCCCGATGTGCTCCCCCTCGTGGCGGCGGCTGTTAATTTTTCTCATTCTCCGGCGTTATGGTTCGCACTGTCTTGCGAACCGGTGAACGATAATGCATGATGTGCGAGAACTGATTGCCATAACAGGTGTACCACTTCGTGAAACACATCACATGAACAAAGAACCGTGATTCATCAACCCTGATTTCATAACCCTGATTGCTTATACATGCATTGTAGTTCGTGAAATGGCAGTGTCAAGTACCTTAGACAACCAATTTTGAAGTTTTTTTCGCGATGCCCTCGCCAACCCCATCAGGAAGGATCCAAAGCTATGACGCAGCAAAAGTGGGGCTTCCTCACGAATCACGCGCTGATTCTCGTCTACGTGGTGCGGCACAGCGGCGCGACAGTGCGAGAGATCTCGACCGGCGTCGGCGTCACCGAACGCGCGACGCTGGAGATTCTCCGGCAGCTGAGCGAGGACGGCATCGTGATCCGCAGCCGCGAGGGGCGTCGTAACACGTACTCCGTCGACTTTGAGGCGATGGCGGCGTACCGGCGTGAGGGCACGGAGTCGCTGACGCCGCGCGCCTTCGTCGACGGCCTCATCCAGACGCTGCTGGTGCTATCCGACTATCACGCCAGCGGCCGCGGACCGGCGCCGGTGGCGCCCGACTCCGGCGCGCTCGACCCGCGGACGGGCAACTGGGGCTTCTTCACGAATCATGCGCTTCTGCTGCTGTCGATCGCGATGGACAATCAGGCGACGGTGCGCGAGATGGCGGCAGGCGTCGGCGTGACGGAGCGCGCGGTCGTCGCGATCCTCAACCAGCTTGAGGATGAGGCGATCATCGTGCGCGAGCGTCAGGGCCGCCGCAACAGTTACGCCATCGACTTCCCGGCGCTGCATGCGTTCCCGCGCTGGTCGCCGGGCGACTGGCAGGTGCCGCCGCAGCTCGTCGACGTCGCCGTGCGAGGCGTCGAAGCGCTCGCCCGCCAGAGCGCCGACGACGGACTCAGCGCCGCCGCGAGTTAGGCGAACCGGCTGCACCCACAGTCAGCCGCGATTGGTCGCTGGGCACTTGTCAACTCCGGCTAGAGCTCCGATGCCGCGACCGCCCCCTTCGTGCTTCTTCGTGGCCCTTCGTGGATCCCGTTAGCTCGTCATACCCTTGAGGCCGACGAGGGCGCGGCCGTGTTCGATCTCGCCCATGTGACGCAGGCCGTGCTGGTAGACGAAGCACTC
>JBBQVO010000049.1:0-18952 GCA_038211505.1 Dehalococcoidia bacterium | reverse complement strand
GCGGCGTGAACGTCACCTGCACCGCCACATAGTCCAACTGGAATGTCTGCGCCGTATTGTTATCGACATCGATCACGCGCAGGCGGAAGTTCGCGTTGCTGAACTCCGTCGAGCTCCACGTGCGGCCCCACGTGTCCGCCGCCGTGCCCAATGTGTACGTCACCTCGGCACCCGTAAGCGTCGCGGTACTCTGCGCCGCCGTCCACGTCGTGCCTCCGTTCCACGAGAGGTCAACACAGAGTTTCGGCACCGTGCCCGTACCACTCTTCAACGCATCGAGCCGCACCTGGATGCCGTTGACGACGGAACTCGCCGGGATCGAGAAGCCGTAGTTGTAGAACCGATGCCGATCCTTGCCGGTTCCGGTGCAGGTTGTGCCCGTTCCCGTGCCGCTGTTGACGTCCTGCGCGAACACCGAGTCGTTGGCGCACGCGTTTGCCGGCGACACCTCGTAGCCGTTCGCGTCGCCACCGGTGTCCGCCGCGTTCGCGGTACACGTGAGATATCCGGTGTTCGTCGAGACGCCGGCCGTCGCCTGCGTACTGTTCGCGCTCACCCAGTTCTGGAAATAGCTCTGCAGCACGTAGTAGTACGTGCCCGCCGGTGGCGTGTCCGTGTACGTCACGGCCGTCCGCGGCGTCACCTGCGTGATCTGCGAGTAGGGGCCGCCGCTCGTCGACGAGCGCAGCACGTTGTACCCGGTGGCGTACGCCGTCGTTGTCGCCGTCCACGTCAGCACGATGTTCGCGCCGCCCGCCGCCGCCAGCGATGTTGGCGGCGACATCGTCGATGCCGTGAACGAATTGCTGCCGACCGCCTTCGTGCTCGTGAACACGGCCAGCGCCAGACGCCCGCCCGTCGAGAGCACCGCATACGCGGCGACGACCACGAAGAGGACGACGAGCCACCGTCTAGATCGCCACACGTCGATCGGCCACCCTGCCGCCCCGCGGCCCGCGCCCGAGCGTGAGCCATGACGCCGCGCCAGCGATGAGGATCAGCGCCGCGCCCAGAGGCGTGCGCACGAACACAAGGCCATAGCCGATCCACGGCACGAAGTACGCGACACGATCGCCGCGGCCGTTGAGCGGCAGCGGCTGTGGATCGGCCTCCGCGTTCGCGTCCCCCTTGGTCGTCGCGACGCGACCGTCGTTCGTATCGTGAATCTCGACGATGCGATGTACGACGGGCAGCGCCGCGCCCGGCCGCTGAAACGCGATCACGTCGCCGGGTCGGACGTCCTCGAAGTCGACGGTTCGCGTCACCGCCACGCTCCCGACCGGCAGCGCGCTCGCCATGCTGCCGCCGGTGATGATGACCGTGTGGTAGCCCACAAACGCGGGCAGCGTCACCGCCAGCACCGCCACGAGCGCAACCACGCCTATGACGTACCCGGCGATCCGTGTTGCGGAACGCGTCACGGCATCCGCCTGGCTGGCGCGCCGTCCCGACGGAGAAATCGCCTCTCCGCCGGTCGCCGGACTGAAATCACCTTGCTTCATCGTCGTTCCTTGCCACCCTGCACGTGAGACCCTATGGGTTGTTCAGCGTCTGCTCGCCCTGGAGGCTCAACGTCGCCGTTGTCGACAGGCTCTGGAACGTATTACCCGTCGCCAGCGGCAAACTGACGTTGAAGCAGAGGGTTTCGTTCGCGCTCGCCGCCAGCGTCCGGTCGCCCGCCTGGCTGCCCTGCGTCGGATTACCGACGACGTTTACGGCCGTCGTGTTGCCCAGCGCCGCCGAGCCGTACACGACCGTGCCGGTTGCCGAAAACCCCGCGTTCGTGCACGTCGTCACGCCCGACTTGATCGTCAGCCCCAACTGTCCCGCCAGCACGTTCTCGGTCGTGGTGCTCGTCACCGCGTATCGCAGCGCCAGGGAGCCGGCATTCGTCACCGTGATCGGCGCCGTAACCTGGTCGCCCGGCGTCATCCCCGCGAACGTCACCAGCGCCGTCGAAGGCGACGTCGTTAGGCTGACGTTGCCCGTCGAGAACGTGTTCGAGCCGACGCTCGCCGTGCTCGTGAACACCGCCAGCCCGCGCGATCCGATGACGCCGCCGATAACGGCGATCCCAACCGCCAAGATGAGCATTCGATTCAGCATCCGGTCCCCTCTGCTCGCCGCCCCGTCGCATACGCGCGGATCATCTGCGGCCGCTAGAAGAGATGTCGGCGCGCAACCGGGCGCGCAACCCAGACGAGCGTCTGCACCTGCAACCGACGATCGTCGGCGCGCATCCGACGTTCGTCCGACGCGTTCGTCGATCTCTGGAGACGTACGACCTAGAGGACGCCGCGCTTCGACGCGATCTGGACCGCCTCCGTGCGGTTCTTCGCGCCCAGCGACGCCATGATCGCGCTCAACCGGTCGCGCACCGTGTGGTGGCTTAAATACAGCGACTCGGCGATCGCCTTGTTCGTCAGCCCGCTCGCTACGAGGCGCAGGATGTGCATGTCGTCCTGCGAGAGCGCGTGCTCGGGTTGGTGCGCGCGCCCCCGTGCCTGCCGCACGATTGCCGAGGCGATCGCTGCGTCGAAAAACGGCTCGCCCCGCGCCACGCACAAAATGCTCTTTGCCAGATCGAAATGCTCCGCATCCTTCAACAGATAGCCATCCGCGCCCGCGTCCAGCGCCTGGCGAACGAGCGTATCGTCCCAGAACGCACTCAACAGGATCACGCCGACGCGCGGCTCCATCCCCTTGATCAAGCGGCACAGCTCGATGCCATCGCCCTCTCGCAGCCTAATGTCGACGATCGCAACGTCAGGCAGCGCCTCGCGCACCCGGATCATCGTCGCCGCGCTGCTATCTTCGGCATCGCCGACGATCACGATGTCGCGGGAGGACTTGAGCAACTCGCGCAGTCCGGCCCGCACCACCGGGTGATCATCGACGATAAAGACGCGTGTGCCGTCGCGCATCAGGCGGCCCGCTGACGTGCCGCAAGCGGCAATATAAAACGAATCGTCAGCCCGCCACCCGACGTATCCGACAGCTCGATCCGCCCGCCGCGCGCCGCGATCCGCGCGCGCATGCTTCGCAGCCCGAACGCCAGTCCGTCCGCCAACGCCGACGCCACCGTCGTCGCCGACCCGGCTCCGTCATCGATCACGTCAAGCACAATCTCGTCCGCGACGCGATGCAGCCGTACGCGTACGTTAGTCGCCGACGCGTGCTTACGCACGTTGTAGAGCGCCTCGCGCGCCGCCGCGTACAGCTCCGTCGCGCACTCATGCGGCACCGCCATACCTAGATCGCTGTCGAACTCCGCTCCATCCCATGCACCCTCGTACCCCCGCACGAGCCGCTCGATCGACGCTTCCAGTCCATCCGCGAACTCCGTCGCTGACAGCGCCTGGATCGCATTCCGGATCTCGCGCCCACCGTCCGCTGACAACTTGCGGATGTGTACCAGCCGGCGCCGCAGCGTCGATGCCGCGAATGGCTTGTGCTCGATCATCTCCTTCGCTGCAATCCCGATCCCGAAGAAGAACTGCGCCACGTTGTCGTGCAATTCCTGCGCGATCCGCGCCCGCTCGCCCAGGATCGCCGCCCGCTCCTGCGTCCGCTGCACATCCCGCGCCGCCTGCCGACGGTCGCTGATGTCCTCCGTGGTCCCGACGTAGCCGACGACGACGCCCGCATCCGAACGCAGCGTCGAAGCTCGCGACATCACCCATTTCACGACACCCGCCCGGTCGACGAACCGGAACTCCATTCCGAATTCGCGCTCCTCGGCCATGCACGCCGACCACGCCGCGAACACCTCCTCAGCGTCGTCGGGATGTATCGCCGCCGCCCAGCCGTCGCCCATCGCCTCTTGCTCCGTCATGCCCGTCGTCTCACGCCAGCGTTCGTTTGTGTAGTGACAACGTCCGGCGATATCCGTCTGAAAGATGCCGACCGGCGACGACGCCGTCAGGCAGCGAAACCACGCCGCGCCGTCGCGTAACATGGTCATAACGCGCGCGCGCTCCGTCGTATCGCGGCAGATCACCACGACCTCGTCCTCGCCGCAGGCCGTGATGCGCGATTCGTACTCACGTATCTCGCCCTTCCTCTCGAGCTGATACTCGAGGATCTCGACGCCGCCGTGGTCGAGCACGCGCTCGATCGCCTCGAACTTGCGGCCGGCAAGTTCGAGCGGCAAGACGTCCCGGATATTCGCGCCGACGAATACCTCTGCTCGACGGTAGAAGTCGTCGCGTTGCTCGGCGTTGAAGTCGAGATACGTGCCGTCGCGCCCGATGCGGAACATCAGATCCGGGATCGCTGCCAGCAACGCCCGCGATCGGCTCTCGCTGTGCTCGAGCTCGTGCTCGACGCGTTGCGCCTCGCTCACGTCATGTAGCAGGATGACGGCGCGATGGTGTCCTTCATCGTCGATCACGCGTGTCCCTCGCGCCTCCCGCCAGTGCCATGCGCCCGACGTGTCGGCGATTCTGACGCGCGCATCGATCGCACCCGTCCAACCGGGCGCGAAGAACGGCGCGTAGGTCGCGACATCGTCCGGGTGGATCACTTCCGCGAAGGCCCGTCCTAAGAAGGTGTTCTCGCGCCGCCCCGTCACCTCCGATACGTTCCCGCTGACAAACGTGACGACACCCTCGCACAGCTCGCACAAAACGTCGCGCGAGTCGCGCGTCAGGAGTTCAAGGCGCCGCTCAGCGTCGATTGCGGCCTGCGCACGCGATGGTGCGTCTAGGTCGTTCGTGGCGGCATCGGAAGGAGGCCCATTCATTTGGAGAGTATCGGCGCGCCGCGCGAATCTGCCGTACGCGCCTACCCTATATTAGGCGCCCCGCGGCTATGCCAGACGTTAGACGATCGCCTCAGTTCCCCTTCCCACATCGGAAGGTCGACGAGCCGCCTATGGCGACGGCTGGGATTCGATGCTCGTGAAGTTCCACTGCAGCCCGTGTTATTAGACATAAAAAGAACTTTGTATGTGAAAATAAGAACAAATGTTTCACGTGAAACAGAATGTTTCACACTCACATCACCCCTAACCACACCACGGATGGCTTGATCATGATAGGACACATGTTCTATACTGGCGCTTACCCCTCAATAGCCGAAGGTGTCTTCGATGGTACCGCCGCACCTCTTCGGCCGAGGGTCAATCTCCCGATCGGAGCCAGCCATGCGCCTGGCCTGCGTCACCATCCCCAACTTCAGGATCGCCCTCGAGCGCACTCGCGCCCGCGCGACGGGCGCAGCTCATGAGCGCGTAAGCGCGACGACGCTGATCGGCCGCCCCGTCGCCATCGGCGAGCCGCCGCCCGGCGCCAACGAGATCATCGACTGCTCGCCCGAGGCCGCCGCCCTCCGCATCCGCCCCGGCATGCCCCTCCGCGACGCCCGCACCCTCGTGCCCGACCTCATCCTCCTCCCCCCCGACCCCGTCTACTACGGCCGCGCCTTCGACTCCATGCTCGACGCCCTCGAAGACACCCAACCCCAGATCGAACCCGGCGACCTAGGCACCGTCTTCACCACCCTCGCCATCGACCCGCTACTATGCGTGACTTTTTCCCCGGAACAATCAAACACCAAAACCCCCAGTCTCCAATCCCCAGTCTCCAGTCTCCAGCCGGAGCACGCCGCCGTCGCCCGCCTCCTCGATGCCGTCCGACAGAGCGCCGGCGTCGAAGCCAGCGCCGGCGCCGCCGAAGGCAAGTTCGTCGCCTGGATCGCCGCCACCATCAGCGTCCCCGGCGAGGTCACCGTCGTCCCTGCCGGCCGCGAAGCCGACTTCCTCGCCCCGCTCAGCACCGCGTTCCTCCCCGTCTCCTACGACACCCACCGCAAGCTCGCCAACTACGCCCTGCCGACGATCGGCGATGTCGCCCGCCTGCCGATCGGCGCCCTCCAGTCGCAATTCCGCGGCGAAGGCCGCCGCCTCTACGAGCTCGCCCGCGGCATCGATAGCACGCCCTTCCTCCCCCGCACCCGCGTCGAACCGATCGCCGGCACGATCCAGATGCCCGCGCCGACCGTCAACAGCAACGCCCTGCTGATCGGCGCCCGCCAGCTCGTCGGACGGCTGCTCCAGCGCCCCGACATGCACTATCGCCAGGTGCGCCAGCTCCGCCTCCGCCTCGTCCTGCTCGATGGCGGCAGCTGGGAGCACACCCTCACCTTCCGCGACCCCCTCGGCGACGAAGAAGGCATCACCTTCGTCCTCAAGAAGCTGATCGAGCCGCTGCAGCTCGCCGGCCCCGTCGAAGAGATGATGCTGGAGTTCATCGGCCTGACGGAGGAGACCGGCAAGCAGCGCAGCCTCCTCTTCGCCGAGCAGGCGCGGCGGCGTGCGCAGCTCTTCGCCGCCCTGCGCCAGCTCAAGGCGCACTTTGGCGACGAATCGCCACAGGTATCGAGAATTGTGGAGGTGGAACCGTGGTCAAGGATTCCCGAGCGCCGCTACGCACTCATCGACTACGACCTCTAGCGCGTCCGCAGCCTCTGCGCGTCGAGATGGATGATCTCGGCCGCCCCGCGCGTGCCGTCATCGAAGGCCTCGTGCGAGACGTCGTCGCGATCCAGGACCGCTGGCGCATCGATGATGAATGGTGGCGCGAGACGCCGATCTCGCGCATGTACTACCAGCTGCAACTCGAAGGCGACCGCATCATCACCGTCTACCGCGAACTCCCGGAGGGCCTATGGCACGAACAGCGCTACTAATCGAAGTCCGCGCACGGCACGAACAGCGCTACTAACGCGAGGTTTGTGCTGCACGTACAGCGCTTCAGGCCATCGGCGCCCGCTTGTTCGGTCGCAGACGCCAAACAGACCGAGGCGCTCCCCCGAGGCCTCGGTCTGTTGCGGTCTGCTTCTGCTGTTGCCGGCCTAGCGGCCGAGCACGTTCTCGATGGCGAGGGTGCCGCCGTCTGCCGTCTTCAGGACGAGGCGGAGCGGGTTGTTCGGGTGGATGGTCGACACGGGCGGCAGGCTCACCGTCAGCACGGCGTGCTCGCCCGGGTCAAGATTCTGGTCGCCGTTGCCGTCGAGCCATGCCAGCGTGTACGTCGCCGGAACGGCAGCCGAAGCCGTCTCGGCCATAGCCGTCTCGGCCCAAAGCTTCAGGCCATCGCCGAGCGCGATCGCGCTGTCACCGCGTACGGCCAGCGGCACGACGAGCCGCGTGACGACGTTATCGTGGCTCTCGATCTGGACGCTGCCGTCGACGTGGATCGAAGGCGGAAGCGCCGCGTTGGCGTTGGCGCTGCCGCCGTCGCCGGAACCGCTGCCGGAGCCGCTGTTCTGGGCCCACGGCGCGAAGATCCACAGCCCGATACCCGCGAGGGCGGCCAGCATGAGGAGCGAAAGTGTGCGGGTCGAGTGCGTTGCGGGGTTGAGTGTCATCGCTGGGTCGATCTCCTGGTGGCCTTCCCGTCGGCCGGTTCAGCAAATAGAACGCCCGATTTGACAAAAGTGTTACCCATGTCAAGTACCAGATTCGCATCAAGACCAAATTTGTAGGGATCAGGTAGGCCCGCATCAGGGGTTCCGGCGCGAATCGCGCAGTTTCAGGCCGATGTAACGTTTGCCGTTCCAGCCCGCGGCGAAGGGCGGCAAGAAAGCATGCGCGGCCGGACGGGATTGCGGCCCTCGCCGACTCGTTCATCACCTTTGCCCGCGGAACTCGCTATCGATTAGCTTCGGAGAGGAGGCTCTCGGCGCGATGGTGCATCGCGTGGCAGAGCGCGACGGCGAGCGCGTCACTCGCGTTCAGGTCGTCGGGAATTTCCGTCAACCCTAACTGTAGCCGCAACATCTCCCGCACTTGCGTTTTGTCGCCCTGGCCGTAGCCCGCCACCATCTGCTTGATGCGTGCCGGCGCATAGTGAAACACCGGCACACCCGCGAGCGTCGCCGCGAGCATGGCGACGGTTCGCGCCTCGCCGACGGCCATTGCCGAGCGCACGTTCTCGCCGACAAACGGCTCCTCGACCGCCACCGCAGCGGGCGCGAAGCGGGCGATGATGGCCTGAAGCTCGAGGAAGATGGTGGTCAGCCGCTGCTCGATCGGCAGCTTCGCCTTCGGTGCGATCACATCGCAGGCGACGCCGCGCGGCTCCGAACCCTCGATCGAGACGACGCCCCAGCCGGTGAAGCGGGTGCCCGGGTCGATGCCGAGGATGATCGCCGGCGGCCCCTGCGGCATCTATCCCGCGTACGACGCGAAGACGTCGTCGGAGATGTCGGCGTTGAAGTAGACCTTCTGCACGTCGTCGAGCCCCTCGAGCTTCTCGACGAGGCGGAGCATCTGGACGGCGTCTTTCTCGTTGAGCTGCACCGTCGTCTTCGGGACGCGCGCGGTCTCCGCCGACTCCACGGCCACGCCGTTGCCCTCAAGCGCCTTCCGCACGGATTCCAGATCGGCAGGCGCCGTGAAGACATCGATCGACCCGTCGCCGACCTGCACGTCCTCGGCGCCGGCGTCGATCGCCTGCAGAGCGATCTCGTCGGGATCCGTCCCGTTCGGGGTGACGTTGATCACGCCACGCAGCTCGAAGTTCCACGCCACCGACCCCGTCTCGCCGAGATTGCCACCGCTGCGCCCGAAGACGTTACGCACTTCCGACACGGTGCGGTTGCGATTGTCCGTCGCGACTTCAACGATCACGGCCGCGCCAGCCGGACCGTAGCCCTCGTACGTGATCTCAGCGAGATCAGCGCCCTCGCCGCCGCCGGTCGCGCGGGCGATCGCCCGCGCCACGTTGTCGGACGGCATGTTCGCTTCTTTCGCCTTCGCGATCGCCAGCCGCAACCGCGTGTTGCCGGCGGGATCAGCGCCGCCCGCCTTGGCGGCGATGATGATCTCTTTCGAGATCTTAGTGAACACTTGCCCGCGCTGCGCGTCGGCCGCGCCCTTCGCTCGTTTGATCGTGGACCATTTTGAGTGACCTGACATGTCGTCGGTGCTCCTCTGATCGGATTTTCCGGCATCGCTGCCGCCGCGCCATTCTACCAAGCCGCCCGCCGCGGCGACCCGACGCCGCCGGTGACCGCGACTACCACGGCAAGCCTTATCGGCTGACGGGCAACGCAGCCACGTCGCGTTAAAGGCTGCTTCTCTACGGAGGGCTACAAGGAAGTTGCAGTCGTCAGCTGATCATCGGAGAACTTCGCTATGAGGATTGACACTTGAGGAAGGTCGCCAGTTCTTCGAGGTCTGTATCCGTCACCGTCTCCGTTTTGGTGTCGATCAAGATCGCGATCGGCTTTTCGGAAGCGTCGCCAAGCAACGCGTTATCGATTAGGCGCGTGGCACCGAACCGCACGGCGAGTGATGCCAGCGCCGGGCCGTCGAGCGCGTCAACTTCGTCCAGCGACTCCGCGTCGGCCACGCTGACGTAGTCGATCCTGGCCAGCGGCTCTGCTTCGATCATCGCCCGCATGGCGGAGCGGATGCGCTCGCCGTCGCGCTCGCCGTCGGCGTACATGTCAGCCGCACGCCGAATGGCATGCGAGAGCACGAGCGCCGCCGCGCGTTGCTCCGGCGTGAGATACACGTTGCGGCTGCTCATCGCCAGTCCATCCGCCTCGCGAACGATCGGCATGCCGATGATGTCGACTGCCAGATCGAGATCGCGCACCATCGTGCGTACAACGGCGAGCTGTTGCGCATCTTTCTGACCGAAGTAGGCGCGCGCCGGTTGCACGATGTTCAGCAGCTTGAGGACGATCGTCGTGACGCCGCGAAAGTGCGTCGGCCGGCTCGCGCCTTCCAGTCGCGCCGTCAAACCTTCGACGGTGACGTACGTGCTGTACGAGGGCGGGTACATCTCGTCGGACGCCGGCGCGAAGACCGCATCGACGCCCTCGTCTTTTAGCCGAACGAGATCGCGTGCTTCATCGCGCGGATAGCGGCTGAGATCTTCATTCGCGCCGAATTGCGTGGGATTGACGAAGATCGTTACGACGGTGTGTGCGTTCTCGCGTTTGGAAGCGCGAACGAGCGAGAGATGCCCCTCGTGCAAGAAGCCCATCGTCGGCACAAGACCGACGTCGCCGCTCTGATCGCGGCGCCACGCGCGAAACTCTTCAATTGTGCGATGTACTTGCGGCGGCAACGCTGCTACGCGTCCAGGCCGAGCGCGTGGCGCCGGCCGATCGCGTCGGTGCCGGCCGGTTGCAGCTCGGCGAGCGCAGCGGGATCCATCTTGAAGCTCTCCTTCGCCGTCGGAAACGCGCCGGTCCGCACGTCCGCGGCGTAGCGTCCGACGGCGTCGCGAATGATCGCGCCGGCTTCGGCGTAGCGACGCGTGTGCTTCGGGGTGAACGCGTCGTAGAGGCCGAGCAGATCGTGGAACACCTGCACCTGTCCGTCGCATCCGGCGCCGGCGCCGATGCCGATTGTCGGCACGCTGAGCCGCGCCGTCAGTAGCGCCGCCAGCGGCGCCGGCACCAACTCGAGCACGATGGCGAACGCGCCCGCCTGCTCCAGCGCCTGCGCGTCGTGCATGAGTTGCACCGCCGCGGCCGGCGTCTTGCCCTGCACCTTCCAGCCGCCGACCTGATTCACGGACTGCGGCGTGAGGCCGATGTGCCCCATCACCGGGATGCCCGCCTCGACGAGCTTCCGCACGACCTCGGCCGAGCGTACGCCGCCTTCCAGCTTGACGGCGCCGCAGCCGGTCTCTTGCAGGAAGCGGGCGGCGTTCTTCATCGCGTCCTGCCAGCCCGTCTGATAGCTCATGAACAGCATGTCGCCGACGACCATCGCGTGCTTCGAGCCGCGCACCGCCGCCTTCGTGTGATGGATCATGTCCTCCATCGTTACCGGCAGCGTCGAGTCGTAGCCCAGCACGACCATGCCGAGGGTATCGCCGACGAGGATCGCGTCGACTCCCGCCTCATCGACGAGTCGCGCCGTCGGATAGTCGTACGCCGTCATCATGACGATCTTGTCGCCACGCTTCTTCATGTCGCGGAAATCGCCGGTGCTGATGCGAGCTTCGCACCGAGGGCCACGAGATGTCATGTCATCCTCCAACCAACGAACCAAGCCTGCCGCTAGACCACGGGCGCCGGATCGATGTGGTTGCCGATCCGGGCGATGTGGTTGAACTCGTCGACGTAGATGAGCGACGGTTGGAGCATCCGTGCTTCGTCGTCGGTGGCGGTCTTGTAGGTGAGGATGATCACGGTGTCGCCCGGGCTGACAAGCCGCGCGGCGGCGCCGTTGATGCAGATCTGGCCGCTGCCGCGACCGCCCTCGATCGCGTACGTCGTCAGCCGCGAGCCGTTGTCGACGTCGAGGACGTGCACCTGCTCGAAGGGGAGGATGTCGGCGGCATCCATCAGATCGGGATCGATCGTGATGCTGCCTTCGTAGTGCAGGTCGGCCTGCGTCACGCGGGCGCGGTGAATCTTGCTCTTCAGTACGGTGCGCATGCTCGCGTCTCCCTCGCCGTGCCCGCCGCATCGCGGTCGAGCCAACAAAACGCCTCTTCGATCGAACCGAAGAGGCACGCGAGGCGACGTATCGCCAGATGTGCCGTCTCGGTCCGCATCGGATCCAAGCAGCTGAGGTGCGACTCCACGTAACGGCTCACCGCCCGATCGGGTCGATGGCGCTGGCAAGATATATCCACGCTATCGAGGCTGTCAATGCGTTCGTCAATCAAACACGCAGGGCGTACGATCGATCGCCACACCATCGATAGAAAGATCTGATCACAGAGATGATCGGGTGCCATAGACAGATCGGATCGCGGCCGGTATCATCGCGCGAATGGAAGATATGAACCGCGCAGCCCGTGGCGGGGTGGGTGCGGCGATCATCGGACTGGCGCTGACTGTGCTTGCACTGTCGGCCGGCTGGGTCTCCGGTGCGATCTACGACGGCAACCTTGCTCCCCGAGGCTGCCCCGGATCGTGCGCATCCTCCGCCTCCGCCGCTGGATCCCTGCGCGACGCAGCGGTTCTCGATCAAT
This sequence comes from Dehalococcoidia bacterium, assembly GCA_038211505.1. GTDB lineage: Bacteria > Chloroflexota > Dehalococcoidia > DSTF01 > JACRBR01 > JBBQVO01. The sequence goes on along the minus strand of JBBQVO010000049.1, from coordinate 7,001 downwards.
CCTTCGCGCCGATCCCGACTCCCACGGAGCCCGCCGGCTTTCCGTACGTTAGCGCGAAATCGATCGCCGTCATCGAAGGTGGCTGCGGCGCCGAGATCTATGGCCGCGACGAGCACGCTCGCCTGAAGCCGGCCAGTCTGACGAAGTTGATGACGGCGGCGGTTGCCACCGATCAGGCGAGCGTCGACACGCTGATCACGTCGCACGTGGACGGCGCCGCGCTCAACGATCAGACGGGCTCGACGATCATGGGGCTGAAGCCCGGTCAGCAGCTGTCGCTGCTCGACCTGCTCTATGGCCTCTTGCTGCCGTCCGGCAATGATGCCGCGCTGGCGATCGCCGAAGGCATCGGTGGCACTGACGCGCAGTTCGTCGCGATGATGAACGCGAAGGCGCAGTCGCTCGCCCTCGACGATTCGCACTTCGCGAATCCGCACGGGCTCGATGACGACAATCTATACTCGAGTGCCTACGACATGGCCGTCCTCGCCCGTTACGTGATGCAGAATCCGACGCTGCGGACGATCGTCTCGACGCTTTCGTGGCAGCCGAAGTGGGACGGGCCGCCGGTGTGGAACGGCAACCGATTCATCACCGACTACGCCGGCGCGGACGGCGTCAAGATCGGCTACACCGAGGCTTCGCAGCAGACGATCGTCGCGTCGGCGACACGCGGCGGCAGACGGATCATCGCGTCGCTCATGCGCAGCCAGGATCGCTATAGCGATTCAGAGCGCGTACTCGACTGGGCGTTCGCCCAGCCGTCATCCTGCCCGTAAAACGGTGCTGGACATGGCAGCCGCGCGCTCTTGCGAATGAGAAAGGAGGGTTCACGTCGCGTGAACCCTCCTTTAGATCTCGTCTACGTGCCCGAGGTCATAGCCTGCGCGCGAGTCCGCCTCCCGCCAGCAACCCGGCGATCAGCACGACCGCGAGCGCCACGAAGAAGAGCTTCGCCACGAAGATGCCCAGGCCGCCAAACAGGACGACCAGAAGCAACAAGATTAAGAGCAACGCTACCATCACGGGACTCCTTCGTTACTGCGCCGGTTGGCTGGCGCCGCCGTTGTCGCCGCCGCCGCTCGTCGCACCACCGTTGCTGGTGCCGCCACCGTTTTGCTGGCCGCCGCTGTTGTCGGTGATGCCTGGCGTATTGTTGTTGTTGGACGAGTTGCTGTCCCACGGCCGCGTCCAGAGCACGGCCAGCGCGACCACCGCGATCACCAGCAGCGTCGCGATCGCGAGCATGATGCCAGCGCCGAAGCCCGCACCCCCGCCGCCGCCAGTCTCTATGACCTCGACGTCCGTATGCGTGTCGTGTGCGTGCGCCATTGTTTCTCCTCCTTTTTCTGCGTCGAACCTCCCTCCGGTTCGATGGTTGGCACAGTACGGGGACGATTCACGCTGAACGATAAATTCCCTGGCCGCGCGTATCGCGAAGCCATTTCAACGGGCTCACACGGATCGCCTAGAACGCGTTGTCATCCCGGAACGCGCGTTGCAATGGATTCGCGTCGAAACTCCGCCCGATGCGATGCGATCGCAACATCGGCATCCGATAGTGAGCCGAACGCACTATTGATGCGAGGAATACACATGACGACCGCGCAACCATCACGCGACGCCAAGACGGCGAACGCTGTCGCCGCGACCGTCGCCGGCACGAACCGGCGCGAACGCACCAATTCGCGCCCGGACGTATCGAACGACGAGATCTCAACTGCCGCCGCCGACAGCGTCGCGCAGATCGTCAAGCTTGAAGGACGCGACCGCGCCGACATGGGCGCCGCCGATCACGTCGCGGACGTGATGACGCTGTTCAGCGGCAGCATGCTCTTCGTCTACCTGCACGCCCTGTGGTTCGCGATCTGGATCATCGTGAATGAGGGTCCGTTTCCGATTACCAAGTTTGACCCGTTTCCTTTCGGATTCCTGACGATGATCGTCTCGCTGGAAGCGATCTTTCTCTCGACATTCGTCCTGATCAGTCAGAACCGCCAGGGCATGCGCGCCGACCGTAGGTCGAAGGTCGACCTGCAGATCAACATGATCTCCGAACAAGAGGTGACGAAGATCATGCAAATGGTGTCCGACATCTACGAGCATCTCGGCCTCGACGACGGCCATGACAGCGACCTACACGAGATGCTGCAGCCAACCCACGTCGGCAAGCTCGCCGACGCCGTCGAGGTTGCGGAGCATGAAGAGATCACTTGAGCGGCGCCAGTCCCGACGCTGCTGCCGAGATGCTCGCGCCTGTGGCGGGCGCGTCGCCCGCGCCGTAGCCGCGCCATCTCATTCGCGCCGCGTTCCCCAAACTGCCACCCGATACACTCCGGTCGATGAACGCAGGCTCGATCACCGACGTCCCCGGCATTCGCGTCGGCCACTGGCAAGATCGCCGGGCGATCACGGGCTGCACCGTCGTGCTGCCCGAATGGCCGATGATCGCCGGCGTCGATGTGCGCGGCGGCGCGCCCGGCACGCACGAGACGGATCTGCTTCGCCCGGGGAATCTCGTGCAGGAGATCCACGCGATCGCCCTCGCCGGCGGCAGCGCCTTCGGACTTGAGAGCGTCCACGGTGTGATGCGCTATCTCGTCGAACGGAACATCGGTTTTTCATTCGGCCGCGGCGTCGTGCCGATCGTCCCGGCGGCGATCTTGTTCGATCTCGGCATCGGACGCCACAATCGCTGGCCCGATGCCGACGCCGGCTATCGTGCCGCGTCGAACGCCCGCGCGGTCACCGCCGAAGGCAACGTCGGCGCCGGCACGGGCGCCACGGTCGGCAAGGCGCTTGGGCCTGAGCATGCGATGAAGGGCGGCATCGGCACGGCCAGCGAGCGATCGCACGACGGCCTGATCGCCGGCGCCATCGCCGCCGTCAACGCGGCCGGCGACGTGATCGATCCCGCGACGGGCGCGACACTTGCCGGCGCGCGCGGAGACGATGGCCGCATCGAAGACGCGACAGAAATCATGCGCGAGGGACGTCTCTGGCAACCGGAGATCGCCGCCCAGAACACGGTGCTCGTCGTCGTCGCGACGAACGCCGCGCTGACCAAGGAGCAGGCGAACCGGCTCGCCGTCGTCTGCCACGACGGTCTGGCGCGCGCCGTGCGACCAGCGCACACGCCCAGCGACGGCGACGTGATCTTCACGCTGGCCTCCGGCGAGCAGGCGATCGCCGGCGCCGACTATCGCGTCGTCGAAGCGTTGGCGACGCGCGCCGTCGAGCGCGCCGTTGTCCGCGGCGTCATGATGGCCGAGAGCCTTGGTGGATATCCGTCGGTTGAGGACGTGAGATCGTCGGGTGTGACTCGCCTGCGACGAATTAATCGACGAAAGAAGTAAGTCGGCCCGGGTGCGAGCCCGCCACAGTCCCGCTCCCGGTGCCGAATGGGTTCGACCCTTTGACGGGGTCTACGCCACGAACCGAATGGTGCAATGCCCGTGTTGCGGCCGGCGGTCGCCGCGGGGCGCTGAACCGCGAACCTCGCAGGTTCGCCCGATGAGCTTGCGCTCGTCCCCGGTTCTTATGAACCCACCGTACGCGATCGATCTTGCGAGAGCGCAAAGGGATCGACGGAATGATCGACGCACGCGTGGCGACGTGACGGTCGCGTTTCGGGCACTACGTGGCCACGCCGCGCAGCCGGCGCGCCCGATCCTCCTCCTGCTCCATCGTCAGGACGGCGTAGATCAGGCTGCTGGCGGCGTTCGTCATCGCGCCGATCTCGCTGACGACGTTTTGCAGCCGCTTCTCATCGACCGAGATCGCCGTCACGTTGATCGTCCGTCGCCCCTCGTCGATGGAGATCGCCGCGATCTGATCCGGCCGCAGCCCGACGCTGTCGAGCCACTTCGACTGTTTCGTGAGCGCCGCGCCGGATCGCTGCTCGCCGGCGGCCTGCGCCAGCGCCAGCGCCGCCGTCTCTCCCATCTCGCTCGTCCGCTTCAGATCGCCGAGCATCTGCACCATGGCCCGCTTCAGATCGCGCACGTCGCTCTTCGACAGCGACGGGCAGACGCGCTCGATCTCGTCGGGCGTCGGCAGCCCGAGCGACGCCAGCATCTCGTGCTGCGGCGTCGACGCCAGCTCCTGGAAAAAGGCCATCGCCGACGGCCGGTCGAGCTTGAATTCGAGAAACGCCCGCATGATCGGCTGCTGTCCGCGCTGCTTCAGCGCGTAGAAGAGCCCGACGAGATCGCCCGCCGCCTGCACGTACTGCTCCATGATGTTCATCGCCAGCACCTTGCGCGCCGGCGGTGATTCGAGCACAAGCGCGCGCAGCGACGTCTCGGCGATGACGCGGCGACTCGTTACGCCGAGCTCGGCGTAGCTGCTGAGAAACTCAATGTCGCGCGCCTGCATGAAGCCGTCAAAGCAGGTCTCGCAGCGGACCGGCTTCGTGCCGCCGTCATGCGTCGACAGCGGCCGGCCGCAATCGCGACAGAGAGCTTCGAGGGAAGTGTCGGTCATGACGATCCAGCGTGGCGCGCGAGGGATGCCGAGTCAAGACGATTCGCGACTGATTCACGGGCGCTGAATCTCATCTCGACTCGATACGCGCGGTTAGCCGAACCGCGCGGGCGTATCCGTCAATGTAGCGCGGGCTTTCCAGCCCGCGCGGAGTACCGTTCACGCTGCTCAGTGCCCGCTTCGTCTGCCGCCATCGACTCGCCCGCAGCCAATCACCGCAACGCCGATCGAGCATGCAGCCGCGGCTTCGCCACGCGCCGCTTCTTCGCGAGCGCGATCCGCCCGCCACGCGGGGCCGGCTGGCATTTCGGACAGAAGACGCTGCTGCGGCCGCCGATTTTGATTCGTCGCATCGCGGTGGTGCAGGTGTAGCACGGCTGGCCCTCGCGCCCATACGCCTTCACAGTCTCCTGATTGCGGCCGGGGTCGCCATCGATGTTGATGTGATCGCGTAGCGTCGTGCCGAGACTGCTGCCGCGCGCCGCGATGCCCATTTGTAGCGCGTCGAGAATGCCGGCATGGAGGCGGCGCCAGTCATCGGGCTTGAGCTTGTTCGCCGGCCGCAGCGGATGGATGCATGCGAAATGCAGCGCCTCATCGGTGTAGAGATTGCCCATGCCGGCGAGCATCGTCTGGTCGAGCAGCACCGACTTGATCGGCGCTGTGCGGCTGCGGGCGCGCGCCCGCAGTACGTCCGACGTGAATTCGGCGTCGAGTGGCTCGGGGCCGAGCGACTCCATCACCATCGTCGCGTCCTCGACGAGCCACATCGTCCCGAACTTGCGTAGATCCGTCCAGCGCAGCTCGTGCCCGTCGTCGAGCCCGAAGGCCGCGCGCGTGTAGTCATCCGCCGGATCGTCGGGCAGCCGATACAGCATGTTGCCGGACATGCGGCGATGCATCACCCACGCCCGTTCGTCGTCGAGATCGACGATCAGATACTTGCCCCGGCGGCGCACGCCGGCGATTGTCCGCCCCGTCAGCTGGCGGCAGAACTCCGCGCGCGTCATGAGCTGCACGAGCCGCGGCGCATCCTCCGCGACCGCGCACGACGTGATCGTCCGGCCGATCACGCGCGCTTCCAGATCGCGCCGTAGCGTCTCCACTTCCGGCAGTTCGGGCATGCGTCGAGTGTATCAGCGCGCCGTATCGATCGCGGCGCTGCTTCGAATTCGGCGTCATGGCTGAGGCGACGCCACCCGATGATGGCCCCGAGCAATCAAACAAGGGCGTAAGGACGCAGCTTTAGCTCCGTCCGATGCCGCGGACGGAGCTAAAGCTGCGTCCCTACGTTCGCGGAAGTGCGGTTGCTGACTAGCGCCGGCGGAACTCGCGCGCGATCGCGTCGGCCGGCAGATGGATCAGGGTCGGCCGGCCGTGGGGGCAGGTGCGCGGCAGGTCGCACGACTCAAGCTGCTTGATTAGCTCGCGCTGCTCTTCGGGGGTCATCGACATGCCGGCGCGCACGGCGGCGAGACAGGCCAGCGACGCCGCCACGCGATGCGCGCCCGTGGCCTCGAAGACGTCGCGCGCCCGCACGTCGTCCGGCGACGCGTCGCGCGCCATGCGGTCGAGCAGCTCGCTCATCTGACGCGGCACATCGTCGCCCGCCAGCGCGGACGGGATGGCCCGCACGACGTACGCCGCGTCGCCGAAGTGTTCGATCTCGAATCCCAGCCGCGCGAAAGCGGCGGCGTGCTCGGCGAGCAGCGCCTGCTGCGCCGCCGCCAGATCGATCGTCAGCGGTGACAGCAGCCCCTGGACATCCGGCGTACCGGCGCGCACCGACGTCAGAAAACGCTCGTACATCACGCGCTCGTGCGCGGCGTGCTGATCGAGCAGATACATCCCCTCTGGCCCCTCGGCGACGACGTAGAGATTCGCCACCTGCCCGACGGCCCGCAGCAGCGGCAGACGCTCGCCGATCGTCGCCGCGTCGGGCGCGATCGCGGCTGCGTCAGCCTCGACGCCGGCAACCTCCGACGCCGCGGGCGCAGGCGCCGCCGTGGCGACGCCGGTCGCCGATAACGGCCGCAGCAGCGACGGCTGTAGCGGCTCCTGACGAAGGAAGAGCGGCGGCCGGTCGATGGCATCCGGCGCCACCCGCGCGCCGCCGCCGAACCTCGAGCCCGGCCATAGCGCGGCGGATGCCGACGGCACGATCGCCCGATCGGCCAGCGCTCGCCGCACGGAGCGCTGCAGCACGCCGAAGACTTCGCGCTCGCGCCGCAGCCGCACCTCCGCCTTGGTCGGATGCACGTTGACGTCGACTTCGTCCGGCGGGATCCGCAGATCGAGCACGGCCACCGGATGCCGGCCGACCGGCAGCATCCCCTGGTACGCTTCCTCGACGGCGAACGTCAGCGCCCGATTCTTCACCCAGCGACGGTTCACGTACAGGCCGATGTAGTTGCGCGACGCGCGATGCACCGCCGGCTCGACGGCGACGCCGCGGACGCCGATTTCGCCCTCATGCTGCGCCGGCGCGCTCACGTCAATCGCCGCTGCCGCGACAT
>JBBQVO010000048.1:0-18994 GCA_038211505.1 Dehalococcoidia bacterium | reverse complement strand
AGAACGCCGGCGATTCGCATGAGGTGTCTTGGTCAGCCAGCCCAATGTGTTCGGCGGGGAAGCGGTGAAGGATCGCTGGCTAACTCTGTTTGCCGCGCGGCAGGAGGCGCTTGGCGGCGCCGAGGAGGCCGCGGCCGGCGGGCAGGGCGGGCAGCGTCGGCGCGGGAGCGCCTGGCCGGGCATCGAACGTGCGGATGTTACGGCCGCGACGGCCGTGGCCCTTCATGCCGCAAACGCCGCATGAGAATGTGTACTTCTCGCGCTGCACCTTATACGTGCCGCCGCAGATCAGCTCGCCGCAGTGGCCGCACTGGACGACGGTCACAAGCCGGCCGTCGTGCTGGCAGTGCGGGCAGCTGAAGCCCTCCCACCGCACATCGGACGCGTCGACGGCGCGTCCGGAGACGTCGACGTGAATCGGGGAGTTGCCGCTGCCGCCACCGCTCGGGAGCGCATGCGTGGCGGGGTTGATCGTCGTCGAGACGGCGGTGCCGGGCTTGACTTCCTGCAGGCCAAATGGACGCCGTGCGTCTTCGCGTGCGAACATGACGCGCATCGGCCTGCCGTTGCCACTGCAATGCACCTGGATGACAATCGTTTCCATACGCCTCCGCGCTCGTCGGTGATGCCGCACTGTACGGGCGCGAGCGCGCATTCGCCACTGGAGGGCTGATGCCGGAGCCGTGGGAGCAGACGTGGCAGGACTACTACCGCGTCCTGGGCATCGATCAGACCGCGAGCGAAGCCAAGGTCACGGCGGCGTTTCGCGCCCTTGCCCGGCAGCTGCATCCGGATGCTCTGATCGGCCGCCCCGAGCACGAACGAACCGAGGCTGAAGCCCGATTCAAGATCGTCGGCGAGGCGTACGAGGTGCTCCGCGATCCGGAGCGCCGCGCGCGCTACGACGATGCGCACGGCCACGGCGGGCTCGTCGTGCTGACGATCGATCCGGCGGCGGTGCGCGTGAGCATGTTCGCCGACGCCTTCGTCGTGCGCTCCGAGATCGAGCTGCCGCCCGGCAGCGATGCCGGCGGCGCGCTCGAAGTCGACTGCGACGACGTCGATACGGAGCTGACGTCCGTCGCGGCAAGGCCGCACGCGCATGGACGGCGCGTCTCGGTGACGGTGGAGGCGCGCTCATACGGCCCGCGCACGCACGACATGCGTTTCACGTACCGGATGGCGGGCGCGGAGGCCGTGCAGCAGATCAGCGTGCGGCGCCGGATGCCGCGCATACCGCTCCCGCGGCGCACGGCCTCCACGAAACGAGAGTTGCCGGCGCTGCTGGCACTGTGCGGCTTCGCGGGCCTTGTCGCGGCGATCACGTTGAGTCTGTTCGCCGCCACGCAATCAGCGGTGACCATCGTGGCGCCACTCGCGATCGCGCTATTGGTCGCCGGAGCAACGGCGGGCGCCTTCTCGTTCGTCAGAGGGCGAGGATGGCGCGGCCGGCGCTGGTTCGCAGTGCGGGGACAGATGCGGTTCTATCCGTTCGTCCTGATCGCGATCTTCGGCGTGCAGATCCTTCGCAGCTTCTTCTGAGTCGCCGGAATCGCATGTTGAGGTATCAGTACCGAGCGCGATGGTCACGAAGGCTCTTCATGCTCGGCATCTGCCGCATGATGTGCACCGGCGGGCTGAAACGCCCGCGCTACAGGTGAGTGTCGAAATCGTCGATCGCGGAGACGCGGCGGTGATCGTCGGCCGGCGAGGGCGCAGTGAGCGGCGCCCCTACAATGTGTATTGCCGTCCGTCCGCGACAGCCGGGACCTCTGTTCTACATCGCCTCATCTCCCCGTACGCACCATCACTGGCGATCGAGTATTGAGACAGACTCTGAAACGCCGGCGCTACCAAGCGGGAGTGGCGAGCGTGCACGCAACCGGAGGCCGCTCGTCGGCGTTGTCAGCGGGCGCCGACGAAGGTGACGGCGTCGTTGACGGCGGTGGGGTCGGCGAGGATGGCGTCGTGGCTCAGCAGCGCCGGCGATTCGATCAAGTACGACATCGATACCGCCGCCTGGCCGTCGAGGAACTGCGTGTCGCTGTCGTCGATCCACGTGCCGCCGGGCAGGCAGTGACCAGTGTTCCACAAACAGTCGAAGAGGTTGCCGAACGTGCCGACGCGAATGCCCGCCTGCGCCATCACCGCGGCCTGATAGCGGCGGATGTCCGGAGTCGCGGCGTCGAACTTCTCGTTGACGATCTCGGCGCCAGCGGCCAGCGTCTTGTCGCACGGGATGAGGTTGATGATCGCCGCCTTGTCGGGCGATGAGCCCTTGAGCGGCGCATCAAGCGTCACGACCACGTCGATGCCAAGCTTCTCCGGCGGCGGCCGCGCCGCGTCGCGGGCGCCCTCGATGAACGAGAGGTAGCCGCCGAGGCTGTGGCCGACGAGCGTGAAGTGCGCGTTCTTGTGATGCGACTTGTAGTCTCGCAGCATGTTCTCCAGCGGCACAAGATTGTCGTTGGCGACGCGATCGGTCTTGTCGCACGTGTAGTCGTTCGGATGCCAGACGCCGTCGCTCGTGACGCTGCCGCCGGTGTAACTGAAGTCGAGCAGCGACTTGCGATCGTATCCCTTGGCGATGAAGGCGTTCTTGAGCACGTTAAAGCGCTGCCCTTCGTTGACGGTCGGCTGCGTGCCCGTCTCGTCGTACGTCGTGTAGTACCCCTGCACAAACACGACGACGCGCGACCCCGTCGGATAACACTGCGCCGCCGCGAAGATCGCGAAGAGGCCAAGCAGCGGCGCGACGATCCGCGCGCGGCGGGTCGAACCACGAAGAGCACGAAGAGATGAGATGGCGCGACAAAGAGCACGGGGCACGTTCTTGAGAACGTAGGGACGAAGCTTTAGCTCCGTCCTCTTCGCCCGCGCAATTCCGACCGATAACACGCAGTGGTCGCCGCCCGACCCGGACGGAGCTAAAGCTTCGTCCCTACGTTCTCGGAGCGACCGGTCGACCCCCGCGTCCCGCTTCTCGCTTCTCGCTTCCAACGTACGGCCTCCTGCCGGAAGTATCGACGCTGGATCCCATCCGTGAAATCCGCGCAATCCGTGGTTCCGCGGGCGGCTACCCCATGAACTCATACCCGCCCGTCACGCCTTCGGGCTTCTGGTCCATGATGACGTTGACGCAGGCGGGTTTGCCGGACGCGAAGGCGCGCTCGATCGCCGGGAAGATCTCGTCGGGCTCGGTGACGTACTCGCCGTAACCGCCGAGCGCCTCGACGACTTTGTCGTAGCGGGCCGTGTCCTTCAGCCTCGTCGCGACAACGCGCTCATCGCCGTACATCTTCTCCTGTCCGACGAGGATCTGACCCCACTGCCGGTCGTTGCCGACGACGGACACGACCGGCATGTCGAAACGTACCAGCGTGTCGAAGTCGAATCCGTTGAGGCCGAAGGCGCCGTCGCCGTTCACCATCAGCACCTTCTTGTTCGGGTAGACGGCTTTCGCGGCGATGCAGAAGCCGGTGCCGACGCCGAGCGTGCCGAGCGGCCCCGGCCCCATGAACTGGCACGCCTGATTGACCGGCAACACCTGCGAAGCCAGCCCGACGATATCGCCTCCATCGCCGACAACGATCGTGTCGTCATCGACGAACTTCGCCATCTCGTTGCAGAGGCGCAGCGGGTGGATCGGATTGGCGTCCGAGTGCAGCCAGCGCTGGCGCAGCTCCGTCACCTTCGTCTCGCCGTCGCGCAGTTTCGCGATCCACTCGTCGTGCTTGATCGTCCGGCTGCCGATCTCGGCCGTGATCTGCATGATCGCGTTGCGCGGATCGCCTTCGATGCCGATGTCGACGCCGCGGTTGCGGCCGAGTTCGTTGGGGTCGATGTCGATCGAGATCACCTTCGCGTTCGGGCCGACGCTCTTGCCGTAGCGCAGGCGGAAGTCGATCATCGTGCCCGCGAAGAGGATCACGTCGGCTTCGCCGAAGGCCGTGCGCCGCGTGCGCGACATGAACTGCGGATGATCCTGGTGCACGGTGCCGCGGCCCATGTCGTTGAGGAAGATCGGCGCGCCGATCTTCTCCGCCAGCTCCTGTAGCGCGGCGCCGGCATCGGCCCAGTAGACGCCCGTGCCGCCCATGACGGCCGGCCGCTCGGCGTTGGCGAGCAGCTTCGCCGCTTCCTTGATCAGCGCGAAGTCGCCCTGCGTCCGTCCCTCGGTGCGGTAGCCCTCCGGCAGCGGAGCATCGTTTTCGTCGAGACGGCCGAAGAGGATGTCGGACGGGATCTCGAGAAAGACAGGGCCGTAGCGGCCGGTGAGCGCGACGCGAAACGCCTGCGCCAGGTAGTCGGCGATGCGGTTCGTGAAGGGGATCGTCGCCGACCACTTGGTGATCGGCCGCATCATTTCGACGGTGCCGGGGATCTCTTGCAGCGCGCCCATGAGCGACGTGCGCAGCGGCGCGGCACCGCCGATGACGAGCAGCGGGCTCGCGTTCTGGTACGCCGTGGCGACTGCGGTGACGGTATCGGTGACGCCGGGGCCGGCGGTGACGACGGCGACGCCGCACTTGCGGGTGAGACGGCTGTAACCCTCGGCGGCGTGCCCCGCCACCTGCTCGTGGCGGGTATCGATGACGCGGATGCCCTCGTCGATGCAGCCGTCGTAGATGTTCTGGATGTGGCCGCCGGAGAGCGTGAAGATCGTGTCGATGCCTTCGCGCTTCAGCATGCGAGCGACCAGGTCGCCGCCATCAATCTGCGCCATAAGATGCTCCTTCGTGAGTCGTTCTGTGAATCTGTACGAGTCTACGCCGTCTGTGTGTTTCGAGACATGGTTCCCCGCGGCGGAGGGCCGTTGATTCGCAGCGCGCGAAATCGGCGTCTTAAGAACGTAGGGACGAAGCTTAAGCTCCGTCCGTCCTCGGTCGGCGACGGGGCTTGAATATTCGCCGGGTTAGCACGTCCCAAGCGGACGGACCTGAAGGTACGTCCCTACGTCTCATCTCACGCTAGTGCGCCTGGTGGCAAACTCGGGCGAGGCGTCGGTTACTCCTCCGAACGACTGTTCTACTACGGCGCGCGGCCAAGCGGGCTGATTCAGGGTGGAGGGCGGGCAGACGATAACTATCGGAGGGAATAGTGCGTGTTTGAAATGTCCCGCGATCCGCGGTACCTGTTGCCGCTCGCGATTCTGCTCGGCGTGATCGTCGTTTCGGCGGTGCTGGTCGAGCGTGCGCCGCGGCATGCGCGCGCCGCGGCGCATCCTGCGGCCACCGCCGCGGCGGGGGCGCCTCCGCTCGACGATGTGCTAATCGACTCGCGACGCGCGCTCGATCTGGCGCGATTGCGCGAGGCGCTGACGAAGTACCACGACGATAAGGGCGTCTATCCAGCGACCGGCGGCAAGCTCGTGACGATGTGCGCGACGCCGGACGACGTGGGTTGCGCCGTCGCGCCGACCGCCATCGCCTTGCCGTTCTCCGACGGCACACAGCCATATTTCTATGCGTCCGATGGCGCGACCTACTTCGCGCTCGTGGCGCATGCGCAGATCGCATCGCACGATCGCACAGAATGTCTGACGGATCTGCCGCCGGATCTGAAGGATGCGCCGCTGCTTTGTGTGCTGATGCAGAAGGCGGCGGACTAGTGCGACGTCCTGATCTGCGGCTGATTCTTGCGTTGGCGCCGGGCCTCCTCCTCGGCACGATTGCCGTGGCGATCGCTTCCGTCGTCGAACCGGCGAGCCGCCGCTTCGTGCTGGAGTTGCTCGCCGTCGGATCTGTCGCCGCGATGTCGTGGCGCGTTGGCGCGGCGGCGCTCGGCGGCACGATCTCTCGCGCGCATGGTGTGCCGAACCGGCTGCAGGCCGTGACCAGCGATCACCGCCGCATCACATTCGATCGCGACACGGGGCTGCACGAAGAGTGGTACTTCCGGCTCCGTGCCGAGGAAGAGATCGCGCGCGCGAAACGCTATGGCCAACCGTTCACGATCGTCAACGTCATCGGTCGCTCGAACGAGGCGCTCGACGCGCCGCGTATCGAAATCCGGCACTGGCTGCGAGAGGTCGATTTCGCCGGCGATCTCGGTGATGTGATCGCCGTCTGCCTGCCGAACACAACGCGCAGCGGCGCCTGGCCCGTCGTCGAGCGGCTGACGACGCTCGCGCAGGATGTCGACGTGACGCTCACCGAATACCCGGCCGACGGACAGACGCTGTCGGCGCTCGTCGGCGGCGCGCAGTGGCGCACCCGGCCGGCGCGCGCGGCGTAGGCGTTCTTAGCGGATAGCGGATAGCGGATAGCGGATAGCGGATAGCGGATAGCGGATGGCTGTTGGGTGCTGGCTGTTGGCTGTTGGCACCCTGAGCGTCCGCGTTTGACGCGTTCGCATGTGACAGCGGTTCCTCCACCGGGCGCGGCGAGCAGCGCCCCTACAGTCGTCGTTCCCCAGCGCTGTTAGCCCAACCGATCGCGTGATGGGATCGCGGCGTATATTCTGATGCTGCGCCCTCGACCCTGCGCAGCCCAGCCACGTTGCGACGATCAGCGCCGGGAGTCCCCCCTGCACCAGCCACCCTGCCTCGACCTCGTAGCTCAATCCTCGATCCGATCCCCTCTCCCCCCGTGGGAGAGGGGTGGCCGGAGGCCGGGGTGATGGCGCCACGCGTCGATCGGCGCAAGTTTCTCCTCGGGATGGCGGGCGCGGCTGTGCTGGCTGCGCGCTGCGGCGGCGACTCGAAGTCGACGCCAACGACGACGGACGGCGCGAAGTCGACGGACACGCCGACGCGCAAGAATCGCACGATCGCCGAAGAGAATCAGCTGCCGGGCGACGACGGCTGGCGGATCACGTCGCGGCCGTCGCTCATCGGCGAGATTGCTGCGTACTGCGGGCAGGTCAGCGTGCAGCGCGGCGAGCAGCTCGATCTGTATGTGAGCTGCATGGCGGAGAGCGCGAAGTTCGAGGCCGACGTCTACCGCATGGGCTGGTACGGCGGCGCCGGTGGTCGCGCCGTGCGGTCGATTAAGAACGTCGACGGCGATCGGCAGGGGCACTGGGACGCGGGCGGCGGCGTGCAGGACTGCCCGACGTGCGAGCTCGACACGTCGACGCTGCTGCTGGAGTGCGACTGGAAGCGCACGCTGCAGATCAAGATCCCCGGCGATTGGGTGAGCGGCGTACATCTGATCAAGCTGCACGAATTGAAGTCGGACACGTACACCTACGCGATCTTCATCGTGCGCGACGATGAGTCGAACGCGCCGGCGATCGCGCAACTGTCGACGAACACGTGGCAGGCGTACAACGTCTGGGGCGACGCCAGCGCCTACGGCTCGTTCGGCGCCGACCGACGCTACATCGAGAAGACGCGCCGCGGCTACCGGCTGTCGTACGACCGTCCGTACGATCCCAACATCAACGGGCAGGAGCAGTACGGCGCCGGCGAGTTCTTCCGCTGGGAGTACAACTTCATCCGCTGGGCCGAGGCGATGGGCTACGACATGACGTACACGACGAACGTCGATGTGCATCTGCGCGGCGACCTACTGCAGAAGCACCGGCTCTTCATCTCGCTCGGCCACGATGAGTACTGGTCGAAGCAGCAGCGCGACGCCGTCGAGCAGGCGCGCGATGTCGGCGTCAACGTGGCGTTCTTCAGCGGCAACGAGTGCTACTGGCAGAGCCGCATCGAGCCGTCGTCATCGGGTACGAAGGCGCGCGTGCTGACGGTGTACAAGGATGCCGCGCTCGACCCCGAAGCGCGATCGAATCCGAAGGAAGCGACGGTGCTCTTTCGCGATCCGCCGGTGAGCCGCCCGCAGAGCTTGCTCTCCGGGCTGGCGTACGGATCGAATACCGATCCCGACTACATCGCCTGGCGGCCGGCGAACGTCGATACGTGGATCTTCGATGGGAGCGGCATCGTCGCCGGCGACAAGTTCCCCGGCATCGTCGGCTACGAATACGATCACATGGCGCCGGCGGACGAGCAGCCGGACGGCCTGATCACCGTCGGGAGCTCGGCGGTGAACGGCTTTCTGGGGCAAGACACATCGAGCTCCGTGATGTATACGGCCGCGAGCGGCGCCACGGTCTTCGCCGCCGGCACGATCGCCTGGGCGTGGGGCCTCGACGACTTCGGCCACGAAAAAGTCGGCGCCTTCGCCGACGATCGCCTGCGCCGCGTCACCCGCAACATCATGGACCGCCTGACGCAGCCCCGCACGGTGCCGCACTGACGGTCGGGCTTCGTGGGTCCACGAAGGGCCACGAAGGACACGAAGGATGTAGAGTCTCTCGGATCTCGCACACCGATTTGCGCGGTAGGGGCGCCGCTCGCCGCGCCCTGCTCGTAACGTTAAGCGGCTGCGGATACTGAGGCACTGTTCGTCGGTTTCTGACGGCGGAGTTGTATCGCTCGCCACCGAGGACCCAGCTGTTTCCGCCGGCGGCTGTGCGAAAGCTGCGTCCCTGTAACCTCATGTTGTTTCAGGTCGAGAGGCCCGCGTGACTTTGCGTGTGTTTACTTCGCGCCCACGGCGCGCGACTTGACGCGCTCCAGCACCTGCCACGTCTTGGCGTCGATCGGGTGCCAGTCGTTGAACGCGGTGCCGTCGGGCAGGCTGCCGAGGCTGACGACGCAGAGGAATCGCATCTCGCCGAACTCTTCGTCGCGCCAGATCATCGGGTACGTCCAGCGGACCTTGGAGTCGGTTGCCTCGGTGGCGTTCCAGACTTTGAGCAGCGTCGGCAGGAACGCCGGGTCATTCGACGCGAACGTCGTCACGACTTCGGTGAAGTACGGCTGTAGCTGATCGATCGACGCCGGGTCGCCGGCCATGGCCTTGAAGACTTCGACGAGCCGCGTCAGACACTCCTCCCAGTTGACGACGCGATCGGCGAACCGATTCTCGCTGGCGACGGCGAGGAGATTCGTCTGGGCGCGCGTCCGCTGCGCGATCTCCAGCTCGAAATCGATACCCCACAGGGCCTGCACGATCTTGTTGGTGGCGACGACCTCCATCGCGTCGTTGAGCACGAACTCGGGCCACGGCGCCTCTTCGACGACGGCTGGATACTCGTCGACGGTGTAGTAGTAGTTGGCGTCGCGCTCGTTCGTATAGACGTTGCGGATCGAAGCGAAGCCGGCGTCTTCACGGATTGCGTTCGCGTCAGCGTTCGGAACCTTGAGGGCGGTGATGATCTGCTCGAGCCGGCGGCTCGACGGCTTGCGTCGCCCGGTCTCGTAACCACGCACGGCTTCGAGCGAGAGACCGATGTTGTCGGCGAGGCGCTGCTGACTGATGCGCACCTTGCGCCGTGCGACGCGGAGCATCGAGCGCCATTCGTCTCCCATACGCGCCAGTGTACAACGCACGAGGCGGTAGGACGGCATACCCCACACGTCCGACGTAACCGTGCCCGACTTCAGCAGTGTTCGTGATGTCGTTGTTGAAGGATGCACGTGGCGGAGCGGCAGATGCGGGCGTCATCGGTGGCCTGGATGACGCCCGTGCGCGCGCTCATAGCGGCAACGCCGCATCTGGCCGCCCGCCGCGCTCGCCGCGGGAAGCGGGCGCGCGCCAGGGCATCTGGTGGCACGCGCGCGCCGCATCCAAGCTCCCCCGCGCGTTATGCCGGGGCTTCCGTGCTCTGGTGAGCGCCCGGTCGCGCGGTACGGGTGAGGGTGCGGTACCACCCAGGGCACCTTCGGACGGTAAGCCCCAGCGTCCCGGCCAAGAACCCGCTCCCGTATGCGATATGCAGGCACGCAAAGACGGCGGGCAGCGGTGTTACACGCCGAATCCCGTGCCGCGGCATCAAGACGAGGGAAGCGATGGTGGCAGCGAGAGTATACACCGCCACGAGCGATGTCAACGGCCGCCGCGAGCCCAATATCGCGGCGACGGCCGAGACGCCGACCGCGCTGACGAAGACAGCCGGCACGAACTGGCGCGGCCGCGCCTGCGCCGGATGCCGTCGCAGCACCTCCGGCTTGGCGTAGCCGTAGCCGGCGTACTGTCGCCACAGACCCCGCGCGTCGCCGCGCACGGTGTATGCGGCGCGCAACTCCGGCACGAGCATGATCACCCCGCCGGCATCGAGCAGGCGGTAGTTGAACTCGTCGTCCTCGCCTTTGTCGATGTCCTCTGCAAAGCCGCCGATGCGGTCGAAAACGTCGCGACGATAGGCGCCGAAGGCGACGGTATCGGTGCGGCTGGCGTTCCCCGGCTCGACCTTGGCGCCGCCGACGCGGAACGACGCGCCGCCGACGCCGAAGCGCGATGACATCGCCAGCGCGATCGTCTCGCCGAGCCACGTATCGCCCTCGCTCGCGATGACCCCGCCGACGCAGTCCGCGGCCGTCTCATCAAGCGCGCGGACGGCGCGACTGATGTAGTCGGGTGCGATCGTCGCGTGCCCGTCGACGCGCACGATCACGTCGCCGCGCGCCGCCGCCAGGCCGATGTTCAGCGCGGCGGCAGGCCGATAGCGCGGGTTGTCGAGCAGCCGCAGATCAACCGTCGATTCGGCGGCGAAGCGCGAGACGACGAGCGGCGTCTCGTCCGTCGATCGCCCGTCGACGACGAGCACCTCGAAGCGATCGCGCGGGTAGTCCTGCGCGGCGATGCTGTAGAGACAGCGCTCGACGTAGCGCTCTTCATTGCGCACGGGAATGAGGATCGTGACGAACGGCTGCATGCTGGTAGCAGGTTATCGGATAGCGGATAGCGGATAGCGGATAGCGGTTGGCGGTTGGCGGTTGGCGGTTGGCGGTCGGCGGTCGGCGGTTGGCGGTTGGCTAAGAGCATTGCGAGACCGTGACTCACGGTGGTACGGCGCCGCAATGGCCCAGCGCCAATAACCAGCAGCCAACGGCCCACAGCTACGTCACGTTCGATCTATCACGCATTGCGCTTCTTGACGGCGACGCCCGTCGATCTGGCGCCAGCGCTTGACGCGCTCGCCTCAACGGCGGTACTGTCTCGCAACGCCCCGCCGCGTCACACCCTCGGTGACGGAGGGGCCCGAGTGCCGCCTTGCTTGATTGGTTAATCCCGTGCTCGGGCCCTTCCTGATCCGCCCTCCCCGATGCCGTACGCAATCATCCAGGGTTCCGCTGCTCGCGAGGCTCTGTCGATCTTACTGATTTCACTGTTGGGTTCGTCGTGAAGTGGGCGTGTCGACTGATGACGCGCGCCGGATGTTGTCCCGTGTCAAGAATGCCAGAAGTGTGACGCGGCGAGGGCGCACAGCAGCGGATGATCGTTCAGACTGACACGCGCACACATCTCGATACCATCGGAGACTCGACATGATCGCGAACTCAAGCCGCGTGAATACACTGCTACTCGCACTGGTGCTGGTCGCGCTGGTGGCGCTGATCGCCATGGTCGCGACGCGCGCGGCCGGCGGGCCGCTCGATCCGGCGGCGCCGCCGTCGTCGACGCTGCCGCAGGTCGAGCCGCGCAGCCCGATACCGCAGGTCGGCTGGGATGGCGCGTCGCCGATCACGATCGGTAGCCCCGGATCGTACTTCCTGACGCGCAACCTCACGCAGGTGCCGATCACGATCGCCGCCGAAAACGTGACGTTCGATCTCAGCGGTTTCACGCTGACCGGCGGTGTGAACCAGACAGCGATCACCGTCGCCAGCGGGACGAAGCGCGATATCGTTGTACGGAGCGGCAGGCTGATCGGTGCCGGGTCCGCTGTCGGGTACGGGATTGATGCGCGTGATGCGGGGCGTAGCTCATTCAGCGACCTGCAGATCTCCGGGTGGGGATCAGGTCTCATCATCGGCACGGGCAACGCCGTCCTGCGGGTGAGCAGCCATGACAATTTCACCTGGGGCATTCAGATCCTGCAGGGCACTGACTTCGGCGGCAGTATCGACGACTCGAACTTCAGCAAGAACTCGTCGTCGGGCATTGCCATCCAGGGGAATAACGTCGAGGTGCGGGGCTCAGTCATGGACACGAATGTGAATTATGGCGTCGACATCACCGGCTCATGGAACGGCGTGAGCGGGAGCCGGATGGTCGGGAACAACGGCTATGGCGTTGCGATCACGGGCAATCGCAACGTCATCGTGAACGACCACATAGACGGCAACTCCTCGGGGCCGATCGCCAACTCCAACCCGGGCGGCGGCAACATCATCGGCCCGGTTGCCCCCGCGAACGGCACGAACCCTGCTGAGAACATCGGCTTTCCGTAGGGGAGTGGCGAGAGCGCTGGTCGGTGATACGGCGACGGCGGCTGCGCCGCCCGCGGAGCGGAGGATGGTCTGCCGTTAACCGCGCGCGGGGATGACGACCGTCCGTAGGGCGCAGTTCTCGAGCGACACCAGCACGAAGTCGGCGATCGACTTCCCTTCGAGATACGCGAGCGCGATGTTCATACTGCCGCCGTGCGTGACGGAGGTCATCTCGCGTGCTGTCAAGCGTGTCAGAACTCTGGTGCGGCGAGCCGCACGCCAGGCGCTGATCGTCCACACTGACACGCGCACCCATCTCGATACCATCGGAGACTCTACATGACCGCGATCTCAAGCCGCGTCCATACGTTGTTGCTCGCACTGGTGCTCGTCGCGCTGGTGGCGCTGATCGCCATGGTGGCGACGCGCGCCGCCGGCGGGCCGCTCGATCCGGCGGCGCCGCCATCGTCCACGCTGCCGCAGGTCGAGCCACGCAGCCCGATTCCACAGGTCGGCTGGGACGGCGTATCGCCGATCACGATCGGTAGCCCCGGATCGTACTTCCTGACGCGCAACCTCACGCAGGTGCCGATCACGATCGCCGCGGAAAATGTGACGCTAGATCTGAGCGGGTTCACGTTGAGCGACACCGGCAGCGTCTCCGGCATCTCCTTATCGGCAGGAACGAAGCGAAACATCGTCATTCGCAACGGAACGCTGGTGGGTCCTAGCTCCGGATTCGCGATCAGCGCCACCGGCGCCGGCCGGAGCACATTCAGCGATCTGCAAATCTCTGGTTGGTCTATCGGTCTGTTGATCGGCATCGGCAACAGCGCCACGCGAATCAATAGCCACGATAACAACGAGGGCATCAGGGTCGCGAACGTAGGCGTCGACTTCGGTGGAAGCATCGCTGACTCGAATCTGAGTCACAACGCAATCGGCATCGAGCTGGAAGGAAATAACGTTGTGGTGCGTGACTCGGTGATGGACGCGAACAGCAGCAACGGAGTCGACATCTCGGGCTCGTGGAACGAGGTCAAGAATAGCCGCATGATCGGTAACAGCATCTACGGCGCCGTGCTGCACGGTAACCGCATCGTGTTCGTCGGGAACCACATCGACGGCAACGTCACCGCGCCCGTGTTCGACTCGGGCGCGGGCAACATCATCGGCCCAATCTCGCCCGCGACGAGCACGAACCCGGCGGCGAATATCGGCTTCCCGTAACGGAGTGGGTGGCGACGACGAATCGGTCCACGGCTTGCGTCAGCTCGCGGGTATCGGCAGCACGACCGTGCGGACGGCGCAGTTCTCCAGCGGCGCCAGCACGAAATCGGCGATCGCCTTGCCTTCAAGACACGCCAGCGCGATGTTCATCGAGCCGCCGTGCGTGACGAGGATCATCTCGCGCGCCGGGGGTGCGGCACGGAGGCGATCGAGGAACGCGCTCATCCGCTCGTGCACGTCGGCCCAGCTCTCGCCTTCTTCAATGCGGACGAAGGGATCGCGCCAGCGCGCCATCTCCGCTTCGTCGAGATCGGCATACAGCTGCCCGCGCGCGATGCCGAAGTTGCGCTCGCGCAGCGCCGGCTCTTCGACGATCGGCAGCCGCAGCCGCTCGTTGATGATCGCCGCCGTCTCCATCGTGCGGGCGTAGTCGCTGACGAGGATCAGCTCGGCGTGTGTCGTATCAAGCAGCACCTGCGCGACCGCCTCAGCCTGCGCGCGCCCGATCTCGCTCAGCGGCACATCCGGCATCTGAAAGCGCCGCTCGGCGTTCCCCGGCGTCTCGCCGTGCCGCACGAAGTGCAGGGTGATCTCGTCTGTGGCGGCGTTTGTCATCGCCCGAAGCTTATCGGCGGGGGTTGATCCACAGAGGACACAGAGAGCACAGAGGGGTTGCGAGGTAGAAGAAGGGAGCGGAGTCGAAAGCCCGCGAGCGGGTTGAGACGAAAGATCACCGAGTTGGCTCACGGACGAAGTTGCAGGCGCGACGCATCTGACGATTGGCCTCCGAGCTCGTGCAGGCGGCGTGAATCGAGCCGGACGGACCTGAAGGTACGTCCCTACGACCTCAGCCCAGTGAGCTCTGGTGGATTGGTCAATCCTCAACCCTTCTGTGCCGTCTGTGTCCTCTGTGGATCAACCCCACGCGACGTCACGACATGCGCGCGGCGAACGACGCGATGTAGGCGCTGACGCGCGCCGAGGTCGCATCCGCATCTTCGATGCCGAGTGCCGCGGCCGTCTCGCTCGTCAGGCGGCGGAAGAGCGACGTTGTCGCGAGCAGCGCGCGCCAGCTCGATGCGGCGTCGAAGGCGCCGAAGATCTCGCGCAGGTCGTCGCGCGTCTCCTCATCGATCCATGAGCCACTGTGCGAGCCGATGTGCCAGACGTCGACGGGCTCGGCGGTGCGCGTGATCGCGTGCCACTCGAGCATGCGCAGCAGGAGCTGCTTCATCGTCCAGTCACGAAACTTCACCACCCATGGTTCGTCGCGGAGGATGTAGCGTGGGATGTGCGCTGCCTCGAACCAGAACTCCGTGACAACGGCCGCGAACTCCTCTGGCGATGGTCGCCGCGCGATCGGAAACGCGCCTGTCGCCGCCGGCAACGCGTCGGTCAACGCGTCCTTATCGAGCAGCACGCGATAGCCGCGCTGATACAGATCGTCGAGGCCGCCGACGATCATCTCGCTCACACGCGCGGAGATCGCAAGCGTAAAGTCAACCTTCGTGCCGTCGTCGTAGAAGACGAGACGCGTCGGCCAGCGATCGTTACGCAGCGGCAGATACACCATCACCGGCGCGAACGCTCGCAGCCACGCATCGTCATCGATCAGCGGCGCGATGTCGCGGGCGATGATCTCGATGTCGTAGTCGGAGAACTCGTCGACGCGGCCGTCGTCGCGCGCACGCGATCCCGTCATGATCAGCGCAACCACGTTCGCATCCGCGCGCGCCCAAGCGATGATGCGGTCGAGGAGCGCCGTCGGTGTCGTGTCCATCGTTGATCATCGCCGCGACGAGAGGCGCAATCAAGTCGGGTGACCATGTGATGCGTGGTCACAGAGACGAGGACGCGCCGTGGCTACGCCGGGGCGACGGCGGCGAACGACGAATCGACGACCTGTTCGCGCTTGGCGAAGTAGTACAGCAGGCCGAGGGCGACGCCGATCAGACACAGTCCGGCCTCGATGCCGACGGCAGTCGGCACCCCGAGGCGATCCGCCATGAAGCCGGTGAGATAGCCGCCGATCGGCGTCGATCCGGCGAAGAGCAGCATATAGAGCGACATCACGCGGCCGCGCAGGTGATCCGGCGTGGCGAGCTGTAGCGACGTATTCGCCGTCGAAGCGAAGGCCGTGTTGGCGATGCCTAGGATCAGCAAGAAGAACAGCGTGACGATGAACCACTGGCTCAGCGCGACGCCGGCGAGCAGCAGCGAAAACGCGGCGCCGCCGATGAAGATCGTCTGCCGCGATGCCGTCTTGCGGCTGGCGAGCGTCAGCGCCGAGATCAATGCGCCGAGGCCGACGGCCGCCGTCATGAATCCGAGGCCGACTTCGCTGCGATGCAGCACGTAGCGATCGACGAGAGGCAGCATGACGGTGAAGTTGTAGCCGAACGTCCCGATGATCGCGACGAGGATGATGATCAGCAGCACCGACGGCGTGCGGAATGCGTACGACAGCCCCTCGCGCAGCTCGCCGATCGGGTTCATGCGGGCGCTGCGGCGCATGTCCATCGTGTGCAGATCTTTGAGGTTCATCATCAGCAGGCCGGCGATCACGGGCACGAACGAGATGCCGTTGAGCAGGAACGCCGCCTTGACGCCGGCAGCGGCGATGATGAAGCCGCCGAACGCCGGGCCGATCAGCCGCGCGCCGTTGAACATGCCGGAGTTCAGCGCGACGGCGTTCATCAGATCTTCCTTGCCGACCATCTCGACGACGAATGCTTGACGCGCCGGCTGCTCGAAGGCGTTGGCGAGTCCGAGGACGAACGCCAGCACGTACACGTGCCACAGCTCGACGTTGCCGGACCAGACAAGCGCGGCCAGCACGAGCGCCTGCGCCATCGCCAGCGCCTGCGTGCAGAGAATGAAGTTTCGCTTTGGCACGCGGTCGGCGATGACGCCGGCGAACAGCACGAAGATCGTGATCGGCAGGAACTGCAGCATCGTCACCGTGCCCAGCGCGACCTTGGAGTTGGTGATCTGCAGCACCAGCCACGCCTGCGCGATCGTCTGCATCCAGGTGCCGGAGAGGGAGATCGACTGGCCGATGTAGAACAGCCGGTAGTTGCGGTTGCGCAGCGCCCGGAAGGTGCTGCCGAAGAGCGCGTTGTCGGGGTCCCGCGCGGCGGCGACATCGACGGCGGCGTGTGCGTCGCGCACGCCGGCATCCGGCGTCTCGGCGAGCGTCGGCGGCGCGGCGATGCCGGCAGCGTCCTGCTGCACCTGCCGCCACGGCAACGCCTGCAGCATTCGCGATGAGAAACGGCGCCGCGCCACGTCTAACCTTTCCGTTAAGGGGAATGTTCGCTCATTGTACCGCACGAAAATCCTGCGCGGCGTCGTTTGTTTCGTGGCGATGTCGCGCCGGTGACGGCAATGCGATGGCACAAACGTCGTCGCGTAGACGAACAGGCGTTGCCAGCCGCGACGGGCGGCGACATCGGGCCGCCCCTACGGCAAACGTCGGATGCCCGCGCGTGCAGTGCGGCGACGTGACACATCGACGACCGCGATGGCATGTTCGTCGATCACCAACGACGTGAGGCCGCCCAACCTCTGTGATCTCTGTGTCCTCTGTGGATCGATCTGACTGTCACGACGTACCGGATCGTCGCGTGTTGCGTGCTGTCAACATGCATTGCTGATCGCGCTTGCGTATCTGTGCAACGTGCTACCATGAACGATACGAGCGCTATGAGGAGGTCACTGTGGATTCCGATTACCGCATCGACGTGTCAGAGGTGAATCGCAACATCGACGTCGCCGACGTCGTCGCTCTGTACTTCCCGTTGCTGCGCAAGACGCTGCTGATGGATCAGCGCGCGAACGACATCGACGGCCCGATGATTCGCGTTGTGCCTATGGCGAACACTCCCGAAGAGCGCTTCCAGTCGCTGCTCAAGATGCGGCCGCGTTTTGGCCGCCCGGACAGCATCACGATCATCCCCTGGCCGAAGTACATCAGCAGCCTCGCCGAGCTCGGCATCTGGGATCGCATCGTCCGCCGCTACGCCGACGCCGGCTCGCCGGAAGTCGTGCGACAGTGCGAGAAGTGCTTCGCCGAGCTCGCGAAGCTTGAGCGCGAGGAGATCCGTCGCGCGATCAGTGGCGAGAACTACGAGACGATCTGGGGCGTGCCCGGCGTCGCCGAAGTCGCCGCACACGTCATCGATGACGACGGCGACGACGACTTCGAAGAAGACGACGACACCGACGAGTTCGTCGAGGATGACGACGGCGTCTGAGGTCTAGGGCGAGGTCGTGTCGTCGCCTTCATCGCGCGAATGTCCCGCAGCGAGGTGGCCGTCGCGAGTGTCATGCCGGAGCGCCATTACTGTCATTCTGCGCCACCAATGTCATTCTGAGCGAAGCGAAGAATCTCTCCGATGTCACGCCGAATCTGGTCCCAGCAGAATGCCCGATGTACCAACACCGGAGGCAATCCGAAGAGATACCACGGGCGCCTAGCGGTTCTTCTCGTCGCTTAGAATGATGCGCCACCACCACGTTCCTCGTAGCGTGGATCCTTTCATCGGTGACTGACGGTATGCTCAGTCTCCATGCTGCGTAGTTACTGGCCGTACGTTTCGCTCGCTATCGTTGTCACGGGGATCGCCACGGGGCACGTCGCCGTCGGCGTGCTGGGGTTTGCCGTCGGGCTCGCGTGCGGCGGCGCGCAGTTGTGGGCGCGGTATGCGCTCCGTCGCGTCACCTACGAGCGCATCGTGCCCGAAGATCACGCGTTTGCCGGCGAGCGCGTCGGTGTGACCCTGCGGATCACCAATCGCAAGCCGCTGCCGTTGCCGTGGATCGAAGCGCACGAACTCTTTCCGGAGTCGATGATCCGTGACGGCGCCTTTGACGACGACAGCGAGTTTCAACTCAAGGGTCAGGTCGGCATTCTCGGGCTCGATTGGCGGACCTCCGTCGGCGCCTACGAGCGCGTGAGCCGCGATGTCGAGCTGCGATGTCCCGCCCGTGGCATCTACGACATCGGACCGACACTGCTGCGGTCGGGCGATGCGTTCGGGCTGTTTACCGAGGAGCGTACCGAATCGCGTCGCGCGCACGTCGTCGTCTACCCGCGCACGATCGATCTGCCCGATCTCGGCCTGCCTTCGCGGCGGCCCTCTGGCGAGCGATCGGGCGGGCTCCGCACGTACGAAGATCCTTCGCGCATCGCCGGCATCCGCGACTATACGCCGGGCGACAGCCTGCGCCGCATCGATTGGAATGCGACGGCGCGCCTCGGCAAGCTCCAGTCGCGCGTCTACGATCCGACATCGTCGGAGCACCTGCTGATCTGCCTGAATACGCAGACCGTGATCCCCGCCTGGGCGGGCTCGCACCCCGCTCTGCTTGAACACGCGATCACGATCGCGGCGTCGATCGCGCGCGAGGCGTACGACGAGCGGTTCAGCGCCGGACTGCTCGCCAACAGCACCGTGCCTGAGGCCAAGCGCGCGATCCGCATCCCGCCGGGCCGGCGGCCGGAGCAGTTCATCCGCATGCTCGAAGCGCTCGCCGTCATCACGCCGTTCGTACTGGAGCCGCTGTCGGCGATGATCGATCGCGAAGAGCACC
>JBBQVO010000047.1:0-19328 GCA_038211505.1 Dehalococcoidia bacterium | reverse complement strand
ATCACGTCGAGAACGTCCATCGTAGGGGTGGTCACAGAGATCCTCCTCGCTGCTGAACTGAACAACAACTACGAGGATGATGCTGTGGCCAACTGCTATCCAGTTGACCGATTACTTACACCACGTCCTGGGACTCTACTTTCGACGGTCTTGGTGACCACCTTTCCACGCCATCGTTTGTTTCGCGCCTTCACGGAATCGAAGTACATTCGCGGCACAGTCGATGCCCCGTCCGCAACTATGCGGGGTCGTGCCTTGAATAGTTGCTTCGATCTCGTTCCCGGCCGGATGCGTTTTCCCTTCGCGGTGTAGACGTTGGGTATTCGTTTCATGACACGATCGCCTTTTACGAACATGCCGCTAGAGACCTGCTGCCGCGTTAGTTGAAAGGGATGCGAGAGCCCCGCGGCGTTCGTAACGTCGGCGTCTTGACGCGTTGCATCGATCGCGCCAGATGCGATGTACCGACTTATCGTGCGCTCGTGCACCCCCGTGCGCTTCCGGATCTGTTTCTGTGATACGGGATTACCGACCGGGATGGCGACGCCGAGAAGCGCTGCGCGTCTGCCGGCACGCGTCGTCAGGAACTGCGTGCTTACGAGTTGCATGTGCGCATGCCCGAACGCACCAATGTTTGTCGCGACGGATCCGACACTCTCCAGCCAGACGCGTCCGCTCTTGATCGTCCAGAACAGTTCTCCTTCCGCCAAAAGTTTGCGGACATGGGAACGCGATCGGAAAATCTTGAGTCGACGCAGAGCAGCAATCACATCCGCGATTGCAACGCCGTTGGCACCCGGCGACCGCTTAAGCGTTTTCGCCACCTCAAACACGATGAGGTGTGATTCGCACCCCTGTCGGAGTGCCGCTTCGCAGAGTGGTCCATACATCCAGAGGTCGACGGTGGTCAGCGCCGGTTGATCACGGTCAGCCGCACTCCTCTTCGTGCTCGTCACGGTTGCTGCTCGTCGTACTGATCACGCAGCCGCGTCACGAACGCTTCCAGGTCGGCGAGCAATACGCGACGGGCGCCACCGAGTTTCACGGATGGCAGTTCGCCGCGCTGGATCAGCGTGTACAGCATCGAGCGCCCGATACTTAGCCGCTGCGCGGCATCCGCTATCGTCAGTAGGAGTCCGTCACACATGCGCATCATCCACTCGTCCGTTCATCGGGTCCTTACCTTCGATCCGGAAGATGGCGTCGAACTCATCGATCTGGAGAAACTGCTGCAATCTCTGCCGAATCACTGGAGATGGCGATCGTTTGCCACTCAGCAACTGCGACATGTATCCCGACGATACGCCCATGGCCCCGGCGAGGCCGTTCTGGGAGATGTTCCGCACGGCCATCTCGCGATCGAAGGCTTCTCGTCGGACATACACTCTGAAACGCGTACTCATGTTAGCCACCATATCACCGTAAATGCTTGCTCACAAACTTCTGCTAACTTACAGATATGATCTCTGCTTGCTAGAGTTAGCAAGAATCGAGTAGACTGCTGCCATGAGCGAACTCGGTGAGCGCCTCTCGAAACTGCGAGCGGCGAAGGGTTGGACCATGCGGGCTGCGGCGGAATTGGCCGGCATCAGCAATCCGTACTTGTCACAAATCGAGTCGGGCAAAAGAACTTCGCCGCATGCTGCGGTCCTCCGCCGACTCGCCAAGGCGTACGACGTTCCGCTCCCGGAGCTATTGGCTTTGGCCGGCCATTTCGATGATCCGAATCTATTGGAAGCCCACGGCTACAACGTCACGACGGCATTCGACTTTGTCATGGCCGATCCACGATTCCGCGCCAGCACGTTGATACAGGAGGAATTGACGATCGATCAGAAGGAGTACATCGTCGAGGTGTTTGAGCGCGTCACCGGCGCAAAGTTGCTAGGACTGCGATGACGCGAGCACGAAGGGGACGTCGTGGCGAAACGGAGTAACGGCGAAGGCTCGATCTACCAGCGACGCGACGGGCGGTGGTGCGCGTCGGTGAGCATCGGTCGAGGAAAGCGGAAGCACTTTCTGGGATCGAATCGCGGCGATGTCGCCCGGCAGCTCAACAGCGCATTGAAGTCGCGCGACGACGGTGTGCCGACAATCATCAAGCGACAGACGGTCGAGCAATACTTGAAGAGTTGGCTCGACATCATCAAGCCATCGATCCGCGAACGCACGTGGGTGCGATACGAACAGTACGTGCGGCTCCATGCCATCCCGCGAATCGGCAAGTTGTCCATGGAAAAGTTAACTGCGCAACACCTACAGCGTCTGTACGCCGACCGTCTTGACGCCGGGCTGTCGCCGACGACGGTGCATCACCTGCACGCCACGATGCACAAGGCGCTCAGTCAAGCGGTGAGGTGGAATGTCGTGGCGCGCAACGTGGCCGATCTCGTTGATCCACCGCGAATCGTGAAACACGAGATGGAGACGCTTTCGCCCGAAAACGCCCGTCGGCTACTCTCCGCCGCCACCGCCGACCGCATGGAGGGGTTGTTCACGCTCGCGCTGACGACTGGGATGCGCGAGGGCGAGCTCCTCGGACTCCGCTGGCGCGACGTTCGGCTGGACGATGCGACTTTGGAGGTCCGAGGAAGCCTGCAACGCGTTGCCGCGGGCCTCGTCGTCATGGAGCCGAAGACGAAGCACTCTCGCCGCCGCGTGGGCCTGACCGAGGCTGCCGTGGCCGCCCTGCGCCGGCACCGCGTACGGCAGGCCGAAGAGCGGCGGCGGCTGGGCGCCCGATGGGCGGAGAGCGATTTCGTCTTCACAGACGAGGTCGGGATGCCGATCGACGCGACGAAGTTCCTGCGCAACTCCTTCCGGCCGCTGCTTCGCGCCGCCGGTCTGCCCGACATGCGGTTCCACGACCTGCGGCACACGGCAGCCACGCTGGTGCTCGGCCGCGGCATTCACCCGAAGATCGTCTCGGAGATGCTGGGCCACAGTCAGATCGCGATCACCCTCGACCTCTACAGCCACGTCACGCCGACGATGCAACGCGAGGCGACGCTCGCGATGGACGCGATCGTCAGCGGT
Source organism: Dehalococcoidia bacterium (assembly GCA_038211505.1). Taxonomy (GTDB): domain Bacteria; phylum Chloroflexota; class Dehalococcoidia; order DSTF01; family JACRBR01; genus JBBQVO01. The sequence goes on along the minus strand of JBBQVO010000047.1, from coordinate 16,292 downwards.
CGTTAAATCGTCCACCCCTATCCGCACTCGTCCGTGCGGGTTGCTGTCACGGTTGCTGTCACACCGCATGAAACCGACTCGGTCACGAGCGTAATATCACGCGATTTAGGTTCAACATTGGTGCCGAAGGTGGGAGTCGAACCCACATGAGCCTTGCGGCCCAACGGTTTTTGAGACCGTCGCGTCTGCCATTCCGCCACTTCGGCTTGCCGCACATGGTATCGCCTGCGTCGCGCACTCGCATCGGCGAGCGCATCCGCACGCACGGCCGTCTACCGCACGATGACGCGTGGTACCGTGACGAGGCGCGCCGAGCGACGGCTGCGCGCCCGAAAAGGTGGACTGTGGGCAAGACAAGACGTGGCGGCGGATCGGACGTCAGAGGCGCGATGCATCGAGCGCAAGGCGCTGACGATGTCTTCCGCTGCCGGCGGTGCCACATGATGATCGGGTTGCCGCCGTCGGGCGGACGGCAGCGCAACCACTGCCCGTACTGCCTGCATTCGCGGCACGTCGATGACAAGACGCCGGGCGACCGCGCGAGCACATGCGGGAGTGTGATGGCGCCTGTCTCCGCGTTCACGCGGCCGAAGGGCGAGCACTGCATCGTCCACCGCTGCCTCGGCTGCGGCTTCGAGCGCCACTGCCGCATCGCCGCCGACGACGACTTCGACGCCGTCCTCGCACTGCCCGAAGTCGAAGCGCGGCTCGGCTAGGTCCCATCTGCGCCCACGCCGGCGGTCTGTGTTGCTAGTCCGATGATGTCCGCAGACCGATCATAACGAAGCTACGCCGACGCGAAGCGCCTCGTTACAATGACGGCGCATCATGCCAACAACGCCCGCCCTCGCGCTGCGCCGTACGCCGCTCTTCGACCTGCACGAAGCTGCCGGCGCGCGCATCGTGCCGTTCGCCGGATGGGCGATGCCGGTGCAATACAAGGGCATCGTCGAGGAGCACAACGCCGTGCGCCAGCGCGCCGGCATGTTCGATGTCTCGCACATGGGCCGGCTGTTCGTCGTCGGATCCCCCGCCGCATCGCTGCTGCGCTCCGCGCTCACCTACGACATCACGAAGATCGACGAAGGCCGCGGCCACTACACGCTGCTCTGCAACGACGACGGCGGCATCATCGACGATCCCTACGTCTACCGTCTTGACGCCACCCGCTTCCTCGTCGTCGGCAACGCCTCGAACGCCGATCGCGATCGCGACGAGATCGCGTCGCGAGCCGCAGGCCTTGAAGGCACCGGCCTGACGGCCTCAGGGATTGATGCCGAGCTGCTCGATCGGCAGGAGCAGACGTTGATGATCGCCGTGCAGGGGCCGGCGGCGAGCGGCTACATGTCCCGTGTCATCGGCCCCGAAGTCGCGGCGATGGAGAAGCGCGCCTGCACCGAGCTGCCGTTCATGCAGTACAAGCTCTTCATCTCCCGCACCGGCTACACGGGCGAAGACGGCTTCGAGATCGTCACGTCGCCCGACGCCGGGCGTGCGATATGGCGTCAGCTCGCTGTCGAGGGCGTGGAGCCGTGCGGCCTCGGCGCGCGCGACACGCTGCGTCTCGAAGCCGCGCTCGCGCTCTGGGGGCACGACATCGACGAGACGACGAACCCGTACGAAGCCGGCCTCGGCTGGGTCGTCAGTCTCGACGACGGCGCGCCGTTCACCGGACGCGACGCGCTCGCGCGCATCAAGCAGCAGGGCGTCGACCGCAAGTTGATCTGCCTGAAGGCGATCGACCGCGGCGTCATCCGCGACGGCTGCGTGATCATCCACGACGGCGAATCGATTGCGACCGTCGCCAGCGGCGGATTCTCGCCAACGCTCGGTACGAGCATCGCGATGGCGTACCTGCCTCGCGATCTCGCGGCGTACGGCGCCGAGTTCGACGTCGACGTCCGCGGCCGCACGATCCGCGCCGTCGTCGTCCGCCGTCCGTTCGTCGCACACGATCAGGAGAAGCGAGAAAGCGCCGCGTCGTAGTCGAAGTACGGCGCGGCGAATCAGACGATCGAAAGCAGACCCGGAGAGAATGCATGGCACAGAGCCCGGACGACCGCCGGTACTCGAAGGAACACGAGTGGATCAAGATCGATGGCGACTCCGCCACGATCGGCATCACCGAGTACGCGCAGGATCAGCTCGGCGATATCGTCTACGTCGATCTCCCCGAGCCCGGCGCGAAGATCACGCAGTTCGAGAAGATGGGCGAGATCGAGTCGGTCAAAGCCGTGTCGGATCTCTACACGCCGGCGTCAGGCGAAGTCATCGAAGCGAACGGCGACGTGGTCACGAAACCGGAGCTCGTGAACAGCGATCCACACGGCGGCGGCTGGCTGCTGCGCATCAAGCCGACCGACGCCGCCGAGGTCGACAAGCTGCTCTCCGCCGCCGACTACGACGCTTTCATCAGCAACGAAGCCAAAGACGAGGCGCTCGGCCCATGAGCGATGTACTCCCGATCGCCGCACCGTCGCAGGCACGGTCCCCGATCGCCGATGTACGCACGTTCGGCGTCCGACCGAATGGCGTTGAATGCCGCCTGCGTTCGGCGGCATATGCCGTCGTCACCGACGCGCACGGGCGGGTCGCGTTCGTGCGCGGCCGCTCGCACATCTGGCTCGTTGGCGGCGGCTCCGAGAACGATGAGTCGCCAGAGCAGACGGTGCGCCGCGAGGTACGCGAAGAGGCCGGGTGCGAGCTCGTGATCCACGGCCTGATCGGCGTCGCTCGCCAGTATTTTCAAGTCGATGACGTGCAGTACGACATGCACGCGACGTTCTTTTCAGCCAGCTTTGGCGCCAACATCGGCGATCCTGAAGAGACGATCGAATGGCTCGATCCGGACGAGGTCGCGAGCGAAATCTTCCACGATTCCCACATCTGGGCGATCGCGCAGCACCGAGATGTCGTTCGCGAAACGAGCGCGTCATGACGCTCGACGTTCGAGAAGCAGCAAGCGACACGAGCATGTTCGCCGATGATTACACACAGCATCCGTACATCCCGCTGACGGACGACGATCGTCAGGCGATGCTCGCGACGATCGGTGTCGCATCGACGGATGATCTCTTCGATGACATCCCGTCGGCCTACCGGCGCCCCGAGTTGCGGCTGCCCGACGCGCTCTCGGAGCTCGAGCTGCTCGATGAGATGCGCACGCTCGCGTCAGGCAACCGCACGGCCGCCGATCACGCCTGCTTTCTCGGCGCCGGCGCCTATCGCCATTTCCGGCCGTCGATCATCGATCCGCTGGTCATGCGCGGCGAGTTCCTGACGAGCTACACGCCGTATCAGCCGGAGGTCAGCCAGGGCACGCTGCAGACGATCTTCGAATTTCAATCGCTGGTCTGCGAACTCACGGGCATGGACGTCGCGAACGCCGGCATGTACGACGGCGCGTCGGCGCTGGCGGAAGCGTGCCTGATGGCCTGCGCTGTCACCGGCCGCCGTCGCATCGCGATCTCCGATCGCGTGCATCCGAACTGGATCGCCGTCGTCCGCGGCTACGCCCACGGCCGCGATATCGCCGTCGACGTGCAGCCGCACGGCGAGTTCGATGTCCGCGACGAGCACGCCTGCCTCGCAGTCGCCCAGCCTGACTTCTACGGCCGCATCTCCAGCGATGCGTCGTCGTGGGCGGAAGCGGCGCACGCGGCGGGCGCGCTCTTCGTCGTCGCCGTCGACCCGATCAGCCTCGGCCTCTATCGAGCACCGGCGCGATACGGCGCCGATATCGTCGTCGCCGAAGGACAATCGCTCGGCGTGCCGCTCTCGTTCGGCGGGCCGTATGTCGGTCTCTTTGCCTGCCGCGACAAGTACATCCGCCAGATGCCCGGCCGCATCGTCGGCGAGACGGCGGATCTCGATGGCCGCCGCGGCTTCGTGCTGACGCTGCAGACGCGCGAGCAGCACATCCGCCGCGAGCGCGCGACCAGCAACATCTGCACGAGCCAGCAGCTGATCGCACTTGCGGCGTCCGTATATCTCGCGACGCTCGGCCCGCAGGGCCTCCGCCGCGTCGCCGAGCTGTGCTACGAGAAGGCGCACGATCTCGCGTCGCGCATCGCCGCGATCCCCGGCTACGCGATCGAAGACGGCGAGCACTGGTTCCACGAATTCGTCGTCCGCACGCCGAAGCCGCCGGCCGAGATCAACCGCGCGCTGATCGAGCGCCACATCATCGGCGGCCTCGACATCAGCGACATGCTCCATAACCGCATGCTCCTCTGCGTCACCGAAACAAACACCGCCGCCGAGATCGACGCGTTGGTCGACGCGCTCGCGGAGAACGCACAATGACGAACCGCCACGTTGCATCCGCAGTCGTAGGGGCGGCCCCGTGTGGCCGCCCGTCCCCGCCCGCGATCCTGCTACGTATCCGCCACAATCGAACATCTGATCCCCTCTCCCCGCAGTGGGAGAGGGGTGGCCCGAAGGGCCGGGGTGAGGGCGCCGCGAATGTCTGACCAAACGATCACTCGCCACGACGAACGCACCCTCGCCGAACTCTCGCATCCCGGCCGCGTAGCCGTCACGTTGCCGGCCCTGAGCGTCGGTGCGAACTCCCCTTCCCGCTCCGGGAAGGGGCAGGGGGTTAGGTCCATCCCGCCCGCACTCCTCCGCGACGATCTCAACCTGCCCGAACTCTCGCAGCTCGATGTCGTGCGCCATTACACGCGGCTCTCGCAGCTCAACTGGTCGATCGACACGCATATGTACCCGCTCGGCTCCTGCACGATGAAGCTCAACCCGAAGGTCAACGACGCGATCGCCGCGATGCCCGCGTTTGCCTATGCGCACCCGATGCAGACCGATGCCGACGTGCAGGGCGCCCTCGCCGTCATGTATGAGCTGCAGCGCACGCTCGCCGAGATCGCCGGCATGGCCGACACGTCGTTGGCGCCGCTGGCCGGCGCGCAGGGCGAACTCGCCGGCGTACTCGTCATCAAAGCCTATCTCGAATCGAGAGGCGAGCATCGCACGACGATCCTCGTGCCCGACTCCGCGCATGGCACGAACCCGGCGACGGCGTCGATGGCCGGCTTCAACGTCGTTTCCGTGAAGCCGCAGCCTGACGGCGACATGGATCTCGACGCGCTCCGCATCGCGCTCGAAGAGCACGGGCCGACGGTCGCCGCGCTGATGATCACGTTGCCAAGCACGCTCGGACTCTTCGACCGCAACATCGTCGAGATCGCGCGGATGGTGCACGCGCACGGCGCGCAGATGTACGGCGACGGCGCGAATCTCAACGCCATGCTCGGCCAGGTGAAGCCCGGCGATCTCGGCTTCGATGTCATGCACATCAACCTGCACAAGACCTTCAGCCAGCCCCACGGCGGCGGCGGCCCCGGCGCAGGCCCGATCGTCGTGAAGGAGCATCTGATCCCCTTCCTCCCGTCGCCGCACGTCGAGCTAGAGGGTGGAGGGAGGAGGATGGAGGATCGAGACCTTGGTCCAACATCCAACATCCAAGATCCAACATCGGCCGCAAACGCCACGCCCACATACCGCCTCTACGATCCCACGCACACGATCGGCCGTCTCGGCGCCTTCAACGGAAACTTTGGCGTACTGTTGCGCGCCTACGCATATATCCGCAGCCTTGGCGCCGATGGACTGTGCGCGATCAGCGAGGCGGCGGTGCTGAATGCGAACTACGTGCAGGCGCGGCTGCGAGGCGCGTACGATCTCGCGCACGATCGGACATGCATGCACGAGGTGCTGTTCTCCGGCAGCCGCCAGAAGGCGCAGGGTGCGAAGACGCTCGACATCGCGAAGCGGATGATCGACTACGGCTACCACCCGCCGACGATCTACTTTCCGCTCGTCGTCGACGAGGCGCTGATGATCGAGCCGACCGAAAGCGAATCGAAAGAAACACTCGACGCCTTCTGCGAAGCCATGCTCGCCATCGCCGCCGAAGCAGCAACGCAGCCCGAACTCCTCCGCGAAGCGCCGCACACCGCCCCCCTTCGCCGCCTCGACGAAGCGACGGCCGCCCGCAAGCCGAAACTACGGTGGTGAACGCGTAGTCGCGTTTCGCCACAGGCAATGAAAGGAAATGACACATGGACGTCTTCGAAGCAGTACGCACAGTGCTCGCAGTCCGCGCCTACGACAGCCGCAAGATCGATGCCGCGATCGTGAAAAGGATCGTCGAGGCGGCGCATCTCAGCGCCAGCTCGATGAACAAGCAGCCGTGGCGCTTCATCGTCGTGCAGGACGAGGCGACGCTGCGCCAGCTCGGCACGCTCGCGACTACCGGCCCGTACATCGCCGACGCGCCGCTGGCGATCGTCGTCGCCATCGAACGAACAGTGTTCGCGATATCGGACGCAAGTCGCGCGATCCAGTCGATGGCGCTTACCGCGTGGGAAGAGGGGGTCGGGTCGAATTGGGTCGGGTTTGCCGGAGGGAACGGCTTCGACGAGGTGGCGAAGGTGCTTGATATCCCGGACGACCTCGATGTCCTTGCAATCATTCCGTTCGGCTATCCGGCGGCGTCCGTAGGTCGCGGCAAGAAGCAGAGGAAGCCGATCGGCGACGTCGTAAAGCGCGAACGCTTCACGCAACCGTTCGAGTAGCGGACTAGCGGACTAGCGGACAGCAGATGGCGGATAGCGGATAGCGGATAGCAGGTTGCCGCTATCCCTTGTGCCAACAGCCAACCGCTATCGGCGCCCCCACGCTATACTCCGCCCGATTCACCAAACATTGCAGAAGGAGCAGGCATGGCCGTCGAATGGAGCAAGATCGCGCCGTACGTCGAGAACGGGTTCGCCTCGAACGGGCGCGTTGAACGCACGAGCATCGTCGACGCGGCGTACGAAGACGCGGCTGACGACGATATCGTCGACGCCCTCGACGGCCTCGGCTCGCGCGTCTTTAACAGCGTCGACGAAGCGAAGACCTTCCTCGTCTCGCAAGGCCTCGTCGAAGCCTGAGTCTTACTCGCGGCTGCGTTCGGGACAATCCATCAAGAGCACAAAGAGCACGAAAGGCTTCGGGTGGTCGGCCGCGGATCTGTGGGCGGCTTCGCTGCTCCCTGCGGCTTCGCGATCCACCAACGCCACCAATCTCGACGGCACGTGGCCCTCAATGCCGTAGCGCGGGCCTTTTGCGGCGATGGCGCTCGCCTCGGACGCGCTGACCTTCCATTCATGTAGCGCGGGCTTTTCAGCCCGCGCGGCGTTGTTGACGGCGGCTTGACCTTCCAGCGACTGGAATGTTTACGATGTCCGCATGAACACAAGGCTGACCATCGGCGCCGTCGCGCGCGAGACGGGCATATCGCCCAGGACGATCAGATTCTACGAAGCCGAAGGCGCTCTGCCACCGCCGGCTCGCACGACGTCCGGCTATCGCTCGTACAGCGCCAACGACATCCGCCGGTTGCGACTGCTGCGTCAGGCGCGGCTCCTCGGCCTCAGCCTCAATGAGGCGGGCCTGTTCGTCGCGCAAGCGTTTTCGTCCGACTGCTGCTCCTTCGCGCCGCAACTGATCGAGCGCATTACCACCCGCCGCGCCGCCGTGCGCGCCCGCATCGCCGAACTGCGCGCGATCGAGCGCGATCTCGTCGCGCTGGAGCACCACGTCGCCCACGCCGAATGTGCAACGCGCGACGGGCAGCGCGTCGAAAACTGCGATTACTGCCCGATGATCGATGATGAAGGAGGCCGCTGTGATTCGACCGAATGCCGATGACCTGCTCGACATCCTCGCCTGCGACATCGAGGCGCGGCCCGGCGATGCGCCGGGCATCGAGATCGGGCAGTACGCCCGCGCGATCAAGCGCACCGACGGCGAAGTCGTGATCGACTTCGATCCCGCTGCCGTCGCATCTGTCGAAGCGTCCGCCGCCGCCGAACGCGTCTGCTGCTCGTCGATCACTTGGCGCGTCGAGCAAGCGCCGTCGCTTCGGCTGCGCATCGGCGCCAGCAGCGAGCAGCTCGACGTGATCGAGAAGATGTTCGCCGCCGGATGATCGGACCGCTCACAGCGTTCGGCATCGTCGCCGTCACGTCGATGCTCGTGTTCTACGTGCTGGAAGAGCGCGCGCCCATGTTCGTGCTCGCGTTCGCCGCCGCCTGCCTCGCATCGTCGGCCTACGGCTTTCTGCAGGGCGCGTGGCCGTTCGGCGTCGTCGAAGTCATCTGGTCCGGCGTTGCGCTCCAGCGCTGGCGCAAACGACGGTGATCATGGGCGTTGACCCGCAAGATTTGATGCGCGCGAAAACGCCAGCGAAGCCAGCGCGGGCCTGCTCGTTTTGTAGCGCGGGCTTTCCAGCCCGCGCGGGTTGACGCGACGACTGTGTCAACTACGCACAAGCCATCGGCCGCATTCAGTCCCAGCGCAATAGCAGCTGATACATGCGGAAGAGCAAACGGGTGCTGTCGAAGGCGATCACGTCGGGCCGCTGGTTGAGCTTCGGCTCCACGTGCTCGAACAGCCGCAACTCGTCGAAATGCGTCTTCGGCCGGTCGCCGATCGCGTCCTTCAACGCGCGCGTCTCCGTGTACGGAATGAACGGGTCGCCGCGATCGTGCAGGATGAACAGCTCCGCCTTCACGTTCGCGATGCTCGTGCGTGGCGAGAGATAATCCAGCTCCGCGACGGCGTCCGGCGGCAGACGTTTGATCAGATCGCTCACCGCATTCGGATCGCGATTCGCCAGAAAGTCATACGAGCTGCGCGCCACCGGCCCCAGGCTCGCCAGCTCCTGCGGCGGCTGCTGCTCCTTGTCAATGAACGTCCGCGTCAAGAACTCGCGGTCGCGCGGGTCGTCGACGAAGTTGATCAGCTGCTCCGCCATCACGCGCTCCGCATGCTCGCGCGGCGTCCACGGCTCATCGACGCCGCCGTATTCTATGTGATGCGTCGCGATCGCGCCGAACGCCGACAGCGCATCGAAGTAGCCGCCGAACGAGACGACGTGATCGACCTCGTCCGCAATGCGCGGGTCGCCCGCCGCGACGAGCGCGATCGACCCGCCGACGCTCGCGCCAAAGAACCCGACGCGCTTCGGATCGACCTGCGGCTGCTGCTGCACATACTGAAACTCGGCGACGAGCGCGTCGATCTCCTCCGGCTCGATGCGCAATTCGTCGAGGCGATCGCTAAACGGCACGAGCATGACGACGCCGGCGCGCGCCGAGTCTTCGGCGATCCGCACCAGCCGCTTGTCATCGAGCGATAACGGCGGCGCGCCCATCGAGAAGACGACGCCCGTGTGCTTCGACCCGCTCGCCGGCACGTAGAGATCGGCGTCAATCGACCGCGGGCCGTTGCGGCTCTCGTAGTCGATCGTCACCCGCGTCCGCACCGGCTTCTCGGACACGAACTCGATCGGCCGCACAGGCAACGGCACCTGTGGCAGCAACATGTCCGGCAGATAGATCGCCGCCTCGACGGCGACGCGACCGTGTCGGTCGAGCGTGATCGCCACCGGCAGCCCGATGAGCAACGCCAGCGACAACAGCAGCGGCCAGGTGCGGATGAAGAAGCGGCGAATGTGAGATTGGACCCCGGTCATGCGTTGTCAGTCTAATCGACGCCCGCCTCAGCACGAGTAGAGTCCCTCACGCTCGCGCATCGTCGTTTGGCAAGCCCAACATCACATACGCCGCGGACGCCCGTTCGGACGCGATCACCGAAGCGAACAGCGCTCACGCGTTCGGCTATCATCTCCCTCGTGATCGAAGCTGAATACGCGACGCCGCGAGGCACCAACAGCGCGCCCGAACCATCGCAGCCGATGAACAGCGCGCTCGCTCTCGCAATGATCGTTGCGCTGGCGCTGACACTGCGATTCGCCTGGCTCGCCGTCACTGATACGCAAACGCCGCCACTCTCCGACCCGCAGTACTACTCCGCCACTGCACAGAACATCGCCGAAGGGCGCGGCTACAGTGTCGCTTTCGACCAGCGCGGCTTCGTCGCCGGCGACCAGAGCGAAGCGACGGCGTTCTGGGCGCCCGGCTACCCAATCGCCCTCGCGCCGATTTACCGGCTCACCGACTCCGACGAGCGCGCCGCGAAAGTGCTCAACGCGATCGCCGGCGCGCTCACCGTGCTGCCGATCTTCTACGTCGCTCGCCGCCTGGTGCCCGGCGATCGCGGCGAGATCCTCGGGCTGATCTCCGCGACGTTCTTCGCCGTGCTGCCGTCGCTGATCTTCTGGACGCCGGCGCTCTTCAGCGAACCGCTATTCACGTTCGGCGTCGCGATGACGCTGGCGACGGCACTCTGGGCGCCGCGCCGCCGGTCGATCGCGGCCTACGTCGCGACGGGCATCGTGCTCGCCGCGACGGCGTTCGTGCGGTCGCAGGGCATGGCGCTGCTCGTGCCGGTGCTGATCATCGTCGCGCCGCCGACGCTGCGGCCAGCGCCGATCGCGCGCGTAATCGCGCCGCTGCTCGCTGGCATCGCGCTGCTGATCGTGCCATGGGCGGTGCGCAACGAGATCGCGATGGGACGCCCGTTCCCGATCAACGACAACCTCGGCTACAACCTGCGGCTCGCGCACGGGCCGTACTCCAACGGCACGTCGGTGGCGCCGCGGGACCTCTGGGATGAACGCCCGGGCATCTCGTTCCGCGATCGCGAGCTGTTCTTCGCCGATGTCGGCACGCCCCGCGCACTCACCTACGCGCACACGCATCCGGCGCGAGAGTTGCATCTCGCCGCGCTCCGCATCGGCTGGCTGCTTCGATCCGATGCCGCGCCTTCGATGCAGTGGTCCGAGAGCCTCGGCGCCACACCGGTTCGACGCGGCCACGATGCGCTCGTGCTAGTCGGCGACATCTACTGGTACGTGCTGCTGGCGCTCGTCGCGCTGTCGCCGTTCGCCGTGCGACGCGATCGTCTCGACGCGCGCCTCTGGCTCGCGCTCTGGTCGACGATCGGCGTCTGGCTTGCGCTGCACCTGATATTCGCCGGCGAGCCGCGCTACCACGTGCCGTTGACGCCCGTGCTCGCGATCATCGCCGCATCGACGATCGCCACGCGGCTGCCGTCGTCACGTATCAGCCGCATCGAAACGGACGGCATCGAAAGCTCCACGCCGGAGCCCGCCCGCACTACCGGCTAGAAGCGGCCATCTATAACCTGTGCTCATGGAACTACAGGAACTCAAAGCGAAGGCCGCGATCACTGGCCTCGGCATCTCCGAGATGGGCCGCGTCTACGGCCACGACGCATCGCACTTCGCCGCCGAGGCGGTGCAGCGCGCCGTCGCCGACGCCGGTCTTCGGAAGGATCAGATCGATGGCCTGCTCGTCAACCCCGGCGTGTCGTCGCTTGGCGGCATGGGCGGCGTTGGCCTGCAGAACTATCTCGGCCTCACGAACCTGCGCCTGCTTTCGAGCATGAACTGCGGCGGCGCGACGGCGAACATCATGGTGCAGTACGCCGCCATGCATGTCGTGCACGGCCTCGCCAACCACGTCGTCTGCGTCTTCGCCGATGCACCGCTCGCCGAAGGCCGCGGCGGCGGGGCGGCGTACGCCGGCATGGGCCGTCCGTCGCGTCCGTCCGGCATGGGCGGCCTGTATCCCGCCTTCGGCGTGCTCGGCATCAACGCGCACTACGCGCTCGCCGCCCGCCGCCACATGTCGATGTACGGCACGACGACCGACCAGCTCGGCGCGATCGCCGTCGCCGAGCGCCAGTGGGCGGCGAAGAATCCGATCGCCGCGCATCGCGATCCGATCACGCTCGACGACTATCGCGCGTCGCGCTGGGTCGCCGAGCCGCTGCATCTGCTCGACTGCTGCCTCGTCTCCAACGGCGGCGTCGCCGTCGTCGTTTCGCGCGCCGACGAAGCGCGCGATATGGCGCAGCTGCCGGCCTACATCTGGGGCATGGGCCAGGGCCACCCCGGCGACATGCGCCGCAAAGGCTGGGACGTCGAGACGCAAACCGGCGCGCCGATGTCGAAGCAGAAGGCCTTTGCGATGGCCGGCATCACCGTCGACGACATCGACGTCGTGCAGGCGTACGACTGCTACACCTACACCGTGCTTGTCACGCTCGAGGACTACGGCTTCTGCGAGAAGGGCGACGGCGGCCCATTCGTCGCCGACGGCAAGCTCGCGCCCGGCGGCAGCCTGCCGACGAACACCGGCGGCGGCCAGCTTAGCGCGTTCTACATGTGGGGCATGACGCCGCTCTCCGAAGGCATCATCCAGACGCGCGGCCAGGGCGCGGACCGCCAGGTCGCCAAGCACGACATCGTCCTCGTCACCGGCAACGGCGGCATCCTCGACCATCATTCGACGCTCGTGCTCTCGCCGAACGTGGGGGGGTGAGCGAGCAGCCTGCATACTTCTACCGATTCGGATTGGCGCCCGAGGACGCCGAGACGTTGGAAGCAGCTTGCGAAGGCGCGCTACCGCGAGGGTGTCACGCCTCGCCTGGCTATCATGTCCCGCAATGAAGAAGCGCTCACCCCTCACCTACGACGGCGTGCGCGAGATGGCGCTGGCGCTGGCCGGCGTCGTCGACGCGACAAACTACGGCACACCGTCGCTGCGTGTCGGCAAGAGATTCATGGCGCGGCTGCGCGAGGAGGACGTGCTCGTGCTCACGCCGGTCGAGGACGACGAGCGGCGCTTCCTCATGGAGACGCAACCGGAGGCGTTTTTTCTCACCGACCACTGTCGCGGCTACCCGGCGATCCTCGTACGATTATCGAAGGTCGATCGCGCGCAGCTGCAAGAGCTGATCGAGACCGCATGGCAGCGGCTCGCGACGAAGAAGCAGCTGGCGGAGCGAGAGAGCGACCGGTGAAGCCTGGCGGGAGTGGTGCGTTCGTGGACAACGACGGAAACCCTGTTCTCTGGGAAGCGCCGATCGCCGAGATTCTGGGGTTCAGGCGCGAGGGAGATACAACGACGACCGAGGCATTCGTGAGTCGGCCACTTGGCGATCCGATCGCGCCGGCCGGCCTCTACGCGCAGGACGAGTCACGCATCGTAATGGAACTGCACAAGGCGGTGGCCGTTTCCGGCAGGCGTGTCACATTTGAGTCGTACGAAACAAACGACGAGGTCCGCGTCGGCGCGTCTTACGAGCTCCGACAAATGTGGGATTCGAGCGCTTTCGAGCTTGTCACCAACTTGGGTCTCGTATGGTCGCGTGAGACGTACCCTGGAGACGGCAGTGCGTGCGATTCTTGTCCGCTCACCTATGTGTGGTTTGGACGTGACAGAGGCGATGGCGCAGCGACGGAAGGGTACCGGTCTGGCCGCGCCTGGATCACCGTGGATGCCTACGAGCGTTACATTCGGGACGACATCTTGCGCGTAAGAGCAACCACATGACCACATACGCCCGACCGATACCACAGCCCGACGCCGAATCGCAGGAGTTTTACGACGGCGCGCGGCGGCACGAGCTGATGCTGATGCGCTGCGGGTCGTGCAACGCCTACCGGCTGCCGTCGCGACCGCGCTGCCCCGACTGCTGGTCGACGGACACGCAGTGGGTCGCGGCGAGCGGCCGCGCCACGCTCTACAGCTTCGGCATCATGCACCAGAAGTTTCCCGGCTTCTCCGACGACGGCCCCTACAACTACGCCGTCGTCGAGCTCGAAGAAGGCCCGCACATCGTCTCCAACATCGTCAACGCCGCCGAGAGCGATCTTCGCGTCGACATGCCCCTCCGCGCCGTCTACGACGATATCGCCGATGACGCCACCCTAATCCGCTTCCAGCCCGCGTAGCCTCGCGTGGAGTGATTCCCCGCTACGCGCTCCAGTTCAGCAACCGTTGTCGGCCGCGGCGACGCGCGTGCGCGCTCGCGGCCGGCGCCAATGCTCAGCGCGCCGCCGTCACGACGTTACGGAAGCGTCGTCGACGTCGCCTTCGGCGAGGCGGCGCTCGATCTCGGCGTCCGAGAGCTTCGGATCGAGCATCACCGCATTCGCCGTCGCGGCGTACTCTGCGCTCCTGCGCATGCTGGATCGCGACATCACCGAGGCCGCGCGCCCGGTCGCACTCATCATGCCGAGTGTGTCGACGCGCCGGTGCGTGCTCGTGTTGCCGGCAGCGTAGCCCATGTCGCCGGCCTCGCCCCACGCGTCGATCTCCGCGCCGAAGAATGCGAACGTCCAGTTGCCCAGCGCCTCACGCTCCTTCAGCAGCGCCGCCACTTTCTCCTTCGTCCACTCCCGCGACGCGTTCTCGTGACCATCGGTGAACGTGATCACGATGTAGCGGTCGTCGGCATCGTTCACGATCGCGCTCACTCACTGGCCCACGGCGTCGAGCAGCGCCGTGCTCCCGCGCGGCTGATACATCGCCTCTGTCAGCTCCGGCACGCGATCGAGTTTCTCCGAGAACACGCGCTCAACCTCCGTATCGAAGCGCACGTATGTGACGGAGCAGCGAGCGAGCGCGGCGCTGCGGCAGCTCGCGATGAAGCTGTTGAAGCCGCCGATTACATCCGCCTGCCGTCCGGACATGCTGCCCGATCGATCGAGGATCATGACGATGTTCGTCGCGCCCGCTGGCGCCAACGCGCCATTCCCAATCAGATCGATGTCCGTACCCATATCACCGCCTCTTTCGCTCTCGACGTTGCACCCGCATCCGTCCTGATTCACTATCGCAACATCCGGCGACAATCCCTGTCGCCGGCCCCTGTTTCCGCACTGGCGCACGCGGCGCCCGCCGTATCCCCAAACGACCAACGACTAACACCCCACCCCGGGTGTATCCTCCCGTCATGCGATCCACACGACCCACAACGCACAGCCCACGACTCACCAACCCGTGACCGGCAAATGGGTGCGCGGCGGGCAGAAGGCGGAGCCGCGCGGCGGCATCATCTTGCAGGTGCGGCCGTACGAGCTGCACGGTACGCAGTACTACGCCGTGCTCTTCCAACTCGATGGCGAGCGTGATCGCACCCGCGAAGCGCGTCTCTCGCACGAAATGATCTACGCCGACCCGCACCCGCGCGATCGTGTGCGCGTCGTCCTCGTCCTCGGCGTCGTCGATTCCATGGAGAAGGCGCCCGATCCGCTCGCCGGCCTCTCGTAAGCGGCGGCCGACGGGTCTTCCACGAAGGGACACGAAGAGACACGAATGGGGACGAGCGAGGGCGGAGCGTAGGATCTGTAGCGGGCGCGTCGCCGCCGGCGCTGATCGCGGTCGCGAATTGCGGCCACCCATTCACCAACAGCCAACAGCCAACAGCCAACCGCCAACCGCCAGCCGCCAACAGCCAACGGCCAACAGCCAACAACCAACAGCCAACAGCCAGGAGACTACCGCATGACCTTCTCCATCATCGCCCGCGATCCAGCAAGCGCAGCATTCGGCGTCGCCGTCTCGACGGCCGTGCCGTGTGTCGGGGCGATCGTGCCGCACGCGAAGGCGGGTGTCGGCGCGATCGCCACGCAGTCGTTCTCGAACATCGATCTCGGCATCGAAGGCATGAAGCTGCTCGAACTCGGCCTCAGCCCGCGCGCCGCGCTCGAAGGCCTGCTCGCCGATGATCCGGGCGCCCACGTGCGGCAGGTCGCCGGGATCGATGCGCAGGGCCGCACGTTCGCGCACAGCGGCGCCGAATGCGTCGATTGGTACGGCTCGCGCGACGGCGACAACTTCTCGGTGCAAGGCAACATGCTCACGGGCGCCGACGTCATCGAGGCCATGGCCAATGCCTACGACTCGCTGGACGGCAAGTGGATCGGCTCGCGGCTGATGGCGGCGCTTGAGGCGGGACAGGCAGTCGGCGGCGACAAACGCGGCCGTCAGTCGGCGGCGCTGATCGTGACGCCGATGGTCGTCGCACGCGGCGGCAACCTCACCTTCGATCCGCGCGAAGCCGCCACCAACATCCGCGTCGACGATCACCCCGATCCCGTTGCCGAGCTCCGCCGCATCTTACGTGTATGGACCGCCATAGGGCGCGACCGCCGGTGACCGGCAGGGCGTGCGAGCGAGCAACAAGCACTCTGCCGCCGACCTCGCGGAAACAATCGCGATTTCGGTACAAGGAACCAACCACTACGGGTTCGGACAGTTCAGATTCAATTGGTGCTGAACCTGGCTGCCGAATGGCACGCCATCCGTCGCTACGACCACGAGCGCACACAGCTGGAACCCTTCAAGGTTCGGTGCTGAACCCGCGTCGACGGGAGGAAAATCTCCGGGATGGGCCCTGATCGTAATCGAACCGCTCGAATCGGAAATCGACTCCGCGATGCCAGGGATGTCGCTCCCAAAGCCTTTTGACGTGCAACGCTTGCAGTAGTACCGGTACCACGGCGATCC
>JBBQVO010000046.1:0-19789 GCA_038211505.1 Dehalococcoidia bacterium | reverse complement strand
GGTGGCGGCCTGCACCGTCAGCGCCTGCTGCGCGAGCGTGAACGGGTGGCGTGGGTACGTCGGAATAACAGATGTGCCGAGCTCGATCCGCGATGTGCGCTGGCTGGCGAGGGCGATGACGGTCAGTGCGTCGCCTCCCATGACCTGGCCCCACCAGGCGTTGTCGAAGCCGTCGTTTTCTTCGCCGACGATCTCTTGCACCTGCTGTTCGAGCGTGCGGACGCCGTCGTCGGTGTGCATCAGTCCGATACGCATGGTCACAGTCCTTTCAGGAACTCGATGAGGGCGGCGTTGACTTCGGCGGGGCGTTCTTGCTGCGTCCAGTGGCCGGCGCCGGGCAGCATCACCACCTTCACGTTGTCGCAGTTCTGCTTCATCGTCTCGATGCCGCTGGGATTGAGCGCGACGACGCCGTCTTTCTCGCCGGCGACGAAGAGCGCGGGCTGCGTGATGCGGGCGCTCGCCAGCTGCGGCAGCTCCTCCCAGTCGCGATCCATGTTGCGATAGCGGTTGATGCCGCCGCGGAAGCCGGCACGCTTGAACTCCGACGCGTAGTAGTCGATGTCGGCGGGCGTCAGCCATGACGGCAGCGGCTTGGGATCGTTCATGCCGTCGAGCAAGCCGGAGCCTTTCGGCTTGCCGATGAAGCCGGGCGCGGGCGGCGCGTCGCCCGAGGCGGCGTACAGGATGAGGCGCATCGAGCGAGCGGGATCAGCCTCCAGCTCCTTCTCGGCGACGCCTTCGTCCTGAAAGTAGACGATGTAGAAGAATGTTTCGGCGAATGCGGCGCGCATAAGCGTCAGCGGCGGCGCCGCGGCGCGCGGCGCGAACGGGATCGACATCGCGACGACGGCGCGATAGCGATCGGGATGGAGCACGGCGCTCGTCCAAGCCTGCGGCGCGCCCCAGTCGTGACCGACGATGACGGCTGTCTCTTCGCCGAGTGCGTCGAGGACTCCGACCAGATCGGCGGTGAGGAGCTTCATGCTGTACGCCTCGACGGGCTGCGGGGCGTCGCTGCGGCCGTAGCCGCGGACGTCGGGCGCGACGGCGTGAAAGCCGGCATCGGCGAGGGCGGTGAGTTGGTGGCGCCAGGAATACCAGGACTCGGGCCAGCCGTGCACCATCAGGACGAGCGGGCCGCGGCCGGCCTCGGCGATGTGCAGGTTGATCCCGTTGGTGGCGATTTGGCGGTGTGTGATGTCGGTCATGTGATGTCCTTTGCTCTTGTTGCGGTCGTGCGTTCGGCGATGTCGGCACGATTCCCGAAACCATCGTCTCCGTCCGATGAGGACGGCGCTAAAGCTGCGTCCCTACTTTCTGGGCTCGACGCTTGTGTGCGGTCAGAGGCCGTTCAGGAAGTTGATGAGGGCGGCGCTGACGTCTTTGGCGCGTTCTTGCTGGATCCAATGGCCGCCGGGGAGCGTGACGATCTCTTTGAGGTTCGGGACATTCTCTTTCATGCCGTCCTGACTGGTGAAGGCGCGGACGGGGTCTTTGTCGCCGGTGATGAAGAGCGCGGGCTGCTGCACCTTCGCGCCGGCGAGCTGCGGGAAGTCCTCCCAGTCGCGATCCATGTTGCGGTACTTGTTGAGGCCGCCGCGGAAGCCGACGCGCGTGAACTCGCCGACGAAGTACGCGAGATCTTCTTCCGTGAGCCAGTCGGGCAGCTTCGTCGGCGTCGGCGGCGCGTTCTCGAAGAAGGTGGCGCTCTTCGGCTTGGGCGCGGGCGTGAAGGCGGCCCCTTCGGCATCCGGAGCCGACGCGAGGAGCGTGCGGAGCGTGCGATCGACGTCGGCCTCAAACTCTGCTTCGGCCTTGCCTGGCTCCTGGAAGTAGAGAATGTAGAACCAGTTGTCGCCAAACACGCTCTTGAGGAGCTGCGTCGGCGGCATCGGCGCGCGCGCGGCGTAGGGCACGCTCATCGCGACGACGGCGCGATAGCGATCGGGGTGGAGCACGGCGCTGTACCAGGCGATCATCGAGCCCCAGTCGTGGCCGACAATGACGGCCGTCTTCTCATCGAGCGCATCGAGCAGGCCGGTGAGGTCGGCCATGATCTCCTGCATGCGGTAGGACTCGATCGGCTCCGGGCAATCCGTGCGGCCGTAGCCGCGGATGTCAGGGGCGACGGCGTGGTAGCCGGCCTCGGCGAGCGCTTTGATCTGATGACGCCAGGAGTACCAGGACTCCGGCCAGCCATGCACCATCAGCACGAGCGGGCCAGCGCCGGCTTCGGCGATGTGCATGTTGATGCCGTTGGTCTGGATCTGGCGGTGCGTGATCTCGGCCATCGTGAGCTCTCCTGTGGGTGCGGCTTTGTCGGTCGGCCGGAGCATCGCGGTCTATCGAGAGGATCCGTCGTCGCTCGACGAGGACAGGTCTGTCTCCGACGGCGACTCTGCGAGAAGACTTGTCCGTACGGGCGTTCGTTGGCGCTGTCCGGCTGTTGTCTGACACCCACGAGGACGGAGCTAAAGCTGCGTCCCTACGCCCTTGGTGTGTCGCAGCGTCTCGAAGAAGCCGACGCCGTACTTCGCCTCCTGCTCGATCAGGACTATCCGAGAATCACGGCGTTCGCTCAAGCGGCGGTGGCGCTTCGAGTGGGATCGATATTCGGCCGTCGGCGGGTTCCCTAATGGGGTGATCGCGGACAAATTACTCCAATACCCCTAAACCGGACTCGGCGCGCGTCGATAACGACCGTGTAAGGCGTGGTGGCGTCGCCTCGCTCATGCATATGCCAACAGGGGGATTCGATGCTGAAGAAGCTGAACAGTGAACAGGGATTTACGCTCACGGAGCTCCTGATCGTCGTGGCGATCCTGGGCATTCTCGTGGCGGTCGTGCTGCCGAACTTCGTCGGCCTGCTGGGCAGCGCGAAGTCGAACGCCGGCGAGGCGGAGCTGAACGTCGTGCAGACGGCGGTCGATGCGAAGCTGGCGAACACGAACTCGGCGACGACGGCGGCGATCGGGTCAGCGACGAGCGACATGACGACGGCCGCCGGTGGCTTCGGCCTGGCGCCATCGTACATGCGCAGCACGGCGACACACGGCACGTACACCGTCGACACCGGCGGCAAAGTCACGCAGGCTGCCTACCCGTAGCGCCTTCGACGAAAACGCCGAACGTGGGTAGCGCGCCGCGCACTCGCGGGTGGATGCGCGGCGAGGAGTTCCGGTATGGATGCGACAGTTGCACTCCGCAAGCGCCTCGGCCACATGCTGGTCGAGGCGGGCTTGCTATCTGAGGCCGACGCGCAGCAGGCGGCGGCGGACGCCGCGGAGGCGGGCCTGCGGCTCGGCGAGTACATCGTCGAGAAGGGGCTGGTGACGGCCGACGCGCTGGCGATGACGCTGAGCTTGCAACTCGGCATCCGCTTCCTCGATCTTCTGCGCGTTGACATCCAGCGCGAAGCGATCGACCTCGTGCCGTCCGACTACTGCCGCGACCACGTCTTGATCCCGACGGAGACGGACGGCCGCTCGCTCACCGTCGTGATGGCTGATCCCGGCAACATGCGGGTGATCGAAGAGCTGCGCTCGATGGTCGGCCGCGAGATCAAGCCGGCGGTCGGCATTCCGGAGGAGATCCGGCGCGCGATCAACATCCAGTATCGCGTCAGCTCAGAGATCGAGCGCGAGGTCGGGCTGGCGATGCCGCTTGGATCCGCGTCGCACGCGCAGGCCGACAAGCCGGAGGTCGACCTCGATCTGACATTGAGTCAGGCGCCGATCGTGCGGACGGCGGATCTGCTGCTGGCGCAAGCCGTGCGCGACCGCGCGTCGGACATCCATCTCGAACCGGAGGAGACCCGGCTACGGGTGCGCATGCGGATCGACGGCGTGCTGCACGAGACGATGCAACTGCCGAAGGACATCCACGCCGCGCTCGTGTCGCGATTCAAGGTGATGGCTGGGATGAACATCGCCGAGCGTCGGCGGCCGCAAGACGGGCAGATCAGCACCGAAGTCGAAGGCAAGCGCGTCGACCTGCGTGCGGCGTCGTCGGACTCGATCCACGGCGAGATGATGGTGCTGCGCGTGCTCGACAAAAGCGTCTCGCTGATGTCGTTGCGTGAACTGGGGTTCTCGCCGGTGGCGCTGGAGCGGCACATCAGGCTGCTGCGATCGCCGTTCGGCATGGTGCTGGTGAGCGGGCCGACAGGCTCGGGTAAGACGACAACGCTGTACGCGTCGGTGAACCAGCTCAACGACGCCGAACGCAACATCATGACGATCGAGGATCCGGTCGAGTACCAGTTCGGCGGCATCAACCAGATCCAGGTGAACGACAAGGCCGACATTACCTTCGCGACAGGGTTGCGGTCGCTGATGCGCCTCGACCCCGACGTGATCCTCGTCGGTGAGGTGCGCGACGGCGAGACGGCGCGCATCGCCTGCCAGGCGGCGCTGACGGGGCACCTCGTGCTGTCGTCGATTCACGCGAACGATGCCGTCGGCGTACTGCTGCGGCTGACGGATCTCGGCATCGAACCGTTCTTGATCGCGTCGTCGCTGATCGGCGTCGTCGCACAGCGGATGGTGCGGCGCATCTGCATGTACTGCGCGACGGACGCGGCGCCGGGCGTCGAAGAGCAGGCGGTGTATGAGGCGGAGATCGGCGAGAAGCTGGAGACGATGAAGCGCGGCACGGGCTGCAATCTCTGCGCCGGCACCGGCTTCCTCGGGCGCATCGGTGTCTACGAGATCCTGTTGCTGAACGATGACATCCGGCGGTTGCTAATGGCGAACGCGCCGGCGAGCGCCATCCGCGAGCAGGCCGTCGCGGACGGCATGATCG
The DNA here is from genome assembly GCA_038211505.1 of Dehalococcoidia bacterium. Taxonomy (GTDB): domain Bacteria; phylum Chloroflexota; class Dehalococcoidia; order DSTF01; family JACRBR01; genus JBBQVO01. The sequence goes on along the minus strand of JBBQVO010000046.1, from coordinate 14,983 downwards.
TGATGCGTCGCGACGGGATGATGAAGGCGAAGCAGGGGATCGTCACGCCGGCGGAGATCCTGCGCAGCGTCTACTCGATCAACTAGAGAGGAGCGGTCATGTCGTTTCGCTACGTCGCGATCGCCCCTTCCGGCGAGCAGGTGCGCGGCGCCATCGACGTGCCGTCGGAGACGCTGGCCGAGCGCGCGCTGTGGGACGCGAACTATCGCGTCGTCAGTATCCGCCCGGAGCGGAAGCTGCCGGGCATCGAGAAGATCCTGCCGAGCCTGTACTCGATCAAGAAGCGGACACTGATCACGTTCTCCCGCCAGCTCGCGACCCTGCTCGAATCGGGCGTACCGGTGATGCGCAGCCTGGAGCTGCTGGAGGAACAGGCGTCGTCGAAGCAGCTGGGCGAAGCGATCCGCGGCATCTCGAAGTCGATCCGTTCCGGCTCGACGTTCGCTGCGGCGATCGCCGAGTATCCGGCGATCTTCCCGCCGATCTACTCGCGGATGATCGAGCTCGGCGAGCGCACGGGGCACATCGAAGAGATGCTGCGGCAGGTGGCCACGTACCAGGAGCGCGAGGATCAGGTCGCCAAGCGCGTAAAGTCGGCGATGGCGTATCCGGCGTTCATCATCGTGCTGGCGGTCTGCGTGATCGGCCTGTTGATGACGACGGCGCTGCCGGCGCTCACGGAGATGTTCAAGGAATTCGATAGCGAGCTGCCGCTCACGACGCGGCTGCTGATCGGCGTCACCGGCTTCTCGAAGACGTACCGGATGCAGCTGCTCGGCGGTACCGCACTGTTCGCGATCGGCGGCGTCTGGCTGTTCAGCCAGCCACTCGGCAAGCGATTGCTTGATCGATTCATGCTCGTCGCGCCGATTCTCAAGGGGATCACGATCGACGCCAACGCTGCGCGTTTCAGCCGGACGCTGGCGATCATGTTGCGCGCCGGGCTGCCACTGACCGAGATCATGGAGATGCTCGTCAAGACGACGGACAACAGCGTGCTGCGGGCGAAGATGGAAGATGTGCGGCGGGAGCTGATGGACGGCGAGGGGCTCTCGGCGCCGATGGCGAACGCGGGCTGCTATCCGCAGATGCTCGTGCAGATGGTGGCCGTCGGCGAAGAGACGGGGACGCTCGACAGCAACCTCGAGATCACGGCGGAGTACTACACGAAGGAAGTCGACCAGAAGGTTGACGCGATGGCGGGGATGATCACGCCGGCGCTGACGCTTGTCATCGGCGGCGTCGTCGCGTTCATCGCGCTCTCCTTGATCACGCCGATGTACGGCCTGATCGGCCACATCAACGACTCCACTGGCGGAGCGCCGCCCGCGCCATGATCGCGCGAGCGCGCCCGGCTGATGCGGCGCGGCGTTCGGGCCGAAGGTCCCGGGCGTCGCGGTTGCGATCTGAGTCTGGCGTCGCGCTGCTCGAAGTGCTGGTCGCGGTGGCGATCATGGGTGGCGCGCTGATGGTCTTCGTCGGCGGGCTCTCGACGGGGCTGCTGTCGACGGGCCAGTCTGATCGGCTCTCGACGGCGCACGAGCTGGCGCGCTCGCAGATGGAGTTCACGAAGAACGACGCCTTCCAACCGGCCCCGTTCGCGTACGCAACAGTGACGCCGCCGGCGACCTACACCGTCACCTCGACGGCGAGCACGATCACCGGTGGCGACGCGAACGTCGAGACGATCACCGTCAGCGTGAGCAAAGACGGCAACGCCGTGTTTACGCTCGAGAGCCTGAAGGTGAACCGATGAGGGTGCGGCGCGGCGAACGCGGCCTCGGTCTTGTCGAGCTGCTAATCAGCTTCGCGATCACCGGCACGATCATCAGCGTGCTCGGGCTGACGCTCGTCGCCGTCCTGAAAGACACCGCCAGCGGCCGCAATCAGCAGAGCGCGACGCACCAACTGCGCGACGGCTTCTTCTGGGTCAACCAGGACACGCAGAGCGGCGTCGCCAGCCAGGCGAGCATCGCGCCCGGCGATGTGACGATGCAGTGGACCGACTACGTGACCGGATCGACGTACAGCAGCCGCTTGTTCCAGGTGGGTACGGAGCTGCAGCGGACACTGACGGTCGATGGTGTGCCGACGAATCGCGTGATCGCGCGCGATCTTGCGCCGGGCGGCTTCGTGGCGTCGCAGACGGGCAACGCTATTGCGTACACGATCACGGTGCAGAACGGGGCGACGACGCAGTCGCGATCGGAGACGACGACGATGCGCGTGGCGGCGGCGCCGGTGACGCCGTACCCGACGGTGACGCCGACGCCGACGCCGACGAACACGCCGCTGCCGACGGCCACCGATACGCCGACGCCGACTAATACGCCGACGCCCACGGACACGCCGACACCGACGCCGACAAACACGCCGACGCCGACGGACACGCCGACGCCGACGGATACGCCGACGCCGACGAACACGCCGACGCCGACGGTAACGCCGGGCGTGCCCGTCAAACTCGGCTTCATTAGGCAACCGAGCAGCTCGACCGGCGGAGTAGCGTTCCTGACGCAGCCGAAGGTGGCGATTCAGGACATCGCGGGCAGCACGGTGACCTCGGACACGTCCAGCGTGACGCTGGCGATCGTGCCGGGCACGGGGACGGCGGGCGCGACGCTGACCTGCACCGCGAATCCCGTGGCGGCGGTGCTCGGCGTTGCGACGTTCGCCGGCTGCAGCATCGACAAGGCGGGCACGGGCTACGTGCTGGAGGCGACGGACGGCGCGTTCACGCTCGCCGACAGCACGCCGTTCGACGTGACTGTCGGGCCGGCGGCGAAGCTCGTCTACACCACTCAGCCGGGCAGCGCGAACGCTGGCCTCGCATTCGGCGTGCAGGCCGTCGTCGAAGTGCAGGACGCTGGCGGCAACACCGTGACGACCGGCACATCGAGCGTGGCGCTGGCGATCAAGGCGGGTACCGGCACGGGCGGCGCGGCGCTGGCCTGCGGGGCGAACCCGCAGGTGGCGGTCGCGGGCGTCGCGACGTTCACCGGCTGCGCAATCGATCTTGCGGGTGTCGCCTACCAGCTGACGGCGACGGATGCCGGGTTGACAGCGGTGGACAGCGCCGCGTTCAACGTCGTAGGCGGCGCGTCGAAGCTGGCGTTCGTGACGCAGCCGGGCGGCGCCGTCGGCAACGTCGCGTTCACGACTCAGCCGGCGGTGGCGATCGAGGACGTCGCCGGCAACGTCGTGACGACGGACACATCGAGCGTGACGCTGACGATCGGGGTGAATCCCGGCGGCGGCACGTTGACATGCGCGAGTAACACCGTCGCGGCGACCAGCGGCGTCGCAACGTTCGCAGGCTGCGCGATCGACCGAATCGGCGTTGGATATGTGTTGCACGCGACGGATGCGGCGCTGACAGCGGCGGACAGCGGCGCCTTCGATGTCGTCGCCGGGCCGTTCGCAAGGCTTCAGCTGCTCGCTCCAGGCGAGACGGCGGCGCCGGGCACGGGCACCGGCAAGATAGGAGCACCGAGCGCGCAGACGGCGGGCGCGGCGTTCAATGTGACGGTGAACGCCGTCGACGCGAACTGGAACGTCGTGAGCAGCACGGACACCGCCGGCATCACGTCGAGCGACGTGAATGCGACGCTACCGGCGAACGCGGCGCTGGTGGCGGGCACGCAGACGTTCAGCGTGACGCTTAAGACGGCGGGATCGTGGACGACCACGGCGACGGACATCACAGACAGCACGAAGACGGCGAATACGAGCCCGCCGATCGCGGTGAACGCAGGCGCGTTCGCGAAGCTTCAGCTTCTCGTACCGGGCGAGACGGCGTCGGCCGGATCAGTGTCCGGCAAGACCGGCGCGCCAGGCACGCAGACTGCTGCCGCGGCATTCAACGTAACGGTGAACGCGGTAGACGCCAACTGGAACCTCGTCAGCAGCACTGACGCGGTGGGGATCACCTCGAGCGATGCGAATGCGACGTTGCCGGCGAATGCGGCGCTGATCGCGGGGACGCAGACGTTAAATGTGACGCTCCTGACGGCGGGGGCGCAGACGATCACGACGACAGACATCGACGACGGCACGAAGACGCCGAATACGAGCCCGGCAATCACAGTGAACGCCGGCGCATTCGCGAAGATGCAGCTGATCGTGCCCGGCGAGGTTGCGGCGCCGGGGACGGCCTCGGGTAAGACAGGGACGCCGAGCGTGCAGACAGCCGGCACCGTGTTCACAGTCACGGTGCGTTCCGTCGATGCGAACTGGAACCTCGTGAGCAGCACCAACACGATCGGGATCACCTCCACCGACGCCAATGCGACGCTGCAGGCGAACGCCGCGCTCGCCGCGGGCACACGAGCCCGAACCGTGACGCTGAAGACGGTCGGCACCTGGACGATCACCGGAACGAACATCTCGGATGGGACGAAGCCTGCGGACACGAGTCCCCCGATCACGGTGAACGCGGGCGCATTCACGAAGCTCCAACTGCTGGTGCCGGGCGAGACGGCGGCGCCAGGGACGGCGACCGGCAAGAGCGGCGCGCCGAGCGCCCGAACGGCGGGCACAGCGTTTAACGTCACCGTCAACGCCGTAGATGCGAACTGGAACGTCGTCAACAGCACCGACACCGTGGCGATCACGTCGACCGATGTCAATGCGACGTTGCCGGCCAACGCGGCGCTGGTGGCGGGATCCCAGACGTTCAACGTGACGCTGCAAACGGCGGGCTCGAAGACGCTCACGGCAACCGACGCGACGGACGGAACGAAGACGTTGAACACGAGTCCGGCGATCACGGTGAACGTCGGCGCCTTCTTCAAGCTGCAGCTGCTCGCTCCGGGTGAGGTCGCCGCCCCTGGCACGGCGAGCGGCAAGACGGGCGCGCCGACCGCGCGCACGGCGGGCACGGCGTTCAACGTCACGGTGCGCGCGGTGGACGGCAGCTGGAACCTCGTCAGCAACACAGACACGGTGGGGATCACATCGAGTGACGCTAACGCGGCGCTGCCGGCGAACGCGCCGATGGTCGCGGGCACGAAGACATTGAGTGTGACGCTCAAGACGGCGGGCACGTTCACGATCACGGCGTCGGACATCACCGACGGCACGAAGACGGCGAACACGAGCCCGCCGATCGTCGTGAACGCAGGCGCGTTCTCGAAGATGCAACTGCTCGTCCCGGGCGAGACCGCATCGCCCGGTTCGGTGAGTGGCAAGACGGGCTCGCCGAATGCTGAGACGGCGGGTTCGGCGTTCAACGTGACGGTAAACGCCGTCGATGCGAACTGGAACCCGGTGAGCAGCACTGACATCGCTGGCATCACGTCGAGCGATGTGAATGCGGCGCTGCCAGCGAACGCGGCGATGGTGGCGGGTACGCAGACGTTCAGCGTGACGCTGAAGACCGGCGGATCGAAGACCGTGACGGGGTCGGATATCACGACGCCGGCGAAGACGGCGAACACGAGTCCTGCCATCACGGTCAACGCCGGCGCGTTCGCGAAGATGCAGGTGCTCGCGCCGGGCGAAGTCGCGTCGCCGGGCTCGGCGACGGGCAAGACCGCGGCGGCGCCGACGGCGCAGACGGCGGGCACGCCGTTCAACGTGACGGTGAACGCCGTCGATGCGAATTGGAACGTTGTCGGCAGCGTCACCGACACTGCCGGCATCACGTCGAGCGATGCGAACGCGACGTTGCCGGCGAACGCGGCGCTTGTCGCGGGCACGAAGGTGTTCAGCGTGACGCTGATGACGGCGGCGACGAAGACCGTCACGGCGTCCGACATCACAGACGGTTCGAAGACTGCGAACACCAGTCCGGCGCTCACGGTGAACGCCGGCGCGTTCACGAAGATGCAGCTGCTGGTGCCGGGAGAGACGGCGGCGCCGGGCAGCGTCACCGGCAAGACCGGGACGCCGAGCGCGCAGACATCGGGCGCGGCGTTCAATGCGACGATCAACGCCGTCGATGCGCAGTGGAACATCGTCAGCAGCACGAACACCGTGGGCATCACGTCGAGCGACGTCAATGCGGCGCTGCCGGCGAACGCGGCGATGGTGGCGGGCACGAAGACGCTGAGCGTGACGCTGAAGACGGCGGGTTCATGGACGCTCACCGGATCGAACATCACGACGCCGGCGCGCACGCCGAACACGAGCCCGGCGATCACCGTGAACACGGGCGCGTTCGCGAAGCTGCAGCTGCTCGCGCCGGGCGAGACGGCGTCGCCGGGCAGCGCTTCGGGCAAGACCGGCGTACCGAGCGCGCAGACGGCGGCGGTTGCCTTCAACGTCACCGTCAACGCCGTGGACGCCAACTGGAACCTCGTGAGCAGCACGGACACGGTGGCCATCACATCGAGCGACGCGAACGCAGTCTTGCCAGCGAACGCCGCGATGGTTTCCGGAACGCAGACACTCAGCGTGACATTGCTGACGGCTGGGTCGTCGACGATCACGGCGACAGACGTGACGGATGGCACGAAGACGCCGAATACGAGTCCGGCCGTCACCGTGAATGCGGCCGGGTTCGCGAAGATGCAGCTTCTCGTTCCGGGCGAGGTTGCGGCGCCCGGCACCGTGACGGGCAAGACTGCCGCAGGGCCGAGCGCGCGGACGGCGGGCACGTCGTTCAACGTCACGGTGAACGCCGTGGACGCGAACTGGAACGTCGTCAGCACGAACAACACCGCCGGCATCACAACGACGGACGCCAACGCGACGCTGCCGGCGAATGCGGCGCTCGTCGCTGGCACGAAGGTTTTCGCAGTGACGTTCAAGACGGCGGGATCGTGGACGATCACGGCGACGAATATCACCGATGGCACGAAGCCAGCGAACACGAGCCCGCCCATTGCGGTCGTCGCAGGCGCGCTTACGAAGATGCAGCTGCTGGTGCCGGGCGAGGCGGCGGCGCCGGGGACGGCCACGGGCAAGAGCGGCGCACCGAGCGCGCTCACGGCCGGTGCGTCGTTCAGCGTCACCGCCAACGCCGTCGACGCCAACTGGAACGTCGTGAGCAGCGTCACCGATACGGCCGGCATCACGTCAACGGACGTCAACGCGATTCTCCCGGCGAACACGGCGCTGGTTGCCGGCACGCAGACGCTGAGCGTGACACTGCTGACGGCCGGATCGAAGACGATCACGGCGACGGACATCACGGACGGCACGAAGACGGCGTACACGAGCGCGGCGATCACGGTGAACGCCGGCGCGTTCGCGAAGCTGCAGCTTCTGGCGGTGGGCGAGGTCGCCGCTGCTGGAACGGCCACGGGCAAGACGGGCGCTCCGACCGCGCGCACCGCCGGGACAGCATTTAACGTGACGGTCAACGCCGTCGACGCGAACTGGAACGTGGTCAGCAGTGTCACCGATACCGCCGGCATCACGACGAGCGACGTGAATGCGGCGGTGCCGGCGAACGCGGCGCTCGTCGCGGGGACGAAGGCGTTCAGCGTGACGTTCAAGACGGCGGGCTCGTGGACGATCACGGCCACGGACATCACCGACGGCACGAAGTCGCCGAACACGAGCCCATCGATCGTGACGACGGCGGGCGCGTTCTCGAAGATGCAGCTGCTTGTCCCGGGTGAAACGGCGGCGCCGGGCACGGCGAGCGGCAAGACGGGCGTACCGACCGCCGAGACGGCGGGCACGGCGTTCAACGTGACGGTGAATGCGGTGGACGCGAACTGGAATCTCGTGAGCACCACCGACGTCGCCGGCATTACGTCGAGCGATGTGAATGCAACGCTGCCGGCGAACGCGGCGATGGTCGCCGGCACGCAGACGTTCAGCGTGACGCTGAAGACCGTGGGATCGAAGACGATCACGGCGTCGGACATCACGACGCCCGCGAAGACGGCGAACACGAGCCCCGCCATCACGGTAAGCGCCGGCGCCTTCGCCAAGTTGCAGCTGCTTGTGCCGGGCGAAGTCGCGTCGCCGGGATCCGCGTCGGGCAAGACGGGCGCGCCGACGGCGCACACAGCGGCGACGGCATTCAACGTGACGGTGAACGCGGTGGACGCGAGCTGGAACCTTGTCAGCAGCACGGACAACGTTGGGATCACGTCGAGCGACGCCAACTCGACGCTGCCGGCGAATGCGGCGCTGGTGGCGGGGACGCAGACTTTCAGCGTCACGTTGAAGACGGCGAGCCCGGCGACCATCACGGCGACGGACATCGATGACGGGACGAAGTCACCGAACACGAGTCCGTCAATCACGGTCAACGCCGGCGTCTTCACGAAGCTGCAACTGCTGGTGCCGGGCGAGACCGCGTCTCCGGGCAGCGCGAGCGGCAAGACGGGGACGCCGAGCGCTCAGACAGCCGGGACGGCGTTCAGCGTCACGGTGAATGCCGTCGACGCGAATTGGAACCCGGTGGCGAGCGTCGACACCGTCGGCATCACTTCGAACGACGGCGCTGCCGTACTGCCGGCGAACGGGGCGATGGTGGCGGGCACGCGCACCGTCAACGTGACGCTGAACACCGTCGGATCGAAGACTGTGACGGCGTCGGACATCACGAGCCCGCCGAAGACGGCGAACACGAGCCCGGCGATCACGGTGAACGACGTCATCGCCTTCCGGGCGGCCGCATCCGCGGCGGCGGCATCGGGGACGCTGACGATCAACAAGCCGGCGGGAACGGTGCAGAACGACGTGATGATCGCGGCGATCGCCGTGCGGCCCGAGACGGGGACGATCACGCCGCCTGCGGGCTGGACACTGTTGAGCCGGACCAACAACGCGAACGCCACTCAGAATTCGCTGGCCGTGTACTACCGGGTCGCGGGCAACGCTGAACCGGCGAGCTACGCCTGGTCGTTCTCGACGTCGTCGGGCGCCGCCGGTGGCATCCAGTCGTTCTCCGGCGTCAGCACGTCGAGCCCGATCGACATCGAGAGCGGCCAGAACACGGCGAACGGGTTGACGCACGACACGCCGAGCATCACGACGGCCGGCGCCAACGAGATGCTCGTGACCGCACACGCATTCACGAGCTCGGCCTCGTGGACGCCGCCGGGCGGCATGACCGAGGCGTACGACACGGCCAGCCTTGTGGTCCCGAACAGCGGTGGCATCTCGATTGAGGGCGACTACGTGAAGCAGGTCGCCGCGGGCGGCTCCGGCGCGAAAACCGCCACGGCCGCGAACGACGCCAACGTGGGCAACGCCGAGATCGTCGCGCTGAGGCCGGCGCCATGAACAATGTGAGAGCGCGGCTGCGCACATTCGGCGCATCCCTTAGGGGATCGCGCGGGCAGGCGCTGCCGATCGCAATGGGCGCGCTGGCGCTCGGCGCGATTCTCGTGACGCCCCTGCTGACGGGCGCAGCGACAAATTCGCGGGCGACGGGGTTGGTCGGTGCGCGGGCGATGGATGAGTACAGCATGGATGCGGGGATCGAATGGTCAGGGTGGCACCTACTATCGAACCCGCGGCTGACAACCGCTACTTCATTCACGGCTGTCCCGCTGCAGCCGTTCCCTGCGACGGTGAACGGCGCCACGTTCCCCGATACGCAGATTCGATTCGTGGCAGGCGCGGGCGCGATCGAAACGCAGACGCCGGCCTGGCAGAACGGCGGTGGAGTGCAATGCTACACGTTCACGGCCTCGGACGCGGGCAGGCTCTCGGTGCGGATCACCGTCCCATCGGGCACGGTGGCCGCGGCTGTGCTGCCGAGCGCTGCTTCGTGCACGCCTCCGGGCGGGCTGGCGGCGCTGCCGGGCGGATCGCCATTCGGAGCGGATTTCACGCTGGCGACGGCTGGCACGTACAAGCTGCTGCTCGATACGACGGCGGCCGCGGGCGGCAGCATCACGATGAATGTTCCGGCGGCGACGTACGAGGTACTGTCCGTGGTCGGTAACCGCAATTCGACAGCAAGGCTGGTCGCCGGTGCGAGCGGCGTGAAGGTGGCGTCGTGGCAGTTGAACTGACGCGCAAGAATCTCAAGGAGCTATTCGCCAACCGCGGCGCGCCCGTGACCGTGCCGGTTCGCGTGCTGACGGCGATCTGCGTCTTCGCCGTCGCCGTCAGCATGGCCTCAGTCTTCGTCGCCATCCACAACGCTCACCGCGACGAAGCGGCCGCCCGCCAACGCTATGCCGACGCGCGCGCGCTGGTCGCGCTGCCGCCGCTGTCGACGGAATCGCTCAAGGAGGATTTGGCGTCGGCGAAAGCCACTCTCGCGACGGCGCAGGCCGTTGTCGCCGTGCCAACGGGCACCGTCGTGGCTGCCGATGACCCGACGGCGTTGCTCGTGACACGCGCCCAGGCCGCCGGACTCACGGTGAAGGGCATCACCCGCAACGTGCCAGGACAGTCGAAGCTCGGTGACACGTCGTACGACGTGCAGGGCGTGCACGTAATCGTCGAAGCGAAGCCGGAGAAGATCACCGCGTTTCTGGCCGATCTCGGCGCGAGCCAACCATCGCTCGTGCCGTCGCTGACGTCGCTGACGGTGAACGACGCCGGGATCGCGCATGCGGAAATCAGCTTCAGCACCTACGCGGCGATCCCGACGCCGACCGTCGCGCCGCGGCCGACGCCAAAGGCGAAGAAATGAAGATGCGAAGGCTGCTCGGGCAGCCACTGCTGACCATCGCGATTCATGATCGAGAGGCGCGCTGGACGCTCGGCGGCCGATCGCGTGTGCGCGCGCAGGGGCGGGTGGCGCTGCCACCGGGCGCCCTCAGCGACGGCGTCGTCGCCGATCCCGCGACGACGGGCCAGCTGCTGCGCGACGGCGACGGGTTTCCACGTGGGTCACGAATGCAGGTGGTGGTCGCGATTCCGGCACAGCGATCGGTCTTCCGCCAGGTCGAGCTGCCCCTGATGCGCGGGAAGCAGTTCGATGAGCTGGTCGCCCGCGAGATCCGCCGCGAGATGCCGATGCTGGCGGAGAACGCGCACATTTCGTGGCAACGCGTCGCCGATCGCGAAGGCAAGGGCGTCGTCTTCGTCGTCGGTGTTGCGCGCGATGTGCTTGATTCGCACATCGCCGCGGTGCGCGCCGCCGGCTTGCAGCCGCAGTCAGTCGATCTGCGCATCATTGCCGCGGCACGCGCGGTCGGCGCGACGGACGCGATCATCGCCAACATCGAAGACGACGAGATGGAGATCGGCATCTTCATCGAAGGTGTGCCGGCGATCATCCGCTACGTCGCGATGTCGGCGCCGTGCGGCGAGCCGGCGTGGCGCGATCAAGTCGGCGAAGAACTGGCGCGGACGCTGAAGTTTTATCGCGACTCACATCGCGACGACGTAACGATCGACGCGCTGCCGATCACGTTCGTCGGCGGCGCGGCGCGCCATGCCATCCTCGCCGCCAACATCACTGCATCGACGGCGCACGAAGTGGCGATGCCGGCGCTGCGGCTGACGATCACGCCGGAGCAAGAGACACAGAGCTACGCCGCCAACATCGGCCTTGCGTTGAAGGATCTTGCCGCATGAAGGACGTCACGCCCCAGACGAGGATTCTCGATATCAACCTGCTGCCGCGCGAGCAGCGCCCGGCGGAAGTGCCGCCGCTGGGCATCGCCCTTGCGGCGGGCATGGCGATCGCCGTTGCGGCGATGGTGCCGCTGGGCTTCAAGGCCGAATCGGCGCGGAGCCACGCATCGACGATCGAGGATCAGGCGAAGCAGGCGGAGTACGACGTGCACGGCGTGCAGATCGAGTTGACGCAACGGCGCGCGCTGACCACCGACATCGAGACGGCGAAATCGCAGATCGCGAAGCTACAGAAGACGCAATCGCTGATCCAGGGCGGCGCGCGGCCGCTGTCAGCTGATCTCTCCGAAGTCTGGGGGTGGGGCTTCCTGCCCGCCGGCTCGCGGATCACAACCGTCACCGGCACCGACACGGGCTTCCGCGTCGACGGCACGGCGCCGGGGCCGCTCGACGCGATCGCCTACGCCGACAAGCTTGTCAGCACTGGCGGATTCAAGTCGGCGCGGATGGCGTCGTTCACGCCGGGGACGAAAGGTGGGGGGCAGTTCAGCGTCGAGGTGACGCGATGACGGCCGCCTACGCCGCGCTGTTCGGGCTGGCGTTCGGGAGCTTCGCCAACGCCGCCATCGATCGCATCCCACGCGGGCGTTCGCTCAACGGCCGCTCCCACTGCGACGGGTGCGGCGTCACGCTTCGGCCGGCGCAGCTGCTGCCCGTGTTGAGTTATTTGATGCAACGTGGCAAGTGCGCCGCCTGCGCCGCGCCGATCGGCGTGCGGACACCGATCATCGAAGCGGGATGCGCGATCGCCTTCGCCGCGATTCTTGCGACGTTATCGCCGGCGGCTGCGATCGGCGCCTGTGCATCGTTTGTGGCGGTCGTCGTGACCGTCGGCGTGTTCATCGAGAAGCGAGGATTGCGATCATGAACGACCATCTGAGCGAGGGCGTGCCGGCGCTGCACGAGATGCTGCAATGGATGGTGGCGTCGAACGCCTCCGACCTGCACCTGTCCCAGGAATCACCGCCGATCTACCGCCGCCACGGCGCGCTGGAGCCGGCGGCGAGCATCCCGCCGCTGCTGGCGAGCGATCTTGGGGAGGCGCTTGCGTCGATCACGACGGAGCAGGAGCGAGCGCATTTCGAGGAGCGGCGCGAGCTGGACAAAGCGCTCGATCTCCCGGGCATCGGCCGCTTTCGCGTGAACGCGGCGTTCGAGCGCGGCAACCTGTACTTCACGTTCCGCCTCGTCAACGACACCGTGCTCTCGGTCGAGGACCTCGGCCTGCCCCAGGTCTGCAACCGGTTGACGCAGTTGCCGCGCGGACTCGTGCTCGTCACCGGGCCGACGGGCAGCGGCAAGTCGACGTCGCTGGCTTCGATGATCGATCGGATCAACGAGCGCGATGCGCGGCACATCGTGACGGTCGAAGACCCGATCGAGTTCGTGCATCACAACAAGCAGAGCATCATCGAGCAGCGCGAGGTCGGCGTCGATACGCGATCGTTCGCCGACGCGCTGCGCCATGTGCTGCGGCAGGATCCGGATGTGATCCTCGTCGGCGAAATGCGCGATCTCGAGACGATGTCGTCGGCGATCACGGCGGCCGAGACGGGCCATCTCGTCTTCGCGACGCTGCACACGCCCGACGCGCCTCAGACGATCGACCGCATCGTCGATGCCTACCCGAGCCACCAGCAACAGCAGGTGCGGTTGCAGCTTTCGATGACGATCGAAGGCATCGTCTCGCAGGTGCTTCTGCCGAATGACGCCGGCGATGGCCGCGTTGTCGCCTGCGAGGTGATGATCGGCACGCCGGCGGTGCGGAACCTGATCCGCGAATCGAAGACGTATCAGATTCCGACGGTGATGGCGACGAGCTCGGCGATCGGCATGCGCACACTCGATCAGGAGCTGGCGGAGCTTGTCCGCCGCAACGCCATCTCGCGCGATACCGCGATCGCCTACGCGCGCTCGCCGGAAGAGCTTGGCCGGCTGATCGGCGCCTCGTCGTATGCGGCTTGATGCACCCCGAGCGCGCGCACTTGCGCCGTCGCTGCGGCTGCCGCGCGTCGGCCTGAGCTCGCGGGCGATCGCCCGCCTGACGTTCGGTGCCATCGGATGCGCGGCGTTCGCGTTGTATCTCACAACGCTCGCGCCGACGGTGATGTGGTACGACATGGGCGAGTTCGCGACGGCCTCGGCCTCGCTCGGCATCGCCCACAACACCGGCTATCCGCTGCTGATCCTGCTCGGCAAGCTGTTCACGTTTCTGCCGGTCGGCGACACGGCGTATCGCGTCAATCTGATGTCGGCCGTGTTCACGGCGCTGGCGATCGCGATCGTCGCGGCGATCATCCACGATCTCACGGACGACCTCATTGCGGCGGCGATCGGCGCGGCAACGCTGGCCGCGTCATCGACGGTGTGGGCGGAGGCGACGTGGTCGACGTCGTACGGGCTGAATCTGTTCTTCACGGCGATCGTCGTGCGCTGCATGCTGTCATGGTGGCGCGATCGCGCGCCGCGATCGTTGATGTTCGCCGCGCTGGCGTTCGGGCTCGGCATGTGCAACCACCGGCTGATCGTGCTAGTCGCGCCGCCATCGCTGCTGCTGCTCGCGCTCGGCTGGCGCAGCCTCGATCGGCGCACGCTGCTCTTCGCCGCGGCCGCCTTCGTCGCAGGGCTGAGCGTGTATCTGTATCTGCCGATACGTGGCGCGCAGGAGCCGGTGCTCTCGTGGGCGCGGCCGGCCAACTGGCACACGTACTGGTCGATGTTCCTGACCGGGCAAACGCCGTCGGGATACTGGCGCATCGAGCTGGCGGATCGCATCGACGTGCTGTGGTCGTATCCGTCGTACGATCTGACGTGGGCGGGGCTCGCGCTGGCCGGCGTCGGCGCTGCGGTCGTGGCGGCACGGACGCGCGCGGTTGCGGCGTTCTTCGCGGTGATCATCGTGCTCGATGCGATCGTCGTCGAGACGTACTCGATCCACAACATCTACAACTATCTGACGCCGGCATACCTCGTGCTGTGTGTGCTGATCGGTGTCGCGGCGGCATGGCTCGGCGAGACAGTGCGGCGAGCGAGTGTCGCACGCACGCGATCCTTGACTGCGGCGCGCGCAGCCAGCGTCCGTCCGTGGATGCGTGTCGCCGCTCTCGGCGTGTGCCTGGCGCTCCTGCCGGCGTCGCTCGCGATGAAGAACTACGATCGCGTCGATCGCAGCGGCGACTACGCCGCGCACGACTTCGCCCTGACGACGCTGGCGAATCTGCCCGACCGCGCCGTGATCCTGACGGACAGCTGGGCGGCGTCGCCGTTGTGGTACGCGCAGATCGTCGAGGGCCAGCGGCACGACGTGCTGGTTTCGCCGATCTTTTCGGTGCAGGGCGAAGATGTGCCGGCGTTCTCGGCCGCGCAGATGGCGGCGGGACGCCCCGTTTACGTCGCCGAGGGCCTCCGGACGCCGCTCGCGGATCTCGCCGCCAGGTACACCCTCCAACCGGTGCTGCTCGATGGCATTGAAGAGATG
>JBBQVO010000045.1:0-20008 GCA_038211505.1 Dehalococcoidia bacterium | reverse complement strand
CTGCACGTGCTCGGCGCGATCATCGGCGTCTACGCCGGCATCAGCAGCGGCACAGCGTGGGAGCAGACGTTCCTGCCCGTCGAAGGCGCCGTCGTCGTCGAGGTGCGCAGCGGCGACCAGCGGGTGCTCGAGCGCGCGGCGCGGATCATGCGGAGAAGGGCGGCGCGGCGGTGTGATGTTGGTTGACAAGATTTGGGAATGCGGTTGACGAACGTTTGTTCTATTGCGTACGATGGCGGCGGGAGCTGAGATGTCCGGAACATCGACGATCGAATGGACCGAGGCGACGTGGAATCCGGTGACGGGCTGCACGAAAGTCTCGCCCGGCTGCGCGCACTGCTACGCCGAGACGTTCGCCGAGCGCTTCCGCGGCGTGCCGGGGCATCCGTACGAGCAGGGGTTCGATCTCAAGCTGTGGCAGGACCGGCTCGAGTTGCCGCTGAAGTGGAAGCGCCCGCGGAGCATCTTCGTCAACTCGATGAGTGATCTGTTTCACGCCGATGTGCCGGCGGAGTTCATTGCATCAGTGTTCGATGTGATGGCGCGCGCTGACTGGCACACGTTCCAGGTGCTGACCAAGCGGCCGGAACGCGCGGCGGAGATGTCGCGCGATCTCGTTTGGGCGCCGAACGTCTGGATGGGAACGAGCGTCGAGAACCAGCGCTGGACGTCGCGTATCGATGACCTGCGGAAGACGGACGCGCACGTGAAGTTTCTGTCGTGCGAGCCGCTGCTCGGCCCGCTGCAGCTAACTCTCGACCGCAGGCCTGGCCTGGGCCACGTCGGCATCGATTGGGTGATCGTCGGCGGCGAATCGGGGCCGGGCGCGCGGCCGATGCGCGCGGATTGGGCGCGCGACATCCGCGCGCAGTGCGTCGACGCGGATGTGGCGTTCTTCTTCAAGCAGTGGGGCGCGCACAACGAGCACGGCGTCCGCGTCGGCAAGCACCGCTCAGGCCGCGTGCTCGACGGCCAGACGTGGGATGCGATGCCTGAGCGGATGGTGAAGTGACACTCGTAGCGGCGTCCGATGGGTTGCCCGCGCGGGAGGTCGGCCTGTGGTCCGAAGAGAAGCTGTTCTACATCGACCGCTACGTCGACATCTTCAGCACGGGCATGAAAAACAAGTGGTCGCGACGGGTCTACGTCGATCTCTTTTCTGGCCCAGGTCGATGCGTGATCAAGGACACCGGACGAGAGGTCGATGGCTCCGCGCTCTTGGCACTGAACGCAAAGTCACCGTTCTCCGACCTCTACCTCAATGACTACGATCCTGAAGTGACCACCGCGCTTCAACGGAGAGTCGCTGGAAGTGAGGGTCGCGTCACCATTCGAACGCTCGATTGCAATGCGGCCGCCCGCGACGCGGTAGACGCACTGGAGCTGAACAGGAAAGGGACGATCGGACTCGCCGTCATCGATCCGACGGCGTTCCAAATTTCGCTCGACTCGATTGCGGCCCTAACTCAAGGACGACCTGTCGATCTCATCGTCACGCTGATGACTGGATTCCTCAAACGGTTCATCGATGATCCTAGCTACGAGCCACACCTCGATCCATTCTTCGGATCTCGCGACTGGCGCTCGATGGTTGAACTGAAGTTGGAGGGCGAGAAGATCACATTCCGAAAGCTGCTTGACTTTTACGAACAGCAGCTACGCAAGCTTGGATACACGCATGTCGATGACGACGTCCGGATACTGAATTCGAATGAGGCTACGATCTACCACCTAGTTTTTGCCAGCAAGCATCCGCGCGGGGCCGAGTTCTTCAAGAAGATCAGCCAACTTAAGTTTAGTGGACAGAAGCGGATGCTCTAAAGCCGTCGTGAATCAGAGAGGCCTCCGTCACCGGAGGCCTCTTCTGCGTATCAACGCTTGTTGTCGTCGCCTACCGCCGCGCGCCGGCTTTCGCCTTCGTGCGCGCCGGGAGCTTCGCCTTTGAGGCGCCGTTCTTGGAGGCGGAGGCGCCGTTGCGGCTGCCGCCTTTCGACTCCATGGCGCTGCAGACGGTGTCGGTGATCAGGCGGGTGACGACGTACGGGTCCATGTTGGCGTTCGGGCGGCGGTCTTCGATGTAGCCCTTCTTGTCGAGCGCGACCTGCCAGGGGATGCGCACCGATGCGCCGCGATCCGAGACGCCGTAGCTGAAGGTCTTGTACGACGCCGTCTCGTGCTGGCCCGTGAGGCGGCCTTCGATGCCGAAGCCGTAGTTCTCGATGTGCAGGGCGGCCTTCTTCTTCAGCGCCTCGGCGGCGTCGACGCAGGGCTGGTAGGAGGCGCGCATCTCCTTCGTCGAGAAGTTGGTGTGGGCGCCGGCGCCGTTCCAGTCGCCCTTCACGGGCTTGGGGTCGATGGAGGCGTTGATGCCGAAGTCCTCGGCGATGCGGTAGAGCAGCCAGCGCGCCATCCACAGGTGGTCGGCGCACTCGACGGTGCCGATCGGGCCGATCTGGAACTCCCACTGTCCGGGCATCACCTCGCCGTTGGTGCCGGCGATCTTGATGCCGGCGTTGAGGCAGGCGGTGGTGTGCGCCTCGACGACTTCACGGCCGAAGACTTCGTCGGCGCCGACGCCGCAGTAGTACGGACCCTGCGGGCCGGGGAAGCCGGTGTCGGGCCAGCCGAGCGGCCGCGAGCCTTCGAAGAACGTGTACTCCTGCTCGATGCCGAACCAGGTGTCGTGCGCGGCGTACTTCTTCGCCACTTCGGCGCAGGCGGCGCGCGTGTTCGACGGGTGCGGCTTCATGTCGGTGAGCAGCACCTCGCAGAGGACGAGCAGGTTGTCGGCACCGCGGATCGGGTCGGGGCAGATGAAGGCGGGCTTGAGGACGCAGTCGCTGTTGCTGCCGGGCGCCTGGTTGGTGCTCGATCCGTCGAAGCCCCAGATCATCGGCTTCTCGCCTTTGGCGATGATCTTCGTTTTCGATCGCAGTTTCGCCGTCGGCTTCGTGCCGTCGATCCAGATGTACTCGGCTCGATAGTTGCTCACGTCGCACACTCCCGCTGCCTGCTGATTCGCGATAGACACCGTATCCGTCGCGACGGGGCGCGGCACGCAGCGCCCACATTCACTCTTGCTTGATCGCCGGTTCGTTCGCCGTCGCCGTTGTTCATGCGGCGCTCGTCGCGCCGAATGTTCACGATGTTCCTGGCGTCAGACGGCGATGTCGCCGCGCTCGCCGGTGCGGACGCGGATCGCTTCTTCGACGGGCATCACGAAGATCTTGCCATCGCCGATGTTGCCGGTCCAAGCCGCCTGCTGGATGATGCTGACGACCTCGTCGACGTTCTTGTCGATGACGACGGTCTCCAGTTTCACCTTCGGCAGCATGTCCACCGAGTACGCCTGTCCGGCGCGGCCGGCGTGCACGATGCCCTTTTGCACGCCGCGCCCGGTAACGCCGACGATATTTAGCCCGATGTAGCCCTTGTCCGAAAGGGCGGTCTTCACATCGTCCAGCTTCTCGGGCCGGATGATCGCTTCTATCTTCTTCATTTCGTAACAATCCTTCTTCGGGCAGTCGCGCGATTTTGCGACCGCGTTGCCCTCTCGACCCAGGCGGCCACACCGGGCCGCCCCTACAGCATTGGATGGCACCCGCCGGGGCTGCGCTAATGCGACTTCGCGCCGACTTCGGGGCGGACCATGTGCTCGGCGGCGGTGTCGGTGTGACCGTGCGCATCGGTGTGCACGGGGATCGCTTCCGGGATGCCGAGCACGGGGCCGCTGCCGCCGAAGATGTATGCGCGCTCGCCGTGCTGCGAGACGTCGAGGCCGGAGACTTCGTCCTCTTCGTTGACGCGGATGCCCATGGTGAGGTCGAGCGCCTTGAGTATGACGAAGGTCATGATGAAAGAGTAGGGAGCGACGATGGCGACGCCGAGCGCCTGCCGCCACAGCTGGTCGATGCCGCCGCCGTGCGTCAGGCCGTCGTTGCCGCCGAAGAGGGCGACGCAGAAGATGCCCGTGGCGAGCGCGCCCCACATGCCGCCGATGCCGTGCACGCCGACGACGTCGAGCGAGTCATCGATGCTCGTCTTCGCGCGCCACTGGACGGCGAGGAAGCAGAAGACGCCGGCGCCGGCGCCGATGGCGATCGCCTCCATCGGTTGCACAAATCCGGAAGCGGGCGTGATGGCGACGAGTCCGGCGACAGCGCCGGCGGCTGCGCCGACCACGCTGGGCTTGCCGGTGATCCACCAGCTCATCGCCATCCATGCCATCGCCGCGGTAGAAGCGGCAGTCGTCGTGACGACGAAGGCGTTCACGGCCTGGCCGTTCGCCGCGCCGGCGCTACCGGCGTTAAAGCCGAACCAGCCGAACCAGAGGATGCCGGTTCCGAGCACGATCATCGTCACGTCGTGCGGCTCCATCGGCTCCTGCTTGAAGCCTTTGCGGCGGCCGAAGACGAAGGCGGCGGCGAGCGCGGCGGCGCCGGCGTTGACGTGAATGGCGGTCCCGCCAGCGAAGTCGAGACCCTTGATGTTGGCGGCGATGAAGCCGTCGGCATCGAACACCCAGTGCGCAACCGGCGCGTAGACGAGGAGCGACCAGAGCGCCATGAAGATGAGGAACGGGCCGAACTTCGCGCGCTCGGCGAAGGCGCCGGTGATCAGCGCCGGCGTGATGATCGCGAACATCAGTTGGAAGCCCATGAAGGCTTCGTGCGGGACGGTGGGGAAGAGGCCGCCGGGATAGGGCTCGAAGGCGCTGACGTGGCGAAGGCCAAAGTAGTGGAGGTTGCCGATGACGCCCCAGTCGCGGACATCCGGCCCGAAGGCGAGCGAATAGCCGACGACGACCCAGATGATGCCGACGAGGCCGATCACGATGAAGCTCTGCATGATCGTGCCGAGGACGTTCTTGTTGCGGACGAAGCCGCCGTAGAAGAACGCGAGCCCCGGCGTCATGAAGAGCACGAGCGCCGACGCGGCCAGCACCCACGCGGTATCGCCGGTGTTAATCCCGGACACAGGATCCATGTATTCCTCCCAATGTTTGTGACTCGATTTCGGGAGAATACGCCAGTCATGTTACGAACACATTTCGTCTGAGTGATCGTTGCGTTACGCAGGGGCTTGTCTTGGAAGTTCACCACAGGTCACAGAGGCACAGAAGCACAGAGGTCTTGCGGGGACCGATCGGGCTGCGGAGGTGAGGACGAGCAGTTACGTCGGCCGACCGTCGTCAGCCCGGTACCGTTGGGACGATCACCCGCGTATGGCGCGAGGTGGATGGTTCCGCCAGGCGTTATCACGCTGCGTTACGTCAGCGAGAACATCTCAATGGGGCGCGCACCAGGCCGGTGCGGTGTTGCCGGGGTTTGCCGTTTGCGGCGAGGCGGAGGTCAAAGCGGCCACGAAATAAGGGGGCTCGGCTCTCTCCGTTGACGCCGCTCAACGCCGGAATAAAAAAAGTGCGAACACAACTACGGGTATCGCAATAGCCGTTACGACCCCGCCCACTCCCACGGCCACAATCCAGTCGGATCTTTAGCTCGTCGCATCGGCAAGGCGACGCGTGGCCCATGACATCGGAATGAAGAGTATCGCTTGTCCCATGAACCAGAGCACCCCTAGCCCCAAACCACCTCCGCATTGCTGCTGTCCAGGACCATTGCCGCCACAGGTCGCCTCGTAGAGGACCGCGCCTCCTAAGACCAGGGCTGTCCATGCGCCGTTAGCGACAACCACCAAAGTAGACAGCGTGAGACTGTCCGAGGATCGGAGATTGCGTGACAGAATGTGCCCCTTGGGATTGCATCCAAACGAACGGCCCCTTTCCCGCACCGGGAAGGGGGCCGGGGGGTTACGTCAGCGAGAACATTTCGATCGGGCGCACGAGGCCGGTGCGGTCTTGCGGCGGCTTGCCCTTCGACGCGAGGCGGAGGTCGAAGCGGTTGAGGCAGTCGTCGGCGTTCTGGTTCTGGACGCCGCAGACGTTGCACGGCGCTTTGTGGCAGTCCTCGGTCTGCTGATGCTTGAGGGTGCGCAGCCACTCGGCGCGCAGGTACGACTCGGTGACGCCGATGTTGATGTGCGACCAGGGGAAGGGATCGAAGAGCCCCGGCGAGCGGTAGGCGAAGAAGCTGGCGTTGAGGCCCGTCTCGTCGAGCGCTTTCTCCCAGCGCGGCCAGTTGTAGTGCTCGTGCCAGGCGTCGAAGCGGGCGCCGGCCTGCCAGGCGCGCTGGATGGCGCCGCCGAGACGCCGGTCGCCGCGAGACAGCACCGCCTCGAGCAGGCTGTGCTCCGGGTCCTCCCACGTGAAGGCGACGCCTGACTTCTTCAGCGCGTCGCGTAGATAGAGGTGGCGCATGCGGAGGACGTCGGGCTGCTCCTGCACCGCCCACTGGAACGGGGTGTGGGCTTTAGGGATGAAGTTCGACGTCGAGACGCGGATGCGGGCGCGGCCGCCGTGATACTTGCGACCGATCTCGCGGACGCGGCGGGCGAGCGCGACGATGCCTTCGATGTCCTCGTGCGTTTCGGTCGGCTGGCCAACCATGAAGTACATCTTGACGTTCGTCCAGCCCTGCGCGAAGGCGTTGTCGGCGGCGGCGAATAGATCATCGTCGGTGACGATCTTGTTGATCGTCATGCGGAGGCGCTCTGTGCCGGCCTCTGGCGCGAAGGTGATGCTGTGCTTGCCGCGCGTCGCGACCGCCTCGGCGACGCGCACGGAAAAGCTGTCGACGCGCATCGACGGCAACGAGATCGTCAGGCGATCGCCGAATGCGTCGCGCAGGCCATCGACGATCGGGATGATCTGCGAATGATCGGTCGTGCTGAGCGAGACGAGCGAAAGCTCGTCGTAGCCGGTGTTGCGTTGCAGTTCCTGCGCCGCCTCGATGACTTCTTCGGGCGAAAGCTCGAGCCGGGGGCGGTAGATGATGCCGGCCTGGCAGAAGCGGCAGCCTTGCGTGCAGCCGCGCTGGATCTCGATCGCCATGCGATCGTGCACCGTCTGCAAGAACGGCACGATCGGCTTCGTCAGCGCCGGCGGCAGCTGCTGGACGAAGCGCTTGGTGACGCGCTTCGGCAGCCAGTCGTGGATCGGGTCGACGGACTTGATGCTGCCGTCGGCGTTGTACTGCGGCTGGTAGAAGCGCGGCACGTAGATGCCCCAGATCTTCGACAGGCGCGACAGCATCTCATCTCGCGTGCCGCGGCCCTGCTGCTTCCATTCGCGGATGAAGTCGACGACATCGACGAGCGTCTCCTCGCCATCGCCGAGCACGAAGACATCGACGAAGTCGGCGAGCGCATCGGGATTGAGGGCGCCGGAGCCGCCGCAGATGATCAGCGGGTGGGCGTCGGTGCGCTCTTCGGCGCGCTGCGGCAGCCGCGCGAGATCGAGCATGTTGAGGATGTTGGTGTACGTGCCCTCGTAGCTCAGCGAGAAGCCGAGCAGGTCGAACTCGGCGATCGGGTGGCGCGACTCGAGGCTCCAGAGCGGGACGCCTTCGGCGCGCATGACGGCTTCCATGTCAGACCACGGGGCGAAGACGCGCTCGGCGAGCATGCCATCGCGCCGGTTGACGATGTCGTAGAGGATGCCGAGGCCCATGTTCGACATGCCGATGTCGTAGAGATCGGGGTAGGCGAGGGCGATGCGGACATCGCAGCCGTCCCAGTCCTTGACGGCGGAGTTCCACTCGCCGCCGGTGTAGCGTGCCGGCTTCTGGACGCGCGAGAACAGAGATTCGAGATTATGGAGTGCAGCCACGGTATGTCACCTCCCGGTGGCGTTCATAGTAGCAGGGGGAGGCGTGGGAAGCGGGAAACGGGGAGACGAGATGGGAGCGAGGGAAGGGAGGTGCCATGTGGGCTGTGAGACTGGAGCATGGAACCAGACGGACAGATTGCGATGTGACTGTCTTGAAGCAGGGCGCCGTCCCAGCCGATGATCTCACCATGACCACGGAGCCGTATTCCGCGCGAGTGCAGGTGACCGCCGAGCGTCTGCTCGCGGGCGCCATCGACCTCGCCATAATCGCCGTGCTGGGCACGCTCCTGACGATTCCCGGGTACTTCCTGTACGAGCACACCATCTGGCCCGACGTTACCCTGATCGCCGTTGGAGTGGCGGCGTACTTCGTGCTGACTGAGTGGCGGTACGGCGCGACGCTGGGGAAGCACCTACTGGGGCTCTGCGTCGTCACGCTCGACGGCTCGGCGCCCTCGTTTCGGGCGGTGTTGATCCGCAACGCCCTGCGGTTCGTCGACGTGCTACCGGTGTTGTACTTCGTCGGGATCATCGCGATCGACCGCTCATCCCGCGGCCAACGCATCGGCGATCGATTCGCGGGAACGACGGTAGAGCGGCGACCGCCGGGACAGAGGTTGCAGGATCGCGATAGCATCGTGCTGGTCGGCGCCTTCGGCGCGATCCCGATGTTCGCGTTCCTCGCGTGGGTAGTGCTCCTCGCGCTCGAACTACGCACGCTCGCGCTCGAACTACGCACGCTCGCGGGCGACGTCATTCTCATTGCGATTGCGACGCTCGTCGCAGCCGCGTGCGTCCTCGGGTCACACGCCGTGCGATATGGCCTGGCCGCAGGTGCCGTCGCCGTAGTCGCGCTGGTCGCAGGCGCGGCGTGCTGGGGCGAGCGCGAGTTGGCGACCCGCGACGTCACCGCGGAGACGCAGACGAAGATCGAAGAGGCGCTCCCGATGGGTACCAGCGAGCAGGCGACGTTGGCTTACCTCGAGCATGAACACGTGACCCACTTCGCCGGGAAAGATTGCCTGACACTCGACTCGGACGGCCCCAAGACGGCGCCGAATGAGACGTGCGTTCTCGCGAAGTACCCAAAGGTTCGCCTGAGCGTGATCTGTAACACAACGCTCTACGCATATATCGTCCTGCGTGACGGAACGCTCAACCGGATCAGCTACGCCGAGGTCGGCGACGGTTGCCTCTAGCCATGGGCGAGCGATACGTCAATGCGGTCTTCCCTCACGTGGACGCCGATTTCATTTGCCGTACACCGTGACCGCATATCTCATCATCGATGACGGCCGGCTGAATCGCACCGGTTTCATCGCTGTCGGCGACGGCTCCTGTAACACTTCCGTTGCCTGCGATACTGCAAGTCGATGGGCCGCACGGTCAGAATCGCCACCCGCATCTTCCGCTACGTCATCGCGGCAGGGTACGCGCACGATGCTGGGCTGGCGCTGTGGCGTGGGTGGGTTGGCGGCGATGGGCTTTCGCGGCGGGTGGGCGATGGGCTGGCGGCGAACGACATTCCGGAGTTCTATCGCTCGTTTCTCAATGACGTTGTGCTGGCGCACGATCAGGTGTTCACGGCGCTGGTGCTTGTGGGATCGCTGGCGCTGATCGTCGGGTTGATCGCCGGCGGGCGTTTGGCCGTGCCGGCGGCGTTGCTGTCGTTGTTTCTGCAGGTCAACTACACGCTGCTCGACGGGCCGGCGAGCGTGTTTGATGTGGTGTTCGTGGTGATTGAGATCGCGATCATCGTGCTGGCGATCGTCGAGCGGCGGCGGATGTCGATGCGGGTGTCGGCGGGAATGAGCGACGGTTCTGCCGGAGCACGCTGAGGCTCTCGGCGAGACGTCTCGCACGCGGCGAATGGCGAACGGCCAACCGTCGGCGGGACTGCATGCGCGTCACATCGGAGAGATACCACGGGCACCTTCGGTTCTTCGGCTGCGCTCAGAATGACAGTTTGGGACGGCTCGTACGTGCCGGTGCATGTGCGTGGTATCGAAGAAATAGCACGAGGGCACCCCCGGATCCTTCGCTAGCGCTCAGAACGACGGTTTGGGGAAGCCAACCGCCGACGGCTACTCCGGCGTGTCGTCGCGCTGTTCGCGGAGGAAGGTTTCGAGACCGGCGATGATGTCGCTGGTCGGCGGGAACTCGGTGGGTTGCTGCGGCGTCTGGCCGCCGCCGGCGGCGTCGTAGCGCTCCTCGAGCGCGTGGATCTGCTGCTGGATCTCGGAGTTGTCACGGACGGCCATCGACACCTGGCGCTCGAATTCGTCGGCGACGACGCGCATCTCGGAGAGATTCAGTCGCAGGCTGAGCGCGTCATCGAGCGCGTCGAGGAGGCCGAGTGCGGTCTTCGGATTCGGTGTGCCGCCGAGGTAGTACGGCGTCGCCGCCCAGACGCTGGCCGTCGGCAGTTCGGCGCGCTGGCAGGCGTCGTGCAGGACGCCGACGACGCCCGTCGGACCCTCGTAGCTGGAGCGCGTGATGCTGCGGGCGACGAGTTTCGCCTGAACGCCATCATCGGAGCTGAAGCCGGTCAGCGGCACCGGCCGCGTGTGCACGGCGTCGGTGACGAGCGAGCCGAGTGTGACGAGACGTTGCGCGCCGACGGAACGCGCGAGCCGCACGATCTCGCTGCAGTACGATCGCCATTTGAGATTCGGTTCGGTACCGATCATCAGCACGGCGGCGGGCGTGCGGTCGTCGCCGGTGTGGTAGTAGAACTCGTTCTTCGGCCAGACGAGCTCGCGCTGCGAGCCGTCGACGATGCGCACCGTCGGGCGCGTGTCGGTGAAGCTGAAGTACTCCTCCGCGTCGATCTTCGCGAACTGTGGCGCCTTCCACGAATCGATCAGGTAGCGCACAGCCGTCGTCGCCGAATGCCCGGCGTCGTTCCACCCCGAGAACGCGGCGATCACGTTCGGTCGATCGAGTTCAGGAAGCTGTTCGATCTCCATGCCTGAAGCGTAACACGGCGGGGGTTGGTCGTTAGTCGTTGGGCGGTGGTCGTTAGAGGTTGGCGCTGGGGGCGGTTGGCCGATTTTATCCAATGTAGCGTGTGGCTTTCGAGCCCGCGCGGGGATGTGAGTCGCAGATAAGGGCGGCCGAACCACCACGCACGCACGGACGAGGGCGCCCGTGCCACGTGCGGGGCGTGCCTACGAATTCGGGGATCGCGAGTGTGCGGCGGTCGCACGAGGACAGGTCTGAAGACCTGTCCGTACGGAGGCATTGCCTCCAATTTCCACGATCGAGGTGGATTGCGCGGATCGTCGTCAACGACATCCGATGATCGCCGTGACGCACGGGCGAGTCGCGCCCGTGCCACGTGCGGGGCATCGTGTCCTGATGATGGGCGTGTGGTGGGCGGCGGGCCGGAAAAGACAAACAACAGAGCGCCTCGCGGCCTCTGTTGTTTGCTGTCTGCTGTTGTGGGTGACGCGACCGTGCATCGTCGCGCGACGATGCGTCTTCGGAGGCGGCGGCCGTTCGTACTAGAAGTGGTCGCCCATCGACGCTTTGCCGGGGGTGTAGCCGCCGGCGGGGCGCTGCTGCCGGGCGCGGCGCGGACGGATCGGGCGCGGTGGCGGCGCGCCGCCGTTGCCCTTCATCCACTCCGGCAGGAACTTCTGGTAGCGATCAGTCGCGACCGGTGGACCGGGGTCCGTGATCGGGCCGCGGCGCTTCCCTCGGTGGGGTTTCTGTGTCAATTGCACCTCATGCACAAGCAGAACCGCCCGCAACGAGCGACCTGCCGATCTCAGTATCGTCAAGTGTGGCGGCGCAAGAGAGGGGAGATGAGTCTTGCGAGGGCCAGTGGCTTCCTTGCCCTAGATTCACTCTAATCGGAAATACGGGAGTTTGTAAATAGGTGTAGGGGTTCCAATTGCGCCAAATTCGTAAGTTTCGTTGCCGCGGACACGATTTTCGGGACGGCCGAGACTGTTTTGTTTCGTTTGATCTCGATCGTCGGATGATCTTTTGGGCTCGACGGGATCCACGAAGGGCCACGAAGGAGCACGAAGGGGCGAGGCGCAGGCAGGAGGAGGCCGACGACGGGGCTCTCGAGGTAGAAGGGTGGCGGGCGGGTTCGCACTGCATGGTGGTGACATCGGAGAGATCCTTCGCTATCGCTCAGGATGACAGCCTTCGTCAGCGCTCAGGACGACATCCTAGTCAGAAGCCCTTCGTGCTACTTCGTGGCCCTTCGTGGATCCCCACCGGCCTACGCCAGATCGTCGCGGATCCATTCGGCGATGCGCTCGCCGATCATGATCGTCGGGATATTCGTGTTGGCGCGCGGGACGCGGGGCATGATCGACGCGTCGGCGATGCGGTGGCCGCGCTGGCCGTGCACGAGGCCGCGCTCGTCGACGACGGCCGTCTCGTCGTCGGCCGGGCCCATGCGGGCGGTGCACGACGGATGCGCGCCCGTCGCGGGGTTGCGGCGCATCCACGCCTCCAGAGCGACGGGATCGGCGAGATCTTCGTCTGTCGGCCGCTTGACGCCATCGCTGACCGCGGCGATCGCCTTCGTGTTGCAGATCTCGATCGCACGATGCACGCCGTCGCGCAGCTTGACGAAGTCGCGCTCGTCGGAGAGATATTGCATCACGAGCCGCGGCCGCGCATCGACATCAGCGCTGTCGAACTCGAGCCGGCCGTACGAGTACGACTTGAAGACGCAGGCCGCGAGGCCGAGCAGCAGCGGGCCGGCGCCGGGGATGTGCATGAACGAGAGCGGCTCGAGCTGCATGTCGTTCCAGTCGTCGCTGCCGGTCGATGTGTAGCGCATCGTCGTCTGGATCACCGGCTGATCGAAGTGCGCGACGCCCGCTTTCGGGATCATCGTCGGACCGATCGCGGGATGATCTTGCAGATGCTCACCGACGCCGGCAAGTTCGCGCACGACGCCGATGCCGAGGCGATCGAGGACGTCGCGCGGGCCGATGCCCGATCGTACGAGGACAGCCGGCGTGTGGATCGCGCCGCAAGCAAGCACGATGTGCTTCGCCGTGATCGTCTCGTCGCGGCCGTTGCTGCGCACAACGACGCCGGTGGCGACGCCGCCTTCGACGACGATGCGCAGGACGTCGGTGTCGGCGCGGATCGTCAAATTGGGGCGATCGCGCGCGGGGCCGAGATAGGCGATCGCCGTGCTGATCCGCAGCGTGCCCTTTTTGTTCATCGGATGTGGGCCGTAGCCGGTCGAGGCGGGATCGTTGTGATCGGGACACTCGGGATAGCCGAGCTCGGCGCAGGCATCGAGAAACGCGTTCTGATACGGCACCAGCTCGTCGCGCGTGTGGCGGCGGATCGGCAGCGGGCCTGTCTTGCCGTGGTACGGCGCATCGAAGTCGGCGTCCGTTTCGAGCTTGATGAACGCCGGCAGCACCTTCTCCCACGCCCAGGCCGGGTTGCCGAGACGCGCCCATTCGTCGTAGTCGTCGGGCACGCCGCGGAGGGCGATGGCGGTGTTGACGGCCGATGAGCCGCCGGTGACGCGGCCGCGCGCGAACAACGACGTGCGGCTCGTGGTCGACGGCTGGTAGCGCAGGCCCCAGTCGTGGTCGAAGAACGATCCGTGATTGACGTTCTGCAGATCTTCCGGCAGCGCCTCGACGTTCGGATAGTCGGGGCCGGACTCGATCAGCAACACACGCACGTTCGGTTGCTCACTGACGCGAGCGGCGACGACGCTGCCGCCGCTGCCGGCGCCGACGACGATCAGGTCGTAATCGAAGTTCGCGGTTTGTCGTGTGTCGTTTGTAGTCATCTGTCCACGGTTCGGGAGTATAGACCGAGCGGCGAATGCAAGCCATGCGGACCCACGACCCACGACCCACGACCCGATACGATAGCCGCGATGGATCTTGAACTGACCGGAAAATCGGCGATCGTGACGGGATCTTCGCGGGGCATTGGGTTGGCGATTGCGCGGGCGCTGGCGGCGGAGGGGTGCAGGGTGGCGCTTGTCGCGCGCGGCGAGGAGCGGCTGCGGGCGGCGGCCGGCGAGATCGAGGCGGCGGGCGGGCGCGTGACGCCGATCACTGGTGACGTGACGGTCGCGGCGGACGTCGAGCGGATCGTTGCTGAGGCGGCTCGTGCGTTTGGCGGCGTCGATATTCTCGTGAACAACGCCGGCGGTTCGTTCCCGGATGACGACGACGGCTGGTCGAACGCCTTTCACGCAAACATCGAGGCGGCGGTGCGGACAACGCGCGCCGTTGTGCCGCGGATGCGCGAACGCGGCGGCGGCGCGATCGTGCACATCGCGTCGATCTTCGGACGCGAAGCGGGCGGCGGGCCGGCGTACAACGCGATGAAGTCGGCGATGATCAGTCACGCGAAGAACAGCGCGCTGGCGCTCGCGAAGGAGAACATCCGCGTCAACTCCGTCGCGCCGGGATCGATCCAGTTTCCGGGCGGCTCATGGGATCGGCGCGTCGAGGCTGATCCGGAGGGGATGGCGCAATTCGTCGAGCAGAACATCGCGATGGGGCGTTTCGGCCGCGTCGAGGAAGTGGCGAACGTCGTCGCGTTTCTCTGCTCGCCTAAGGCGAGCTGGGTGACGGGCGCGTGCGTGAACGTCGACGGCGGCCAAAGCAAGAGCAATATCTAGGTGGTTGGCTGTTTGCGGTTGGCGGTTGGCGGTTAGTACGGGCTTTGGAAGTCAGCTCAGCGCGAGTTCGAGTGCGGACTCCAACGCCAGTTGCATGGCGATAGATGCCGCGGCGAAGACCAGGGACTCGCGCAGCGTTTGGCGATCTACTGGTCGCGCGCAGGTGTACGCGAGCAGGGCCAGCGTTGTCGTTGCGGCGATGATGGGGGCGACGGCGATCACGGCAAGGATCGCGACCGATTCGGCGTGGAGATCGCCTGACACGGTGTGCGCGAGCGCATACGCATATTCGCTCCAGCCGATGACGAATGTCACGATGGCCATAGCGGCGAACCAACGCGCGCGCATTCCGGCGCGGGGAAACAGGCGAGTCATGACATCCATCGATGAGATCATCGGCCATCAGCATGCGACTCGAAACGGGTCCGCGCATGCCTGATCGCCATTTGACGTACGCCGCAGCGCTGCTTGTTGAGTGGTTTGGCGGGCGCACGGGCCGCGCGTATGCGCTGACGTCGGTGCGCGATGAAGGCGGCGTACCCGTGTTTGTCGCGACGTCGCCCGAGGGGACGCTGGCGGTGGCGATGGCGTCGCTCTTCGAGCCGGAGACGGATGCCCTGGCCGAGGACGCCCGCGTGATGATGGAGGAGCGGCTCTCCGGCGGCAGCGTGCGGGGGCCGTACGTCGTCTGGGTGCCGCCGCGCGCCGTCGTGCCGTCGGAGGAGCCGGACGCTTCCGACTTCGTGCAGCGCGTGCAGCAGGTGGCGGCGCCGATGCTGCCGGGCACGCGCGGCGAGGTCGAACTGCCGGCGCCGGTACAGCTGGCGAAGATGCGCGACGAGGGCGGCTACGCGTCGGTGATCGGCGGGCTGAGCCGATGGTGGACGCTGATCACGGAGCGCGTCAACGGCACGTTCCACGTGAACAGTTCAAAGATCCGCCGCGCGCCGCAGTCGTCGGAGCTGCGCGAGAAGCTCTTCGATCGCATCGCCGAGAAGTCACGCGATCTGCAGAAGGGCGACGCGGTCGAGTTCGACACGGTCGAAGCGTGGACGGTGCAGCGGCTGAGCGATGATCCGCTCGGCGAGCGCGGCTTCGCCGTCGTGCAGGCGCCGCCGAATGTCGACCCGAGCGACGGGACGCTGATGCGACGGCTCGTCCGCAAACGCCTGAAGGATGCGGCCGAAGCGTTGGCGCAGGTCGATGCGGACGTGAAGGGCGTCGGGCTGATCGCGATCTACGAATACGCCGAGCACGAGAACGTCGGCTCGTTCGTGAAGTCGCTTGACCCCGGGCTCTTCGCCAAGCTGCAGCTCGTTGCGGCGATCGTCGATGGGGAAGTGCGGCCGGTGTTCCAACCGCGGTGAAGTCGGGCGACGGGAACCGCGGATTACGCGGATTACAAGGAATGGATTGGGTGTTGACGATCGCCCGGAATGTGGGCAGCAGTCGACTCAAGCGGTGCGCGTGCTTCATGCGGGCCACGTCCGCGTTCCCCGCGCGGGCTGGAAAGCCCGCGCTACATCGGCAGAAGATTCGCGCTTCCGCGTAGTTGAACGTGCCGCTTCGCGCTTGACATCGCCGGAGGATCCCGGCGCGCGAGACGCACTACGGTTCCCATGCCGTCGTATACTCCGTCACCAATGCGTGTTCGTGAGTACGGAGGTGACATCGTGGGGATGATCAACGATTTCAAGACGTTTTTGTTGCGGGGCAACGTCGTCGACCTGGCCGTGGCGGTCGTCATCGGGGCGGCGTTCAAGGCGATCGTCGATGCGCTGGTCGCCGACTTCGTCACGCCGTTGCTGGCGGCGATCGGCGGCGGCAGCGACTTCAGCACGCTGCACTTCACGATCAACGGCAGCACGTTCCGTTACGGCGACTTCTTCAACCAGGTGATCTCGTTCGTGATCATCGCCGCGGTTGTGTTCTTCTTCGTCGTCGTGCCGGTGAACAAGCTGATGGAGGCGCGCAAGACGGAGACATCGACGCTGCCGAAGGTGCGCGATTGCCCGTATTGCGTGAGCTCGATCCCGGTGAGCGCCACACGCTGCGCGTTCTGCACGCAGGAAGTGCGAGCGGCGTAGCGAAGGCGCCCCCGCGTCGCGTTTACGCAACGACGTGCGTGTCTGCGCCCTTGCCTTCGAGGCGGAGTTTGCCTTCGGACTGCAGCTTGTGCAGGTGCGCGAGGATTTGCATCGTCGCCATCATGTGCAGGCGCTTGTCGAGCTCAGGGTAGATCGCCTTGAGCAGCGCCTTTGTGTCGGTGGTGCCGGCGGCGACGAGGCCGGCGATCTGCGCCTCGCGCTGCTCGCGATGATCGATCAACTCCTGGATCTTGCGGTGCGGCTCTTTTACGGCCGGCCCGTGGCCGGGGAGCAGCAGCGCTGACTCGATCGTCTGCATCTTGCGGAGCGAGCGGATGTACTCGCCCATGTCGCCGTGCGGCGGCGGCGGGATGGCGGCGGTGCCGACGCCGAGCACGTTGTCGCCGGCGAACAGCACCTCTTCCTGTTCGAGGACGATGCAGAGATGTCCCGCGGTGTGCCCCGGCGTGTGGACGAGCTTGAGATCGAGCGCGCCGACGTGCAGGCGCGCGCCGTCATCGACGAGTAGATCCGGCGTCGCCTTCGCCGCTTCTTCACGCCACTTCTGCGCCTGCTCGCGCGCTTCCTTCTGATCTTCGGGGATCTCGATGTCGCCGCTGACGCTGGTGGTATCGAGCAGCAGCGCTTCTTCCGTCTTATGTACGACGATCTGCGCGCCTGTCGCCTCGCGCAGGCGATGGGCGCCGCTCGAATGATCGTAGTGGTGGTGCGTGAGGATGATGTAGCGGAGCTTGAGATCCGGGAGCGCGTTGAGCGCCTCGATGCGGGCGTTGTAGGAGTCGTCGTCGGAGAAGCCGCTATCGATCAGCGCGGCATCGTTGCCGTGGCGCACAAGAAAGACGTTCGGCGGATATGGCTGCGGGAACCATTTCAGGTCGACGTGCAGGCTAATGATATGCGGTGTGAGGTCGATCATGGCTGTTGGCTCTTGGCTATTGGTTGTTAGTGGTTGTTCAGGCGGATCGTACGGGACGCGGTGGGGTGCGAGTAGGGGTGATTTGTTGACGGATCCGTCGGAAGATGCCGACGTGGGTTATTGGGGCAGCGCGAACGTGAGCTGGGTGCTTGGTGTGAGGCCGAGGCGGGCGGCGGCGCCGGCGTTGAGTTCGAGGACGTAACGGGCGGGCGATTGCGGCGAGTAGCGGGTGAGCTTCTCGTCAACGACGCCGGGCTCTGGCGGGATGTCGGTGGTGACGCTGGCGACGCGCTTGTCGTCGCCGATCCAGACCATGTCGAGGGCGAATCGCATGCCCTTCATCCAGAACGTCGGCACCCCAGCGTTGTGCAGGTCGAAGATCATGCCGGCGCCGGCAGGCAGCGAATCGCGATAGCCGAGGCCGCGCTCGCTTTGCGACGGTGTTGATGCGACTTCGGTATCGATGACGATCGTCGCCCCGGGATCATCGCGCGACGGGTATGTGATCGTGGTCGCGCCGAAGACGACGGTGGGCACGGGCGACGCGCTGCTGGCCACCGACGCCGGCGATGTCTTCGCGCTGGATCCGTATGGCGATGAAGATGACGAGCTTGAGCACGCGGCGATGACACCGGCGAGCGCGAGCACGAGGACGAGGCTGAACAAGCGCATCCGATCGTCATGATACACTTCGCCACGCCGCCCACGCGGTGAACCGGCGCCGCCCAAGCGCATGCCGCGGTGGAGGAGTACGTGACCGACGGCCCCCGCACGAGGCCCGGCGATGCGGCGAGCGCGCGCTCATTGCCGTCTCAGCCGTCCGCAACCCGCACCCAATCGCTCGATCGCGAGAACGTCGTCCGCTGGGCGATGCTGGCGCTTGTCGGGGCGTGGGCCGGGTACTTCCTGTTTACGGGCATGCCGCAGTTCACGCTGCACGTCTTTCCGCGGACGATCGTGCTACACGCGCTCGTCGGCGGCGCGGCGCTGGTGTACGTGGCGTATCTCGCGGGCGCGCGACGCCTGCCGGGCGGGACGCCGCTCGATCTCGGCGTGATCGCGATGGTCGCGGCGTACGCGATCGGCAGCTACGCGTCGATCAACTGGCGGGTGAGCGTCGAGGCGACGCTGCAGTTCAGCATCGGCCTCGTCGCGTTCTACGTGTTGTCGGGGTTGCCGTTTCTGAGTGCGCTGCAGCTGCGGCGCGCGTTCGCTCTCGCCGGCAGCGCGGTGGCGCTGTACGCGCTGTGGGTGGTCGGCAACGACTATGCCGATTATCTGCGGCTGGTGAATAGCGTCGATGGCATCTCGGCGAGCAACATCTTTCCGGCGACGGTGCCGCGCGTCCACGACGTCAGCGACCACACGAACGTGCTGGCGATGATCATCGTGCTCGTCTTCCCCTTTCTCGCGCTGAGCGTCTACCGGCCGTCGGGCGTCATCGAGCGCGTGGCGGCGATCGCGGGATCGGTCGTATGCGGCTGGGCGTTGTTTCTGACGCTGTCGCGCGGCGGCTGGATCGGCGCAGGGATCGGCATCGTCTTCACGATCGCCGGCATCTGGCTGACGCTGCGCATCGATGCGCGTGAGCGCGAAGGGCGGCCGGCGACGTGGGAGACGTTCGTGCCGAGCGGCTTCAGCCCGACAGCGCTGGCGGCGGTCGGCGGCGCGGTCGCGCTCGTCGCCTTCGGCACGGTCGCGTTTCTGGCGAAGTCGTCGACGCGTCCGGGGTGGCTGTTTCGCGGATCGCTGTCGGCGCGGCAGGATGCCTGGCACGTTGGGCGCCAGATCTTCGGCGATCATCTGCTGACGGGCGCCGGGCCGAACACGTTCGGCCTGCTGTACCCGTCGTACACGAAACACGCGGGCGAGTTCGTCGTGCAGACGCAGCACGCGCACAACGGCTTCTTGCAGGTCGCCGACGATATGGGCATCGTCGGCGTGCTGGCGCTGATCGGGCTGGCGGCGTCGGTGGCGTTCGTGCTGTGGCGCACGTGGCGCGATGGATCGATCGAGCAGCGGCTGCTGGCCGTCGCCTGCGCAGGCGCGCTGATCGGCTTCTCCGCGCACAACCAGCTCGACGCCGGCAACATCTGGAAAGCGACGCCGATCGCCCTCGGCTTCGTCGGCGCGATCATCGCGCGCAATTATCTGGAATCGCGTTCGGCCGGCTCCGCGGCCCCTGCCGCGATGGCACGTATTCCGGAGCCGGCGCGCCGATATGCGCCGGTGGCGCTGCGCGGACTGCTGTTGCTGCTGCTCGCAGTGCCGCTGGTCGGCTGGTACCGCTTCGACCGCGCACACTACGACTACTGGCAGGGGACGGAGAAGCTCAACAAGGACGAGCCGGGCGCCATCGAGCATCTACAGGCGGCCGTGAACGCCGACTCGAGCATGATGGTGTATCAGCTACAACTCGGCATCGCGCAGGCGACGCAATTCGATCGCGGGGGCCGCACCGAGGATGTGCTGCTCGATCGGGCGATCGTGCATCTCGAACGCGCCGCTGCTCTCGACACTCGCAGCGATCTCGCGCACGCGAATCTCGCGCGCGTGTATCAGCTCGCCGGCCGCGACGATGATGCGGCCCACCAAGCGCAGATCACGAGGCTGTCGACGTA
>JBBQVO010000044.1:0-20051 GCA_038211505.1 Dehalococcoidia bacterium | reverse complement strand
CGCCAGATCCGCCGTCATCCCCGACGCCATCGCCACGATATCGTGGCTGATCGTGATCATCCGAATAGCCGGCGGCCGCGTGCTTCGCCGCGAGCGACGCGTTGGCGTGGATGCCGGGCGCGATGCCGCGCTTGGCGCACGCGGCGGCGATCGCCAGCCGCGCCTCCTCGAACGCGCCGCCGTTGTCCATCGCCGGCGGCAGGCCGAGCGTGATGCTCATATCGGCGGGACCGACGTAGACGGCGTCGATCCCCGGCACGTTGAGAATCGCCTCGAGGTCGTCGAGCGCGCGCCGGGTCTCGATCATCGGGATGCAGGCGATCTCGTCGTCGGCGTGCGCGTAGTAGTCGGCGCCGGCGTAGAGCGGCGCGCGCGTCGGGCCGTAGCTGCGGCTGCCGATCGGCGCATAGCGGCACGCCGCGACCGCCGCCTGTGCTTCCTCAACACTGTTCACCATCGGGATGATGATCCCCATCGCGCCAGCATCGAGCATCTTGCCGATGATGCCGTACTCGTTCCACGGCACGCGCACGAACGGCACGGTGTCCGTCGTGCTCAGCGCCAGCAGCATCGACACTGCGTCCTTGTAGTCGATGACGCCGTGCTGCATGTCGATGCACGCCCAGTCGAACCCCTGATGCGCAATGATCTCCGCCGAGAACGCACTCGGAATCGACAGCCAGCACCCGAACGTCACCTCGCCCGCCCGCCACTTCGCCTTCACCGCATTCTCACGCATCAGCTCCGGCCTTTCTCGTCTCGGGCGAGAGCGCCGACGCCGCCGCCTCATCCAGCAGCCACGAAACGTCGTTGTGCGACTGCAGCCACGACGCCGGCACATCCGCCGTCTGCGGCCCCTCGATCGCCCGCACGACGATCGCCGCCTTTTCCGCCCCGATCGCGATCGCGACGATCTCACGTGAAGCGAGCAGATCCGCGATCCCCAGCGTCATGCCTCGCCGCGGTACGGCGTCGAGCGAGCCGAACGCCGCCGAGTGAGCCTTACGCGAGGTTTCCGTCAGCTCAACGACATGAGCGCCTGCATCGCGAGGCGTTCCCGGCTCGTTGAAGGCGATGTGGCCGTTGACGCCGACACCGAGCTCGCAGAGATAGAGCCCGCCCGCACGACGGATCTCCTCCGCAAGTGCGTTGATCTCGCGTGCAGGATCGATGGCGGCAGAGTCGGGACATCGCAGCCTTCGCTCACCGATGTGCAGGTGTTGGCGATAGAACATCGCGTTCGTGCCGGGCGCATCAGCCGCGACATCGGCGAATTCATCGATCGCGTAGATAGTGGTCGATGAGAAGTCGGCGTCGCCGCTGGCGACCCGCCGCTCAAGCTCGGCATACGCCGCGATCGGCGTCGCGCCCGTCGGCAGGCCGAGCAGCGCGTCCGGCTTCGCCCGCACACCGTCGCAGATGATGTCCGCTGCTCTGGCCGCCACCGCCGCTTCGCCCGCCACGATCTTGATGCGCATCGCGCATCGTAACATCGTGCGCGCGACGGCGATATTCACGCCGCTTCGGCGCGCTCGCCGTCCACGCGCGGCGCCAGACGCACGCCAGCGAAGCCGGCGACCGCCGTCAGCGCCATCGTCATCAGCGCCCCCTGCTTCGGCAGCTTGCCCCAGTACGCGACCGTGATCGCGAAGTCCGCGACATCGGCGACGGCGCCCGCTTCGATCCAGCCGCGCGCCGTCTGCCCCCGCGCGATCGCCAGCACGCCGCCCGCGCCGATCACGAGGTCGCGCACGCCGACCGCGCGCACAAGCATCTGCGGCGCCGGCTCATCGACCGCCGCACCGATCCAGCCATGCGCAGCCTTCTTCGGCGCGAACAGCAACCCCGCGCCAAACATCGCGCGTCCCGCGGCGAGCAGCATTGCGACGATTCGTGTACTCATGGAGGAATCGTAGCAGTGCGCCGCCTAAGCGGAAGGATCGACTGGCGACGTATTGCGGCGCTCCGTCGAAGTCAGATACTGAATGCAGACCGAGGCACGCGCCTCGGAATCAACCAGGAATCTAGCGCCGGAGGAACGATGCAAGACACGATGCAAGATCGCGCACAGGACACGCTGCAGGAGACGCAGGATCGCGCACACGACACCATGCAAAAGCCCATGGAACAGACCAAGAACGCACTGGAGCAGGTCGAGAACATCCCCAGCAACATCTACTACGGAGGCGTCATCGGCTCGATCGTACTCTCAGCCCTGCTGATGATGATGGGCAAGCGCAACCTCAGCCTCTTCGTCGGACTCTGGCCGCCCACCATCCTGAACCTGGCGCTCTTCTCCAAGCAGCTTCGTCCGTCGCGCGAAATCTCGTCGATGGAGACACACTCCATCTAATCGACCTCGATCGCCCGGACGTAACACATTCCCGTATCGCCTCCCGATGCAGCCCCGCGCCCGATATGAACGGCGCGGGGCTGCGTTCTTTCGTGGTAGAGCCAACATAAATCTCGGCAGGTTAACCGGTTATGTGTGTTGCTAAAGGTTTATCGCCTTTACACTGGGCGCAACGTCCTGGTGTGGCACCCTCGCCACCCTATAACTGTCTGAAAAACCGAATATGAAGTACCCGATAACCGTGACCGCGGACGGGTACGCCCTGCGCCGGCCGCGCATTGCCACCTCGCTCGCCTTGAGCGATGTCTGGCAGTTTGTCGTGCGTCATTGGGGTGTGCTCGCCGCCCTCACGATCACCTTCATCGTGCACGCCCCCACGCTTCGATACTACTTCGATGGCGACGACTTCGTCGTGCTCGGCAGCATCAAGTACGCCGGCGGCCATCAGTTCCTCATCGACACGTTGCGTATGCACGATATCGTGCCGAACTGGCGCCCGCTCAGCGGCGCCGTGTACGTCGCGGAGTGGAAGATGTTCGGCCTAAACGCCACCGCGTGGCGCTCGGTCAACCTTGGCATTCACCTGAGCTCGATGGCCGTCCTCTACGTGCTCGTCACGCGCGTCACGAACAAACCGGCGATCGCTGCCGTCGCCGCGCTGATCTTCGGCATCTCCGGCGCCCACTTCGACACGGTCACGTACGTCACCGCGCTGCCGCACGTGCTCGCGACGTTCTTCGTCCTCGCATCGATTCTCGCGATCGTGGCTTACGCGCAGGACGGCGAGCGCAACTCGGCCGCGTACTGGCTCTCGTTCGCGCTGTTCGTTCTGGCGTTCCTGGCGAACGAAGGCTCCTTCGTCTTCGCGCCCGTGATCGTCGCCGCCTTCGCGCTCTTCGCCGGCCGCCGCCGCCGCTCGCCGATCCGGCTCGCGTTCCACGCCGCGCCGTTCGCCGCGCTCGCCGGCGGGTGGCTCGCCTTCTATCAGTTGACGGATCTGCCGCAGCTGAAGTTCGACGGCTACTACTGGGGCCCGCACGTCTTCACCAATTACGGCGTCTATCTCTCGTGGCTCGTGCTGCCCGTGCGTCACGTCCCGCTCGAGCCGACGACCATGCGCTGGGCGATCGCCGCCAGCGTCGTCGCGCTCGCGCTCTTCCTCGCGATTCGCGGGCCGCAGATCGCGCGCGTCTGCGCCCTCGGCATCTTCCTCTCGATTCTGCCCTACGCACCCGTCAGCATCTGGACGGCGTCACGCTACACATACTCCGCCGTGGCGTTCTTCGCGCCGCTCGCCGCCGTCGCCGCCTACGAGATCTACGATCGCGTCCGCCGATCGCATCGTCTGCTGCGGGTGCCCGCGACGGTGCTCGCGCTGCTCTTTGTCGCCACCGTCGCCGGACTCTACAGCTGGCAGACCTACGCGCGCGACAGCCGCTCCGGCAGAAACACCGATCGCTGGGCGGTGCTCGTGCGGCAACTCAAGCACAACTACGGCAACGTCCCCCCCGGCACGACGATCTACATCGTCGACGGGCCCTGGACGAACCCGATGGAGCAATACACCTGGGTGCCGTCCGTCGCGCGCGCCGTCTACGGCGACGCCGCCGCATTCGACCTGCCGCGCCTCGCGTATCAGCAGGATCCGCCCGACACCGCCCACGCCATCTTCCTCGAATGGACCGACGACGGCCTCCATCCCGTCGCCCCACAAGAAGTCATCCGCCCCTCAGAACGCGCCACCCGGCCGTAACGGCGGCGCACCACACAAAACAACGCGGGCGAATGCGAACCTGAGGACGCATCCGCCCGTTTTGTCCTCCACGAACCTCGGTTCATGGCGGCCCGTTCCCGTCGTAGGGGCGCCGCTTGCTGCGCCCTCATCGGTCGCCTCAACACCTCGAACGCGGCCGCACCGCTTCGACCGCGCCGACGATCCTATCGCGGTTCAACCCACCCCACGTCGGGATCACATCCCACATCCCACGACCCTCCACCCCCTCCACCTTCTACCCTCCACCTTCCACTTCCACCTTCCATCGCGCCCACCATCACACTACGATCACCACATGCAACTCACGCCGCCCGAGATCGATGCCTTCCTCGCCGAACGTCACACCGTCGTCGTCGCGACGCTGCGCCATGACGGACAACCGCAGCTGAGCACCGTCTGGTATCGCTGGGACGGCAAGGCGTTCTGGATCTCGACGAATCGCACGCGCGCCAAGTTCCGCAACATCGAGCGCGATCCCCGCGTCACGCTGCTCGTCGACGCGCCGCCGCGTGAGACATCGGTCGCCGCCTACGGCCGCGCCGAGATCGCCGCAACGGACGACGCCGCATACGACGGTGCGCTGGCGATCGTCAGCCGCTACGTCGATGACGGCCGCGCCTATCTCGACGAGCGCCGCGGCGACCCGCGTGTGCTCCTGCGCATCCAGCCCGATAAGCTCGTCACATGGAAGCTCGAATAGCGCCGCGGTTGGCGCAATCATGAACGATGCCGAAGAACTCCTGCGCGCCGCGCTCGTCAAAGTGCCCGCCGGACTCGCCGAGCACGTCCTGCGCGTCGTCGACGAAGCGTCGCGCCTCGCCGAGATCCACGACGTCAACAAGAACGCTGTCCGCGTCGCCGCGCTCGGCCACGATCTGTTGCGCGCTCACAACGACGCGCGCCTGCTGACGATCGCCCGCGAGCAGCAGTACGCCGCGCACGCCGTCGACCTGCTCGAGCCAATCCTGCTGCACGGCCCGCTCGCCGTCGCCATCCTGCGCGAGCAGTACAGCGTCCTCGACGCCGACATCCTCGGCGCCGTCGCCTATCACACGACCGCCCACGCCGGCATGACGCCGCTACAGAAAGTGATCTTCCTCGCCGACAAGATCGAGCCGCAGAAACGCGCCCACTCCGCCGCCGTCGAGCGAGCAGCCCAGCTCGCCGACACCGATCTCGATGCCGCGTTACTGATCTACCTCAACCACCACATCGACGTCGCCCTCGAAACCGGCTGGCCGCTGCATCCGAACACGATCGCCGCCCGCAACGAACTAATCGCCCAGCAGCGTGACGATGCGGATGACTAGAGTGCTGAAAGGTCATCTCACACGTAGCGCGGGCTTTCCAGCCCGCGCGGTGCAGCTTTGAAGTCGACGTGTTCGACCACGGGCGCCAAAGCTTTCATCATCCGGCTCGCAGTTCAGCTTCGGATGATACGGTACTCGCCTGGACCGACTCGCGAGAAGTCGTCGAAACGAACCGCATGGTTTCTTGGAGCATCGACACAGCAGACGGATGTCACGTGCGTCCGGATCGTTGAATCCGCGTATTGCGTCTGCGCGGCGCGCAAATACTCGACTACTTCCGCGGCCGAGAACGAGTTGACGCCCCTGCGCGCGACGATCGCTCGGGCTGCGACGAGCACTTGATCACGACACGCGTTCCCGACTTCCGGCCACGAGCCGGCGACTTCAGTATTCCGTCGCCGTGGCGCGTTCAGCGCCCGCCGTGAATTACCAACCATCTTGCGATTCCATGATGGTCGCAATGTGACGAGCAAGGCTTCCTCGACCTTGAACCGTTCGGCCGTCGGATAGAAGTACAGTTCGATGCGCTTGCGCGAGTTGGCCGCGTCGAACACAGCATTGTTGACGCGACAGTTCGTCGGCTGACCACCCTCGAAGCAGTTTCGAGGTGAAATCGTGCCGTAGCCAGTATTCAATCGCCCAACGAAATCGTCGCACTCACCCACGTTCCGCAGTTCGCCGTCGACGATAAAGGCGTACACTCCCCGGCCATCGGCTACGGCGGGGACTCGGAACTCGCAGAACGGCCCGTTGCCGTACTTGTTCAGTGGCAATGCGTTCACGTTGGCGAATCTCGTCTGCGGGTGCAGCGCGACCACGTCTCCCGCGGCGTCGCGGCGCGGGTCGATGTCGCACACCTTCGAGAAGTCCCAATGCGCCAGTCGCATCTACCCTTCCACCAACCAGCGCGCGGCGTCCTTCGCGTGGTACGTGATAATGATGTCCGCGCCCGCGCGCTTGATCGACGTCAGGATTTCCAGCGTCGTCCGCCGCTCGTCGAGCCAGCCGTTCTGCGCCGCCGCCTTCACCATCGCGTACTCGCCGCTGACGTTGTAAGCCGCCAGCGGCACATCGAACTCCGTCCGCGCGCGCGCGATCACGTCGAGATACGACAGCGCCGGCTTCACCATCACAATGTCGGCGCCCTCTTCGATGTCATCCTCGATCTCGAGCAACGCTTCTCGCGCGTTCGGCGGATCCATCTGATAGCCGCGACGATCGCCGAACTGCGGCGCGCTGTCGGCCGCGACGCGAAACGGCCCGTAGAACGCCGACGCGTACTTCGCGCTGTACGCCATGATCGGCGTCTGCTCGAACCCGCGATCGTCGAGCTCATCGCGGATCGCGCCGACGCGCCCGTCCATCATGTCCGACGGCGCGACGATATCCGCGCCCGCGCGCGCATGCGACAGCGCCGTCCGCACCAGCAGATCGACCGAGCGATCATTGTCGACCGTCTCGCCGACGACGACGCCGCAATGCCCGTGACTCGTGTACTCGCACAGGCATACGTCCGTGATCACGACGAGATCCGGGTCAGCCGACTTGAACGCGCGCACGGCGTCTTGCACGATGCCGTCGTCAGCGTACGCCTCGCTCCCCTGCTCATCCTTCGACGCCGGCAGCCCGAACAGCAGCACGGCGGGTATCCGCAGATCACG
Organism: Dehalococcoidia bacterium; assembly: GCA_038211505.1. Classification (GTDB taxonomy): domain Bacteria; phylum Chloroflexota; class Dehalococcoidia; order DSTF01; family JACRBR01; genus JBBQVO01. Next base: position 12,953 of record JBBQVO010000044.1, on the reverse strand, counting down.
CAGCTCCGCCGCCTCGCGCTCGATCTGGTCGAGCGAGATCTGGAACTGGCCCGGCATCGACGAGATCTCGTCGCGCACCCCGCGTCCGTACGTCACGAACAGCGGATACACGAAGTCCGCCGCCGACACGCGCGTCTCCGCCACCAACCGCCGCAACCCAACCGACGACCGCAGCCGCCGATGCCGCGCAAACCCGGTGCGTGTGCTGATATCAAGCATCATTCATTCTAACGCCGCGCCAGAAACTCACCACAGAGACACAGAGGCACAGAGTTCGGTTAGGATCGTGATCAGGCGGTGGTGGGTTTCTGCGGGATACTGCCGACGCCCGCGATTTCACCCAGTCACGGGAAGAACCCTAACAACCGTTTGTTCCTTCGTGTTCCTTCGTAGAAGACGGGGACTGCCTCATTCAACCAACGACTCCTCTGTGCCCCTCTGTGCCCTCTGTGGATCGGTTCCCCTTCGTGTTCCTTCGTGTTCCTTCGTGTTCCTTCGTGGAAGACCGGGCACTGCCTCGTTCAACTAACAGCCCTCTGTGTCCTCTGTGGATCGATCCGGCTCACCCTCCGAAATCTGCCTTCGCACGCCGCACCAGCTCCGGATCCAGCGCCAGATCGACGCCCGTCATCGCCAGCGCCTGCGCCGTCTTCAACATCGATGCGTGCGCCGCGTCCGTGACCGAAGCGGCGACGAAGTCCGGCGTGTGATTGAAGATCATCTGGCCGACGCTGAACGTCGGATGGATCGACGGCACGACCTGGCTGACATTCCCCATGTCTGTGCTGCCCGTCGACACATTCTGCAGGTCGACGAACTGCTTGCCGACGGCCTCGCCGTTACGACGATACGCGTCGACCATCGGCCGGTTGTTCTTCAGCGGCGCGAATTCAAACTCTTCGTGCCAGTCCATCTTCAGCTCGCAGCCGCTCGCCAGCGCCCCTGCCTCGAAGCAGCGCCGCACGCGCTCTTTGAGATCGAGCAGGTACTTCGGATGCATCGCCCGCACGTAAAACGTCGCCGCCGCTCGATCCGGCACGATGTTCGCCGCCGCGCCTCCGTACGTGATGATGCCGTGGATGCGCGCATCGCGACGGATGTGCTGCCGAAGCTGCGCGACTGCCTGGTACGCCGTCACCAGCGCATCGAGCGCGTTGATCCCCTGCTCCGGCGCCACCGACGCATGCACCGCCCGCCCCGTGTATTCGATGTCGACGTGCGCGACCCCCAGCATCGGCGGGTCGGCGAAATCGACCGCCATCGGATGCGCCATCATCGCCACATCGATGTCCTCGAACGCGCCCTTGTTCACCATCACGACCTTGCCGCCGTATAGCTCCTCCGCCGGCGTCCCGAGGATTACAACCCGCGCGTCCGCCGGATCGATCGCCCGGATCAGCGCCGCCGCCGCCCCCACACCCGCCGTCGCGATCAGGTTGTGGCCGCAGGCGTGGCCGATCTCCGGCAGCGCGTCGTACTCGGCGCACATGGCGATCGTCGTCGGCCCGTGCCCCCACTCGCCGCGAAAGGCCGTCTCCATCCCGTACACGCCCGTCTCGACGCGGAACCCGGCAGCTTCGACGAACGGCACGAGCTGCGCGCACGCCAGCCGCTCCTCGAACGCGAGCTCTGGGTGGCCGTGAATCTCCTTCGAGATGCGAACCAGCTCGTCCGCGACCGCATCCACGGCGTCCCGCGCCCGCCCCTTCGCCTGCTCGATCGATGTCTGCGTCGTCATCGGCCACCTCCTCCGCAAGCCTACTCGCCCACCGAAGGCACCGCGAGTGCCGTTGATTCCGACGCGCGCCTCCTCAATCGCCAAATTCTGCGGGAGAACGCTGATTTCTGCCGATCCCCGCAGGTTCCCCTACGCCGCGGCCGATACATCAGAGACAACAATCATCGAAGTCGATGCTGATGCACGAAGGAGACGCCATGGGTACGAACGAAACGCGCAGCCGGCTCGAGGCCGACCTCAGCCAGTCGATCGACGAGCTCCAGCAATCGCTGCAGCGCGCCGCCGACGCCACCGCATCGATCCGCAACACGTTGCCCCGGCTCGCGTCCATCACATCGCTGTTCGACGAGCTCGATTCCGTCATCCGCACCGGCCGCGCCCAGCTCGGCGCCACCGACGCGCCGGCATCGTATTCGCGCCCAACCCTCGTCCCAAGCGCGACGCCCACTCCCGCCCCCGACATGAAGGCCGGCGACCCGTGGCACGAAGTAGCCACCGCCTGGAGCCCGGAACCCGCCACGACCGACGCATCACCCACAGAAGCGACGACCGCGTCGGACAACGGAGATGCCAGCACGACGATCGCCACCGAGACGCCCGCCGCGTCCTCGTCCGACACCGCGCCGCACTGCTTCCGACTCGAGTTCGAGAGCCGCAGCGGCCCGCTCGACCTGCGCAGCGTCGATGACGCCGTCAGCGAGCACCCCGCCGTACGCGACGTCGCCCTCCTCGACTACGACGGCCGCACCGCCACCCTGAAAGTCTGGATCGATCCAACCGCCAGCCCGTCCGACGTCCAGTCCGCCCTCGTAGCGCGCTCAACCGAACTCTTCGGCGAAACCAACGACGTAACCATCGTCGCCCTCGAAGAAGCCGCCTAGCCCGCCGCACGCCCGCACACGACAAAGAGGCCCGACGCATGCGTCGGGCCTCTCTGCGTTTCACGATTCCATGACATCGAACTCCCCTTCCCGCGTCGGGAAGGTCGCAGAGTCCCGCTTAGAGACGGCTGGGGGTTAGGTTGTTCGGCCGCCGCACCAGCTCGTTTTCACCCGCGCAGGCAAGGCGCCGCCTCATGAAACTCTGTAGCGAACTCGAACCAACTACAGACCCGGACTGCCCACCGGCACCTCAACTCACCCCTACGCGCACCTCTGTGCCTCCGTGGTGAACCCAGACCCCTACACACACCTCTGTGCCTCTGTGCCTCTGTGGTGACCCCAAACAAACTACGGACACGAACCGAAATGCGCCGCCGCAAACTGCAGATCGGTCGCGTTGATCGTCCCGTTCTTGTCCATATCAAAGTCGGCGATATACGCCGGGTTGCTCGCCGGCCCAAACGCCGTCGCGATCTGCTGAAGATCCGTCGAGTTCACCGTCATGTCCGTGTTGACCGACGCAATCTCCTTCGCGTCCCCACAGCCATCACCGTCCGTGTTCACCGACATCCGATCAGTGCCGTAATGGCAAAACTCCAGCACATCACGCACCCCGTCGCCGTCCGTATCGGTCGCGATCGTCACGCCGCCGCCCAGGTACGTCGCACACTGCGCATCCGTCGGCTTCGACGCCGCACTCATAGGATCCGTCCCGAGCGCGCACTCCGCCGCATCCGTGTACCGATCACCGTCACTATCAAGGTTCAGCGGATCCGTATCCGCCGACGCCGACGGACACGCCGCATGACTCGCATGCCCCGGCCCCAGCGCCAGCTCCGTAACATCCGGCAACCCATCGTTATCATCATCAGCGTCGCACGCATCGCCCAATGTGTCGGAATTCGGATTCGTAAGGTCGTCGTACGGCTTGGTTGCTGGCAGATCGATGAAGTTCCGGTCGGAGTTGCTCTGTGTCGGGTTGGCGTCGACGGGACAGTTATCGGAGCAATCCGGGACGCCGTCGCCGTCCGCATCCGGAGCGCCGCACGGGGTCGGCGTTGCCGTGGGCGACGGAGTGCTCGTGGGTGTGCTCGTGAACGTCGGCGTCGGAGAAGGCGTGCAGGTTGGCAGCGTGGCGAGACCGATCATCTGCGTCATCGAGTTGTTGGTCTCGTCGGTCTCGGACAACGTTAGTAAAGTCCGCCGTCGCCGTGAACGTCGAGAACGGCCCACCGTTGAACTGTGCATTGACGGAGGCGGAGCCTCCGGCCGCGATCGGGGGTGTCGGCACGTCGCGCACCGGATCGAATCCGTTTGTGACGCGTGTGACGGTCGCGGGTGCGGGGACGTCGCCGATGTTCTTGACCGTGACGCGGACCCCGGCGGGGATCGTGCAGTCGCCCTGGGAGGCCTGCGCGTCACCCATACTGAAGATGATCAGGTCGGGCCCACCCGCAGCGAACGCAACATCCCCGCGCGAGGCTGCGTTGCGGACGTTCGCCGCGTCGGGCAGATGCGGCGCCCGCGGCGATGCGACGATCACCGCCGTAGCCGCTACCGTAAAGATCAGCGCGACGCCGAGCGCGATGCGTGCCATGGGACCCCGCGCATCACCCGACCGCCGCCGAACCTGAAACAGCGCCAGAGCCCCGGAAAAGCGAAACCGCTCGATGATCAATCAAGACTGTGCTGATCCACCCTCCACCCTCTATCGTCCACTCTCCATCAACCTATCTTCCGTCAACCACCCCACGCTCCGCCAGCAGCGCCGCGAACGCATCCTCATCGAGCAGCTTCGTGCCGAGCTTATGTGCCTTCGCCAGCTTGCTTCCCGCTTCCGCGCCGACCACGAGGTAATCCGTCTTCTTCGTCACGCTGGCCGTCGCGGCGCCGCCCGCGCGCTTGATGATGCGCTCCGCCGTGTCGCGCGAGAATCGTTCGAGCCGCCCCGTCACGACGAACGTCAGCCCGCTGAGCGGTCCCTCGCGCGCGCCGCCGCCCTCGTCGCGAAGATTGACGCCCGCCGCCCGCAGCTTCTCGATCACCGCGCGGTTCTCGTCGAGCGAGAAGAACTCCCGCACACTCTCCGCGATCTTCAACCCGATGCCCGGTATCCCGCAGGTCTGCTCGACGCTCGCGTCCATCAGCGCGTCCATGCCGCCGAAGTGCTGCGCCAGCACCGCCGCCACTTCGCCGCCGACGTGCCGGATGCCCAGCGCAAAGATCACCTGTGCCAGCGGCCGCTGCTTGCTGTTCTCGATCGACTGCAGGATGTACGCGATGCTTTTCTCGCCGAGACGATCAATCTGCACCAGATCGTCGCGCCGCTCGTGGAGTCGATACAGATCCGCGCCGTCGGCGACGAAGCCGCGCTCCATCAGCAGATACGCCAGCGACTCGCCGACGCCATCGATGTCCATCGCGCCGCGGCCGACGAAGTGTTCGAGCAGTCGCGTCCGTTGCGCCGGACACTGCCGGTTCGGGCAGAAGTACGCCGCCTCACCTTCGTTGCGCACGACCGCCGTCTTACACACCGGGCACGTCTTCGGCATCGCGAACCGGCGCGCCCCCCGCTTCCGCATCGACAGCACCGGCCCGACGACTTGCGGGATCATGTCGCCCGCCCGCTGCACGATCACGATGTCGCCTTCGCGGATGTCTTTGCGCCGGATATCGTCCTCGTTGTGTAGCGTCGCCAGCTTCACCGTCGCGCCGGCGATCTTCACCGGGTCGAGCATGGCGAACGGGTTGAGCGTGCCGGTGCGCCCGACATTCACGGCGATCTTCAACAGCTTCGTGGTCGCCTGCGTCGGCGGAAACTTGTAGGCGATCGCCCAGCGCGGCTCGCGGCCGACGGCGCCGAGCTGCCGTTGCAGCGCGAGATCGTCCACCTTGATCACGATGCCGTCGATCTCGTAGTCGAGCGAGTCGCGCTTCTCCACCCAGCTCTCGCAGAACGCGATCACATCTTCGATCGTCTCGAAGCGCGTGATGTTCGGATTGACGCGCAGTCCGATCGTCTTCAGCCACTCCAGGACCGCCCAATGTGTCGGCGGCTGCTTGAGCTTCGCGTCTTCCTGCCAGCCGAGCTGGTACCAGAACGCGTCGAGCGGCCTGCTTGCCGTGACGTTCACATCAAGCTGGCGCACCGATCCGGCCGCCGAGTTCCGAGGGCTCGCGAACAGCGCCAGCCCCTGCTCGGCGCGATCGAAGTTCAGCTTCTCGAAGCCGCTCTTCGTCATATAGATCTCGCCGCGCACCTCAAAGCGCGCCGGCGTCTTGCCGGTGATGCGCTGAGCTATCGAGCGAATCGTCCGCACGTTCTGCGTGATGTTCTCGCCGCGCGTGCCGTCGCCACGCGTCGCCGCCGTCGCAAGCTGCCCGTCTTCGTACACGAGCGCGCAGGCGAGGCCGTCGATCTTCGGCTCGCAGACCATCGCGAAGTCGCTGCGTTCGATGATGTTCGACGCGCGCTTGTGCCATGCCCGCAGGCCCGCTTCGTCGAACGCGTTCGCCAGCGAGAGCAGCGGCACCGGATGCTGGACGATCCCGAACGTCTCGACCGGCGCGCCGCCGACACGCTGCGTCGGCGAATCAGGCGCGATCAGCTCTGGATGCTGCGCCTCGAGGTCCCGCAGTTCCTTCATCAACTGATCGAACGCCCCGTCGGAGATCTCCGGCGCATCCAATTCGAAGTATCGATGCTCGTGGTACGCGATCAGCGAGCGCAGCTCTTCCACACGAAGCTTCGCCTGCTGAAAGTCCGCCGTATCCGCGCTCGTCACCATCGCGGCCATCGTCGACTTCGTCTTCGTCTTCGTGTTCGATCTCGTCGCCATCGACCGAGTATACGAATTGAGACGCGAACATGGCCCGTGCGACAGCGATTCCGACGATCGAAAGAGTTAACGCACCGTTAGCACCGCCCTCTCGCCACGCCGCTGCCCAACGACGCGACTGCACCGTACAATGTCCTGTGCCGCTCACCCGCGATTCGCTTCCGTACGATGAGCGTTGATACGACACCTACAGCGGTTGCGATGCGAACCGCCTTCGACCAGGAGATCTGCATGTCACGCTCCAGCCGACCGTCCGCACCACAGAAGTCATTTCTCGAACGCTGGGCGCGATTCTCGTACCACCACCGCTGGCGCGTTATCGGCGTCTGGGTCGTCGGGCTCGTCGCCGTCGTCCTCGCCAACATGTTCTACGGCGGCACGTACGTCACCGAATTCAAGGTACCCGGCGCCGAGTCGCAGACCGCCCGCGATCTCCTGACGAGCAAGTTCCCGGCGCGCTCAGGCGACAACGCAGATCTCGTATTCGAGGCGCCGGTCGGCGTCAACGATCCCACCGTCAGACCGCGCATCCAAGCTGTCCTCGATACCGTCTCTGGCATCACGACCGGCGTCGCGTCGTTAGAGTCGCCTTACGACACGCCGCGCTACGTCTCGAAAGACGGCACGATCGCCCGCGCCGTCGTCCATTGGTCGACGCGCGCGAACAAAGTGAAAGGCGCCGACTACAACACATTCATCAAGGCCGTCGAAGCCGCGAGCGGCAACGGGTTGACGGTCGAGGCAGGTGGCCTCGTTGTAGAGCAGCACCAGAGGCCCGCCTTCGGCTCCGAGTATCTCGGTCTCGCCGTCGCCGTGCTTATCCTGCTCATCGCATTCGGTTCGGTGATCGCCATGGGGCTGCCGCTCGCGGCCGCGATCTTCGGGCTCGGCGTCGGCTTTTCGGCCGTCGGCCTCGCCGCGAGGCTGGCGAGCTTCCCCGATTTCAGCCCGCAGTTTGCGGCGATGATCGGCCTCGGCGTCGGCATCGACTACAGCTTGCTCATCGTCACCCGCTTCCGTGAGGGCCTGCACTCCGGCAAGAGCGTCGAAGATTCGATCGTACTCGCCGTGACGACGTCCGGCCGCAGCGTGATCTTCGCCGGCATGGTCGTCGCCGTCGCGTTTCTCGGCCTCTTCCTCATGGGACTGCCATTCGTCGCCGCGCTCGGTTCCGCGGGCGCGATCATCGTCGTCATCGCCGTGCTCGTCGCCGTGACGCTGATTCCCGCCGTGCTCGCGCTCGCCGGCCATAGCGTCGATCGCTGGCGCCTGCCGTTCCTCCATTCGAGCGAGGGCGTCGACCCGCAGAGCTCGTGGTATCGCTTCAGCGAGATGATCCAACGCCACCCGCTGCCGTACTTCGTAGGCGCCGCGGCATTGCTGCTGCTCCTCGCGTCGCCGGCGCTCTCGATGCGCCTCGGCTTCACTGACTCCGGCAACGACCCGCCGGCGACACACACCCGACGCGCCTACGATCTCCTGGCCAAAGGCTTCGGGCCGGGATTTAACGGCCCGCTCGTGCTGGCGACCGACATCTCTGGCGGCGGCAAGGATCGACTAGACGCAATCGTCGCCAGCCTTCGCTCGGCCGACGGCGTCGCCGAAGTCTCACCGGCGTCATTGAGTCCGGGCGGTGATATCGCGATCATCACGCTCGTCCCAACGACGTCACCGCAAGACGCGGCGACGAAGCGACTGGTGCATACGCTGCGCGACACCGTCGTGCCGAGCGCCATCGCAGGCAGTGGCGCGAAGGTCTACATCGGCGGATTCGTCGCCGGCCAGATCGACTCCGGCGACCGCATCTCGTCGCGCATGCCGCTTCTGTTCAGCGGCGTCATCGGTCTCAGCTTCGTGCTGCTCACCGTCGTCTTCCGATCCGTGATCGTCGCCGCGAAAGCCGCGATCATGAACCTGCTGTCGATCGGCGCGAGCTACGGCGTGCTCGTCGCTGTGTTCCAGTGGGGCTGGGGCGCCAACGTCCTCGGGATTGAGAAAGGCCCGATCGAGACCTTCTTGCCGATGATGATGTTCGCCATCCTCTTCGGCCTCTCGATGGACTACGAAGTCTTCCTGATCAGCCGCGTGCGCGAGGAGTATCTCCGCACCGGCGACAACGCGACGTCCGTCAGCCACGGCCTCGCCGCGACGGCGCGCGTCATCACGGCCGCGGCCGCGATCATGGTCGCCGTCTTCCTGACGTTCGTTCTCGGCGATCAGCGCGTGATCAAGGAGTTCGGCATCGGCCTCGCGACTGCGATCTTCGTCGATGCCACCGTCGTCCGCCTCTTCCTCGTGCCGGCGACGATGGAGCTGCTCGGAGACCGAAACTGGTGGCTCCCCCGCTGGCTCGATCGCGTCATCCCCCAGATCAGCATCGACGCGCCGTCGGAACGGCCGCCCGTCGCGGCCGCTGATGCGGCGGGTGGTGGAGGGTCGTAGGAGAGATTCATGGCAACGATGCGGACTCTGAGCGAACTTGATAAGAACTCATCCGTGAAATCCGCGTAATCCGTGGTTTCGTGACAATAGAAAACGGCCCGAGATTTGCATCTCGGGCCGTTTGCATGTGCGTCGAAGCCGAATTAGCTGATGACGCGAACGTTGAGGGCGCGGCTCTTGCGCGGGTCGCGCTCGTCCTTGCCCTTCTCGAACTCGACCATCTGGCCTTCGTTCATGTTGTCGAAGACGCCGCCCGTGACGGCCGACGTGTGGAAGAAGATGTCCTCCGACTCGCCGTCCGGCCGGATGAAGCCGAAGCCCCGGTCCTTCGCCAAACGCTTGATCTGTCCCTGTGCCATGTACTGCGTTCCTTCCTGTCGCCTCAGCAATTATCCGTTCGGCAGCAAGGGGCTGCCGGAGCACTGAGACGTTCTACACGATCGCTCATCCGGCATCCCAGATACCGGTTTGGGCCTCTACATCCGTGAGTCGTCAGTGCTGCGGAGTAAACCGAGGCGGCTGGAGGACTGCGCGAAGAGGACTTACCCAACCATGCTAGCTGATGCAAAACATCTTGGCAATGCGCACTTCACCTAGGTGCGCGCTACCGAAACACTTCTACATCGATCGGCTTGAAGCTGCCGTTGTTCGACTTCTCGGCCGAGCACGCCGTCACACCGACAATGAGATCCATCTCAGCACGAAGATCGATGTGATCGCCCGCGCGCGAAAGTGGCGGCCCTATGTGCAGCTGACCCGATCGTGAGAGCTCGACGTTCATGAAGATGTTGAGCGTCGTAGGAATCGCGTCCGGCGTGACGCCGAACGGCGCGAGCGCTGTCGACAAATTTTCGAAGCAGCTCGGGTGATAGCCCGCGTGGCCGTCGTAGAGCAGTTCAAACGTCTGCGGACTGCACGGCGTCAACAGAAAGTCGTGGCGGCCGACGGTGTCATCGACGATCGTGAACATCGGCCGGCTGCGATTCGAGTACAGCTCGTCGTTCGTCGTCACATAAATCGAATTCGCGTAGTCGATCGTACGCCCCGACGACAGCCACTCGCGCAGATCACCCGCCGCAAACGCGATGAGATCCGACACCTGCTCGCCCTGCGGATCGATCACGCGCAGCACGTCACCGGCTCGTAGCTCCAACGCCAACCCCGTCTGCGGCGCGATGTGATGCGACGCGTGACGTCCGGTCGTGCCGGCCGGCGGCGCGAGTGACGTTGCGGCGGCGTTCGCCTCACTCATCGAAGCGCACCGGGCAGCGCCAGTCATCGCCGACTTCGCGTCCGGAATACTGGCGCGCCTCCGTGTGCTCGCCGAAGTTCGCGAGATTAGGGTTGATATCGCCCTCGAGCTTTTCATCGCGATCGCGGATCACCGCCTGGATGCGGCCGAACTGCCCCGTCGCGCGCAGCTTTTCGAACTGCTCGTGCGAATTGAAGACCAGCATCGGCCAGGGAAACGTCCGCGCCCAGCGGATGCCCGATGGCGCGAGGCCTACGACGAAGAACCCGCGCCCGCCAAAACTGAATGAAAAGCGCGGGTTCGCGGGATCGCGGCTCACGCTCGGATCCCACGCGTGATGCCCGCGATCCATCTCATGCAGACGCTTTAGTTGCGCCCAGAGCAGCTCTTCGAACTCCTCCGGATCGCGCACCTTCGGCGCCTCGAAGCAGGCGATGAACGACGTGAACTCGCCGGCAATATCCGGCTGCTCGCGCACGAACGCATGCAGGTCGCGCGCCAGTCCCGCAGTCGATGCTTCGGTATCCATCTCGCCGTACATCGCGAATCGGTAGCTGTTCTGGTTCAACGCCGAGCGCGCACCGACACACGGAAACTCCGGATCGAGCACCAACGCACGAAAGGCTGAGTGCACGCGATCGGCGAGCGGCGGCGCCGGCTGCTTCGTCACCGCGAGCACGAGCGCGCCGTCTTCGTATGTGCCGTAACAGCTGTTCTCGCGGGCAATCTCCGTCTCGAACAGGCCTGTTTCGACCGTCATGGTTCCTGTCATGCATCCACCGTAGCCAGCGACGTGTTGCAGTGCGGGAAATCGCCGCGCGGCATACCTTGCGATCGTTGGCCAGTGCGCGACCGCGATACAATTGCCTCGATGAAGATCTCCCTGCCCTACGGCGAAGGCGCGATCGACGCAACCGTGCCCGATTCAGCGACCGTGCTGACGCCCGTGCCCGCCGCCGCGATCGCCGACCCCGACGCCGCCGTCCGTCGCGCGCTGGCCGCGCCGAACGGCCGGCCGCCGCTCGCGCAGATGGCGCGGCCCGGGCAGAAGGTGACGATCGTCGTCTCTGACGTGACCCGGCCGGTGCCGAATCAGATCATTCTGCCGCCGATGCTTGAGACGCTGGAAGCCGCCGGCGTTCGGCGCGACGACATCACGATCCTCGTCGGCACCGGCCTGCATCGCGTCTCGCGGCCGGAGGAGCATCAGCGATTCCTGGGCGATGCGATCACGTCGCGCTACCGCGTGATCGATCACGACGCGCGTGACCGATCGTCACTCACATTCCACGCGCTCGGCCCGCCCACGGTCGGAGTCTGGCTGCACGGCGCTTACCTCAACGCCGATCTGCGCATCCTTACGGGATTCGTCGAGCCGCACCTCTTCGCCGGCTACTCCGGCGGCGGCAAGGCAGTGCTGCCCGCGATCGCCGGAGCCGCCGACATCATGTCCAACCACGCCGCCCGCATGATCGGCCATCCGAAGTCGACGTGGTGCACCACCGACGGCAACCCAATCTTTGAGCAGATGCGCGATGTCGCGCTCACGACCGATCCGTCGTTCATCCTCAACGTCACGCTCGACGAACGGAAACGGATCACCGGCGTCTTCGCCGGCGACATGGTCGCCGCGCATGACGCCGCGATCGCGCAAGCAGCGTCGCAAGCGAAGCGCCCGCTCCCGCATCGGTTCGATCTCGTCGTCGCCACGAACATGGGCTATCCCGCCGACCTCAACTTCTATCAGACCGTGAAAGCGATGTCCGTCGCTGCGCAGGGATGCGCAACGGGCGGCGCGATCCTCCTGGTCGCCGAGTGCCGAGAAGGCATCGGCGGCCCCGAATACGTCGAGCTGTTGCGAAGCGAGCAATCACCGGACGCGCTCCTCGACCGCTTTACGCGCGAAGACCACGCGACGATCCACGACCAGTGGCAGGCGCAGGTGCAGGCGATGGTGCAGTCCCGCTGTGACGTCTACCTGCACTCCTCCCTCGACCGGAGCACCGTCGAAGCCGCGCACCTGCGCTACGCCGCCGACATCGACGTCACGCTGGCTTCGCTACTCGAAGAAACGCAGGCCAAGGTCGGCCGCGAACCGACAGTGTGCGTGCTGCCGTACGGGCAGCTGACGGTGCCCGTGGTTGGGGCGTAATGCCGTTCGTCCATCGCGCGCCTCGTACACGATTCCAGGTCCAGAGCTTCTTTGGATCAGGTACGCCGGACGCGCCGAGCGTGCCATCCTAACGTTGCCAGTAACGATCATTGATCAGTTGGAGGTTCACGATGCGTGTATTCGTCACAGGTGCGTCCGGCTTCATCGGCTCGGCGCTCGTGCCTGAGCTCATCGGCGCCGGACATCAGGTCGTCGGGCTCGCCCGCTCGGATGCCTCGGCCGCTGCTCTCGCCGCCGCCGGCGCCGAGGTGCATCACGGCGCTCTCGACGACGTCGAAAGCCTTCGCCGAGGCGCCGCCGCGTCCGACGGCGTGATCCACCTCGCATTCACCAACGACTTTTCCGATTTTGCGGCCGCGGCGGCAACCGATCTACGGGCCGTCGAAGCGATGGGCGCGGAGCTCGAAGGCTCCGGCAAGCCGTTCGTGGTTACCAGCGGGACGCTCCTGCTCTCGCTGGCGCAATTGGGACGCCTCGCGACGGAAGAGGACGTGCCCAACTCCGCACTGCCCCGCGTCGCGTCGGAGAACACCGCCAGCGCGCTCGCCGAGCGTGGGGTACGCGCGTCGGCTGTGCGGCTGGCGCCATGCGTGCACGACCCGAATCGGCAAGGCCTCGGCTCACGCCT
>JBBQVO010000043.1:0-20155 GCA_038211505.1 Dehalococcoidia bacterium | reverse complement strand
GCGAACCCGGGCCGCATCATGCACAACGCCGAATTGCTGTCGAAGGTCTGGGGGCCTGAGTATCGTGGCGACCAGCAGTACCTGCGGGTCTGGGTGTCGCGGCTGCGGAAGAAGCTCGAGGAGGATCCCTCGAACCCGCTGCTGATCAAGACGTTCCAGGGCATCGGCTACATGCTGGAGATCCCCGGCGAGACGGATGTCGAGGGCGAAGATGGCGCGAATTCGGCGGAGGCACCCGCCGAGGCCGCAGCCGCGCGCTAGCGTTTACAGTAGCCACGGTCCCGCGTTCGGAACGCCCGGTGTCGCTTGCGGCGCCGGGCGTTTCGGTTTGTTAAGTGGGGTCTTCCACGAAGAACCCGAGGAGACGCGAGGGGCGGCAAGAGTTGCTGTTCGCAAAACGCGGGGATGCAGCGAACGTCAAAACAGCAGAGGGCACAGGGCGGAGAGCGACGACGAGGGTCGAATTAGGTCGTTTGCTGTTTGCTGTTTCCTCGTTATTGTCGGACCGGTCAAATTGGCGGAAATTGACCGGGAGGGGTGAAATATTCGGCCGGGAGCGGCGTTGTATCTCTTGGTGAACTGCGTCTGGACCGAGTCATCCGCACCGCCCGGCAACAGCCCGCGGAGTCCGATGCCGAATCTGGGTGGAGGCACCGTGACAGATCTCAGGGTTCCCGCCGATTCTGACGATGCAGAGGGAATGATCATGACGACCGAAACGACCCCAGCACCCATCTCCACCATCGAAGACGCCCAGACGTCGCGCTGGCTGAACGAGACGCTCGAGCCGGCCCGCGCCCGTCTGCGCGAGACGCCGACGGCAGCCGCCGTCGACCGCATCCGCGACCGCGTCTTCGGCGACGCCGCGCCAGTGCGCAAAGACCGCTCGATCGCCGCGTAACGGCATAAAGGTGGCGATGCCGCACAGCGGGCCGTTGGCGAAGTCACATAGCGAAGGCAATGCCCCCGATTTCGGGGGCATTTCTGTGCCGCGCTCCAGCCGAGGGGGATCTCCACGAAGGCGCACACAGGGGAGACACGAAGGGGACGATCCACAGAGGGCACAGAGATCACAGAGGACTGATTGGATGTGTTGCAGTGGTCCGGGCGAGGCCACTGACGCTTCGAGTGCGCCTACGTGAACACGTGCACGATCGATAGCGAGCAGGGGCGTTCGTGCTGTTGCCGCCGCGAGCGGCAGCGACGGCTCGTCGCCTGTTCGTCGCGTCGGTGACGCTAGCGGTACGACGCGGCCTGGATGTTGTAGAGCTCAGCGTACTGGCCGTGGCGGGCGATCAAATCTTCGTGCGAGCCGACTTCTACGACGTGGGCGCCGTCGAGGACGACGATCAGGTCGGCCATCCGCACGGTCGAGAAGCGGTGCGAGACGAGGATGGTGATGCGGCCGTCGACGTTCACCTGGCCACCATGCGCGGCGGCGGCGTAACGCTCGAACAGCGCGTGCTCGGTCTCGGCGTCGAGCGCCGCCGTCGGCTCATCGAGCACGAGCACGAGCGGGCGATCGCGCATGAAGCCGCGGGCGAGCGCGAGCTTCTGCCACTGCCCGAACGACACTTCGACGCCTTCGTGCCACGTCGGGCCGAGTTGGGTCTCGATGCCGTGCGGCATGTGTTCAACGACGTCATCGGCGCCGGCGCGGCCGACGGCGGTGGCGACGGCGGGACGATCGTCGAGACGGATGACGTCGCCGAGACCGATCGTGTGCTGCGCCGCGAACTCGAAGCGGAAGAAATCCTGGAAGGCGCCGGCAAACCGCTCGCGCCATGCTTCCGGCGCGATGCGCGCGAGCGGCGCGCCATCGATCATGATCGCGCCTGACGTCGGCTCGTAGAAGCGGCAGAGGAGTTTAACGAGCGTCGTCTTCCCGGCGCCGTTCTCGCCGACGACGGCGACGACGGCGCCGGCCGGTAGATCGAGCGTGACATCCTCCAACACGAACTTCTCGGTGCCGGGGTAGCGGAACGAAACGTCCTCGAAGCGAATGCCGCGCTGGATGATCGCCGGCGCCGGCTGATCTGACGTCGCTTGCGACGCGCCGGCGTAGTCTTCGAGCCAGGCGAGGCGCTTCGACGAGTCGAGCCAGATGCCGCGCAGAAAGCTGACTTCGCCGACGGTCGCGCCAAGGTAAGCGGAGAGCCGGCTACCGGCGGCGAGCACGAGCAGCACATCGCCGACCGGGCGGGAGAGCCCCGATGCGACGAAGACGATCGCCGCCACGAACGCGGCGCCGAAGAGCGCCCACGCCGCGGACTGCCAGAACGCCGTCGTCCAGCGCGCGCGGGAGATCGGTGCGAACCAGCGGTCGTATTCGGCACGACGCTCGGCGGCGATGCGGGCGCCGTTGCCCGTAACGCGCACCTCCTTGCCGGGCGGCGCCGTCGTGCCGAGCAAATAGAGGTGACGCGCGAGGCGGCTGTGGCGCGCGACGCTCTCCTCGACGACGCGCTCGTCCTGGCTGCGGTTCGACGAGATGATGACGGACGGGATGGCGAAGATCGCGAGCAGTGCCAGCGCGGGATGGATCGAGATCAGCAGGATCATCGTGACGGCGAGCCGGAGGATGAAGCCGGCGATTCCGAACAGCGACATGTAGAGATGGTTCAGCGCGAACACCTGATCGCGCAGCATGGAGATCCGGTCGAGCAGATCCGGGCGCTCCTGATGCTCGATGCCGGAGATCGAGGCCTGCAACCGCGCGACGTGGGCCTCGATCGTGATCGTCGCGCGATCGCGAAAGCGCCGCTGCACACGGTCGCCGACGATCTTCAGCACCCAGCCGGCGGCGGCTGAGCCGCCGAGGCCGATGGCCGCGAAGGTGACGGTGTTGCGCTCGTCGTGCTGGATGCCGGTGGCGAGAAACTTCAGCCAGAGCGCGAACAGCGCATCGGGCGCGAAGGCGAGCACCGTGAGCACGAACGATGCGACGAGCAGCATTGGCTCGGCGCGGTATCCGAGCTTGAGTGAGCGCCACAGCGAGTTGATGGCGGACGGCATGTCAGACGAGGACGTCAAGCGCGGCCTCCTCCTCGTCTTCTTCGCCAAAGCGCGACGCCTGCAGGTCGAACATCGTGCGGTAGCGGCCGCCGAGCGCGATCAGCTCGTCGTGCGATCCGAGCTCGACGACGCGGCCGTGTTCGACGACGCAGATGCGATCGGCCTGGCGCACGGTCGAGAAGCGGTGCGAGATCAAGATCGTCGTCGTGTTGCGCGTCGCCGAGAGCAGGCGCTCGAAGATCTCCGCCTCGCCGCGCACATCGAGCTGCGCCGTCGGCTCGTCGAGCAGGATCACGCCGGCGCCGA
Source organism: Dehalococcoidia bacterium (assembly GCA_038211505.1). GTDB lineage: Bacteria > Chloroflexota > Dehalococcoidia > DSTF01 > JACRBR01 > JBBQVO01. The sequence goes on along the minus strand of JBBQVO010000043.1, from coordinate 16,834 downwards.
GGCGCACGGCGCACAACGCGCGAGCAAGGGCGATGCGCTGCCACTGTCCGCCGGACAGTTCCGTCCCGTTCGGGTAGGCGCGTGAGAGGATCGTGTCGAGATCGGCGAGATGTTCGGCGCCAGCGTCCCGGAGCGCGGCGAGGACGTCGGCGTCGGGGGCGCCACAGGGCGCGACGTTCTCGCGCACCGACAGCTCGTAGCGGATGAAATCCTGGAAGACGGCGGCGACGCGACCGCGCCACGCTTCGAGGTCGAGCGTCCGCAGATCGACGCCGTCGATCTCGATCGCGCCTTGCTGCGGATCGTAGAGGCGGCAGATCAGTTTGGCGAGCGTCGTCTTGCCGGCGCCGTTCTGGCCGACGATCGCCAGCGACGTGCCGGCCGGGATCGTCAGGTCGAAGCCGTCGAGCACCGGCGCCGCGCTGCTCTCGTACGAGAAGCGCAGATCGCGAAACCGGATCTCGCGCGCGGGCATGCCGTCGGCGGGGTGATCGCCGCTTGCGAGCGCGCCGGCGGGCGCCATCGCTTGTTGCAAGCGCAGCACGGCGGCGACGGGCTGCGACGCGCTCGCGAGCGCCCAGCTGAAGCCGCCAACGGCGAGCGCGCTCGTGCCGACAGCCGTCTGCGTGTAGATGATGGCGGCGCCGAGGCTGATCGCGCCGCCGGTGGCGTCGTGGGCGATCATCCAGAAGACGATGCCGTTGGCGATGAGGATCAGCGCCAGGCACCAGACGACGGGACGCTCGCGCAATCGCGTCGCTTGCCACTGCAAGTCGTAGAGGCGGCGCTTGCGCGACGCGAAGCGATCGACGGTCCAGTCGCCGAGGCCGAACATGCGGATCTCTTTTGCAGCCGGCGGATCGACGGCGAGGCGGTAGGCGTAATCGGCGTGGCGCTGCGCTTCCTGCACTTCCGTCGTGTTGCGATCGCGCCAGATGGAACTTTCGCGCAGCAAGACGTGGGTCGACACCCAGGCGATGGCGAGCACGAGCGGCGCCCACCAGTGGAAGCGCAGCAGCACGACGGCGGCCGCGATCCCGCTCGCTAGCTCGACGAGGCCGGTGGCGATGAAGTCCATGCTGATCGAGAGCGGCGGCCCGGAGATGCCGAGATCGAAGTCGCGCGCCATCGTCAGATCGTTGGTCAGCTCGGGGCGTTCGAGATGCGCCATGCCGGGCGGCGTTACGCACGCATCCATGAGGCGATCGTACAGCCAGGCACCGGTGGCGCTGCCGACGTTGGAGCTGACGGCGACGTGCAGCGGCGTCAGCATCTGCAGCATGATGAAGACGATGCCCGCGGCGGTCAGCGGCAGGGCGAGCGAATCGCCGTTCTTGACGGCGGTGATCAGCACGCCGATCGTGATCGCGAAGACGGCGGGCAAGGCGCCGCGCAGCACGATCAGCGCCCACCACAGTAACGCCAGGCGCGGGCTAGCCTTCGGCAGCACGCCGAAGAACTTCCACTCATCCGAACGCAAGAAGCGGGCAATCACGCCGGAATGATACGGATCAACGCACGGAGTGTCTTGTACGGGTGTTACCTGGCAACGATATGAGGTTCACCACGAAGGACACGAAGAGCGTTCAACTGGCACTGCGAGAGTCGGACCGCGGGTGGGGCGGAATGCGCTTCAGCCGGTCCGAGCCGTGCCAGCTACGCACTGTGAACCACCATCTCCGCATAGAGGCGTTCCATCAGTAGCGCGTTGTCTTGCCAGCGGTACTCGCGCTCGACGAACGCGCGGCCGGCTGCGCCCATCGTTGCACACAGCGAGGCGTCGGTTGCCAGCCGCTCGATCGCTGTGGCGAGCGCGTCGACGTCGGTGGGCGGCACGAGCACGCCGCTCACGCCGTCGATCACGACGTCGGGCAGGCCGTGGATGTTGGACGCGATCACCGGCAGCCGCATGGCGCTCGCTTCCAGGGCCGATACGCCGAAGCCCTCCCACGTCGACGGCATGACGGCGATATCGAGCGCGGCGAGCGTCGCCGGCGCGTCCTCGTGCGCGATCTCGCCGAGAAAGCGAACGCGATCATCGATGCGCAGCTCGCTCGCCAGTCGCGTGAGCGCGGGCCGCGAAGGACCGTCGCCGGCAAGCACGACGTCGACGTCGCAGCCGCGGTCGCGCAGCGCGGCGGCGGCGCGGAGCAGGTACTCGAATCCCTTTTCCGGCGACAGACGCGATACGGCGCCGACCGTCACACGCGCGCGCGGCGGCCGTGGCGCGAGGGCCTCGGGCGCGAACTGTTCGAGATCGACGCCGTACGGGATCACGGTCACCGGCTTGCCGGCCGGCGTCCACGGCAGCGTCGCCTCCGCCAGCCTCACGCCCGTCGCCGTGATCGCGCCCGCGCGCGCCAGCGCGTGCTTCGTGATCCAACGGTGCAACGGCGACAGCGACGGCGCTTCGAGCACGTCCGTCCCCCACACCGAGACGATCGACGGATGCACGCCCGAGAGTCCGGCGAGAAATCCGTAGCTCGTCAGATGCAGCGCGTGCAGCAGATCCGGCCGCAGCTCCTGGATCAGCGATCGCACGCGGCGCGCGTGCACGACGTAGCGCGCCTTGCCGATCGCTTCGAGACCGTCGACGTAGTGGACCGTCGCGCCCTCGATCTCGGCCGGGCGGAACGAGATCACATGCGCATCCCACCCGAGGCGCGCGAAGTGCGTCACCCAGCGTCGCGTGTGAATGTACGGCGCGTCGGCGAGATAGACGACCCTCACGTGGTCTTCGCCGTGCGCCGCTCGCCGCGGGCGATGCCGTCGACGGCGACGGCGATCCCGGCGGCGAACCAGAGATACGGATCTTCGAGGAACCGGCCCTCGCTCTGCGCGCTGAGGAAGATGATCACGCTGATCAGCGCCATGCCGATGACGACGGCACGCAGTTCCGGCGGCGCGCGGCGCAGCACGTCGCGCACGTACGACCCCCACCGCACGGCGACGAACGCCACGGCCGCGAGTCCGATCGCTCCGAGTTCCGCCATCGTCGTCACGAGCGATGTGTGCGAGATCGTCACGTTCGCCTTGATCTTCGGATCTTTGTAGCTGTAGTAGTCATCCTGAAACGCCTGCTGGTAGCCGCCCGCGCCCACGCCGGCGATCGGATGGTCGCCGAACATGTTGAGCCCCGCCTTCACCAGATACGGCCGCGCGCCCGACGCCTCGACGCCGAAGGTGAACGTGTGGAGCCGCTTCGTGAAGAACGGGCTGAACGACGCCACTACGAGGCCCGCGACGATCAACGTCGCCGCGCCGCCGCCGATGATCCGCAGCCGCAGCTCGCGATCGACCGGCAGCGTCATGATCGCGATAGGGATGGCGATCGCGCCGACGATCCATGCCGCGCGCGATCCGGTGAACACGAGGGCGAGCACGGCCAGCGCCATTGACGGCATCAGCACAGCCATGCGGGCGCGTCGGTCGACGTAGGCCCAGAGCATCAGCGCGATGACGACGCCTTCGACGAGGAAGCGCGCGAAGTGATTCGGATCGGCGAAGAAGGTGTTGACGCGCCGCTCGCCGAACTCGCCGAGACCCGCATTCCAGAAGAAGTGCCCGCTCGCCGCCTGATAGATCGCGACGATCGACAGCGCGGCCATCGATGCCACGACGGCCAGCAGCGTCCACCGCAACGCCGCGCGATCACGCACGAAGAACGGTACGAGCGCGAAGCCGCCGAGCGAGAACAGCAGCCGCAGCGACTCCGTCCGCGCCGCCGATGGCTCGATCGCGTAGAGCGTCGAGAGCGCGTACACGGCGAACAGCAGCGCCAGCGGCAGCGTCAGTGGCGACGTTGGCAGCGCTTCGGCGCGCGCCCGCATCGGCCGCAGCAGCCAGACGGCGAACGCCAGCGCCACGACCAGGCGGCCGGCGTCGATGACGGACGTTGGCGGGAGGCCGCCGCCGAGCTCCGACCGCGTCTGCAGGAACGGGAACCAGAGCTTCGAGATCTCGAGCGGCAGCGCCAGCGCCAGCATCGGCCCGATCGTCCGCGGCTCGTAGAACGCCACGCCCGCCGCCGCGCATCCCGCCGCCGCCGCCACGCACGCCGCCGGATGCCCGAACAGCGCCGCAACCGCAAACACAGTCGCCCCGAGCGCGCCCGCAGCCAGCCAAGCCGAGCGATCGATCGCAGCTAGCGATCCGCGAGAGGAGAGCGAAGGCCGCGCAATATGCATCGCGCCCATTGTAGACGCGCGGCTACGGTCTAAAGGCCCGCAACTGCCATTCTGCGCGTACTGTCATTCTGCGCGTAGCTGTCATCCTGAACGCAGTGAAGGATCTCTCCGATCCGGCGAACAGCGATCGACTGGAGTAGGATTGTCCTCAGTTTCGAAGAGATCCTTCACTGCGTTCAGGATGACAATGCCCACTGCGTTCAGGATGACAGGGTTCCCGCAATGTTCAGGTGATCGTGCGCACGAACGTCCGCCCACCCGATCGTGCGCTAACGCTACGACGGCTGCCTCGATAATCTGCATGTATGGATCTTGGCATCATCGGGTTTCAGCGGTCGGGCAAGACGACGATCTTCAACGCGGTCACGAAGGGCAGCGCGGAGACGGGGTCGTACGGCGCCGGCGTGCAGCCAAACATCGGCGTCGTCAAGGTGCCGGATGCGCGGCTCGACGATCTGGCGAAGATCTTCAATCCGAAGAAGTTCACGCTCGCCGACGTGCGTTACATCGACTTTCCGGGCGAGGCGTTCAGCGACGGCAACGGGCCGTCGTCGCAGTTTCTGGCGCAGCTGGCGCGCTGCGATGCGCTGATCCACGTCGCGCGCGTCTTCGTCGATGAGACGGTGCCGCATCCGCAGAGCAGCGTCGACGCGGCGCGCGACATCGCGGCGATGGATCTCGAGCTGGCGTTCGCCGATGCGGCGTTCATCGAGAAGCGGCTGGAGCGGATCGAAGCGTCGATGCGGTCGGTAAAGATGAGTGAGCGCGAAGGCGCCGAGCGCGAGGTGACGCTGCTGACGCGGCTCAAGACGGGCCTCGAGGCCGACGTGCCGCTTCGCGCGCAGGAGATGAGCGTCGAAGAGCAGAAGCTGTTGGTGAACTACCAGTTTCTCACCGACAAGCCGCTGCTGATCGTGCTGAACATCGACGAAGGCGACGCCGCGCGCGCGGCGGAGATCGAGGCCGAGTACGGTGCGCGATTCTCCGGCGCGCGGCAGGCGCTCGCCGCGATCAGCGGCAAGATCGAACAAGAGCTGGCGCAGATGTCCGACGACGATGCGGTGGAGTTCCGCAACGATCTCGGCATTACGGAGCCGGGGCTCGACCGGATGATCCGCATGTCGTACGAGCTGACGGGGCTGATCTCGTTTTTCACGATCGGCGCCGACGAGTGCCGCGCCTGGAACGTGCCGGCGGGCTCGACCGCGCCCGCCGCCGCCGGAAAGATTCACACGGATCTTGAACGAGGCTTCATCCGCGCCGAAGTCGTGCGCTGGGATGAACTGCAGGCCGACGGCTCGATCGCCGAGGCGCGCAAGCACGGCCATCTGCGGCAAGAAGGCAAGACGTACATCGTCGCCGACGGCGACTGCCTGAACATTCTGTTCAATGTGTAGGTTGGGTCTTGTGTCGTGGGTTGTGGGGGATCGGGCCAGCTGACGCGGGCTTCGCGGTCTGCAGCAAACATCCAACAGCAAACAGCAAACAGGTAAGAGAGAAAGAACATTCCTCTCTTCCTCGCTCCCCTCTGTGCCCTCTCTGTCCTCTGTGGATCAGCCCCTACCGCGCGATGGGGGAGTGTCTTCAAGGAAGGCGACGATGGCCCGCTTGAGCTCGGGCGCGACGACGGCCGTGAGGTGATCGCCGGGCACGGTGACGTGCCTCGCGCCGGGGATCGTCGCGGCGAGCTTGTCCGCTGAGCCGACGAGCGTGTCGTTATCGCCGATCAGGATCATCACGGGCTTCTTCACGTTGGCGAGGCCGTCGGTCTGCATAACGCCGCGCGGCGCGCGCTGCATCGCCGCGAGCGCGGCGAGATCGTTGCCGGTGCGTTCGGCGAAGATGCGGAAGTTACGCGCCGTCTCGTCCTCCGCCGCTGCCCCTCCCTCCGACTCCATCGCGTTGGCGATCGCCGTGCGTCGCTCGCCCCAGCGCGCGCCATCGACGAGCGCGTCGCCGACGCCTGAGAGAATGACGCTGTGGAAGCGCTCCGGGTGACGCACGAGGAGGCCGGCGCTGATGATGCCGCCCATCGAATAGCCGACCAGGTCGGTGCGCGCGATGCCGAGATGATCCATCAGCGCGATCACGTCGTCGGCCATGGCGTTGCCGGCGTAGGCTTCGGGATCGTGCGGCTTGCCGCTCTTACCGTGGCCGCGACAGTCGAGGGCGATGACGCGTCGGCCGGCGGCGGTGAGCGCATCGATGATGCCGGGCGCGCGCCAGTTGCCATCGAGGCTACTCGCGAAACCGTGTACGAGCACGATCGGCGGCCCATCGCCGTCGACGGCGTAGTTGATGGCGACGCCGTTTGATTCGAACGTTGGCATGGGGCCTCCTTCGGTCGTCGTCGGCGCTGTACCTTCGGCGCGTGTCGTGAAGGATCGCAACGCGGGGGGTTGAGCGCCAATCGCGGCTGTCAGTTCGTAGTATCTGTCCAGCGCGCCGAGTGCAGTCCAGCGGTGACGGCATACCGTCGTTCGTCGGCGACCGGGCGCATTGCGCAGCCGGAGCGCGGCACTCCCAACTGTCATTCTGTGCGAAGCGAAGAACCGCAGGTGCCCTGGGTGGTATCTCTTCGAATTCAGCTCCGATGATCGTTTGCCAGCCGAGGCCTCCGGGCCTGCATTCGTCGCGCTTACGAAGAGATTCTTCACTTCTCAGAATGACAGGCCCATACTGGCGCATCTGCTTTGCGGTGGCGTCGGCGGCCAACGACGGGTCTTTCCGGCGGCGGATCTGCGACGAGCACGCGAAGCCGCCCGACGCTTCGCCGGGCGGGCGGCGCATGACCAACTCTTGATTGTCACATCTCGTGCGGCGGCGTAGACGTAACGCCGGCGGCGGATCGCCGATAATGTTGGTGATGATTGTCGGGACCGTTCGCGAGCTGAAGTGCGAGGAGTATCGCGTCGGGTTGACGCCGGAGGGCGCGCACGCGCTCGTCGACGCCGGGCACGTCGTACTCGTCGAGGCGGGCGCGGGTGCGGGCATCGGCTGCGGCGATGCGGCGTACGCGGCGGCGGGCGCGACGATCGTCGATGGCGCGAGTGATGTGTGGGGGCGCGCCGATCTGCTCGTGAAGGTGAAGGAGCCGGTCGAGGCGGAATACGGACTGATCCGCGACAACCAGACGCTGTTCACGTACCTGCATCTCGCCGCGCTGCCGGAATTGACGCGGGCGCTCCTCACTTCGCGCGTGACGGCGATCGCCTACGAGACGGTGCAGCTGCCCGACGGCACCCTGCCGCTGCTGACGCCGATGAGCCAGATCGCCGGCCGCATGGCGACGGAGATCGGGTCGCAGTACCTGCGCAAGCCCGGGCCGGGACGCGGCAAGTTGATCTCGGGGTTACCGGGAGCGGCCGCCGCGCACGTCGTCGTCTTGGGCGCGGGCATCGTCGCCGAGAACGCGGTCGAGACGGCGGTGAACCTCGGGGCGCGCGTGACGGTGTTCGATACGCGGCTCGACAAGCTACGCCACATCCAGCAGCTGTGGCCGGGGCGGACGACGGCGTTGATGTCGAGCCCGCTAGGCATCGCCAACGCGCTCCGCGACGCCGACATCCTCATCTGTGCGGTGCTCGTGCCCGGCGCCGCAGCGCCGAAGCTCGTGACGCGGGCGATGGTGCGAAGCATGGGCGCCGGCGGCGTGATCGTCGACGTGTCGATCGACCAGGGTGGGACGACGGAGACGTCGCGCGGGACGACGCACGCCAACCCGATCTACGTCGAAGAGGACGTCGTGCACTACTGCGTCTCGAACATGCCGGGCGCCGTGCCCGTCACGGCGACGGCGGCGCTGACGGCGGCGACGCTGCCGTACATCCTCAAGGTCGCGCGTCTCGGCACGCGCGAGGCGCTGCTCGAAGACCCCGCGCTCGCCAAAGGCGTCTTGGTCAGCGAAGGCGCCGTGACATATGAGGCGCTGGCGGAGTCGCTATCGCTGCCCTTCGTGCCGCTGGCGCGCGCGTTGCCGTAGCTGTTGGCTATTGGCTGTTGGCTGTTGGCGCCGCCACAACTGTCATTCTGAGCGGAGCGGAGAATCTCTTCGTTAGCGCGACGAATGCAGTCCCGACTGACTGTCTGTCGCGTACAAACCACGGAGGCGTTCCGGCACGTCACGTGATGCCGCAGTTTCCGTGACATCGGAGAGATTCTTCGCTTCGCTCAGAATGACAGTTGTGGCGGGCCCAGTAACGGTGCGCATCCGAACGTGGTGGCGCCACGGGGCCACCCCAACAACCGCGCTCTTGCTAAGCCGCGACGCGTGTTACTACGGCTGCACGCCCGCCTCAATCCTTACGCAGCGCCTCGATCGGATCCAGGCGCGAGGCTTGGTACGCCGGGTAGATGCCGAAGAAGAGGCCGATGAGGACGGAGACGCTGGAGGCGACGATGATGCTCGTGGCGGTCACCTGCGTCGAGATCGTGGAGCCGGTGCCGAAGTCCTGACCGTTGGCGATCTTCGCGGCGAGGACGCCGACGACGACCCCGATGGCGCCGCCCGCGATGGTGACGATCACCGCCTCGATGACGAACTGCATGAGGATCATGCGGCTGTTGGCGCCGACGGCTTTGCGGATGCCGATCTCGCGCGTGCGCTCGATCACGGACACGAGCATGATGTTCATGATGCCGATGCCGCCGACAATCAGCGAGATGCCGGCGATCGCGCCGAGCAGGATCGTCAGCGTGCGGCTGACCTGATTCGCCGTCGTCAGCAGATCATCTTGCGTCGAGACGGTGAAGTCCTGCGCGCCGTGATTCGTCGCGATGGCGTTTTCGATCCCGAGCTTCGCCTGGTTGAGCTTGCCCGCGTCGGCGACCTTGACCGTGATCTCCTGCACGTTCTGCTTGCCGTTCGTGCTCCTGATAAATGGAACGCGCGAGGCGAACGTCGTCAGAGGCATGATCAGCTGCGTGTCGTCGGCGCCGTTGCCACCGCGCGGCGCCATGACGCCCACCACCGTGAGGCTAAGGTTGATCCCTGCGGCATTGATGCGGACGTCCTGTCCGAGAGCCGCCCCTGCCGTCGTGAAGAGATCCGTTGCCACCTTCGCCCCGAGCACGACGTTTGTCGTCTTCTGGTCAAGGTCGTCCTGGGTGAGGAACGCGCCCGCCGCGAGATTGTAGCCCCGGACGACGGCGAAGTCCGGCTCCGTCGCCGTGATGATCGCCGTCGTGTTGTTGCTGCCGCCGATGACCTGCGTCTGGAGCGTCGTCTGGGACGTATCGGCGCTCGTGTCCGAACCGCCGAACTGCGACACGACAGCGGTGATCTCAGGGAACTGCGCCTTGTCGCGCAGCGTTGTCGCATCAGCCGTGGTGAGGGTCAGCGAACGGAGGTTGCGGATGCCGCCGCCGCCACTGCCGCCACTGCCGGCCGTGGTCGCCGGCTGGATGAAGATGAGGTTGCTGCCGAGGCCGCGGACTTTGTTCGTGACGCCGGCCTGCGCGCCCTGGCCGGCCGCCATCAGCGCGATGACGGCGCCGACGCCGATGACGATGCCGAGCATCGTCAGCCCGGTGCGCAGCTTGTTGGAGGTGAACTCGAAGATGGCCATGAGCAGCGTGTCGATAAAGATCATGCGGGCGCCTCGTGGGTTTGGGTGGGCTCACTCGCTGTGGCGCCGGGGAAGGGCACGACCGTCGTGCGCTGGGTGGGCTCGTCGGCGATGACGCGGCCGTCGCGGAGCGTGATCATGCGGCGCGTGTATGCCGCGACTTCGGGCTCGTGCGTCACGAAGATGATCGTGATGCCGCGCTCGCGATTGAGGCGCACGAACAGTTGCACGACGTCGGCGGTCGTCTTGGTGTCGAGCGCTCCCGTCGGTTCGTCGGCGAGGATCAGCGCCGGGTTGGTGACGAGCGCGCGGGCGATGGCGACGCGCTGCTGCTGGCCGCCCGAGAGCTGCGCCGGCTTGTGATGCATGCGGTCCTTGAGTCCGACGTCGGCGAGCGCCTTCGCGGCGAGGCGACGCCGGTTCGATGAGCCGCGGTAGATCAGCGGCAACTCGACCTGGGCGATCGCCGGCAGCCGCGAGAGCAGGTTGAACGACTGGAAGACGAAGCCGATGCGCCGGCTGCGCACCTTCGCGAGCTGGATATCGTTGAGCTTCCCGACGTCGTGCTCTTCGAGTTCGTACGTGCCGCGCGTCGGGCGGTCGAGGCAGCCGAGGATGTTCATCAGCGTCGACTTACCGGAGCCGGAGGAGCCGATGATGGCGACGAACTCGCCCTGGTCGATGTCGAGATCGACGTTCTGCAGCGCCGGCACGAAGACGTCGCCTGTGCGATAAATCTTGCTGAGGTTGCGCAGGCGGATCATCAGTCGCCTCCCGCGCGTCCGCCGCCGCCGCCACCACCGGGGCCACCACCACCGAAGCCACCCGCGCCGCCCGCGCCGCCGGCGCCGCCCGCCGTACGCGTGCCGGAGGTCGTGGCGCTACCCGTCGCGACGACGCCCGGCAGGATGACGGTCGCGCCTTCGGTGACGCCGGATGTGATCTCTGTATTCGTGGTATCGCTGAGGCCGATCTGCACCGTCACCTTCTGCGTCGAGCCGTCGCTCTGCTTCACCTGAAGCACGCGATTCTGGCCGTCGCGCGTCACCGCCGCGTTCGGCACGCGCAGGACGCCCGTGCTCTGCGCAGTGATGATCGTGATCGTGGCGTTCATGCCAGGCACCGGCCGCTGGTTCGATCCCGCGCTGCCGCCGCCCTGCCGGCCTCCGCCGCCGCCGGCCGCGGGCGGGCTCGAGGGAGTCGTCGCTGCCTGTGGCGTGGCGCCAGCCGGGGGCGTGGCGCCGGCTTGCGGCGTCGTCGGTGTGGTTGGCGTCGTCGACGCGCCGCCGGCCGCTGCTGTCGCCGCCGCTGCGGTTGCACGGCGGCCACCACCACCACCGCCGCCGCCGAAGCCGCTTGCGCCGGGCGTGCCCGATCCGGCAGCGCCGCCCGGAACCTGGGCGCCTGGGGTGCCCGCGGCATCAGCTGCCGGCGTTCCATTTTGCGTGCCGGCTGCCGGCGGGCTCACGGGCGCGCCCGTCCCGGCGCCAGCGCCGCCGCCGCCGGGACGGCCGGCGACGAAATGCGCGCGCGCGACGTAGTTCACGACGCCCTGCGTCGTCGTCGGGTTCGTGCCGACGGCGTCGATGACGATCGGGAAGGTGCGGCCGGCGATCGCGGAGAAGACGGCGGTGCCGGTCTGGCCGACCTTCACCGAGCCGTAATCCGTCTCGCTGATCGTCAGATTGAGGATCACCTGATCCGGCGTGTTCAGCACGATCGCGGCGGTCGTCGACGTTGTGCCGGAGCCGGCGAGATCACCGACCTGGTTGTTCAACGCCGCGACCGTGCCGTCGAACGGCGCGATGAGCTTCGTGTTGTTGAGCGTCTTTTGCGCCGCGTCGACGGCCGTCTGCGCCTGGCCAACGCTCTGCTGCTGTGCCTGGACGTCGGCGGGCAGCGCGCCGGCGTACGTCTCGTTGCGCTTCGTCTCGGCCGCCGTCAGCGACAGCGCCGCCGTATCGATGTCGGACTGCGCGGCGGTCAGCGCCTCATCCGTCGCGCCCGTTTGCAGCGTGGCGACCTTCGCCTGCGCCGCATCGATCTGCGCCTGCGCCGAGCCGATGGCGGCGTCAGCGACGGCGATCTGGCCGGCCGTCGGCCCGGACTGCGCCTTCGCGAGCGCATCGTTGGCGTCAGAGACCGCAGTCTGCGCCGTTGTGACGGCATTGTCCGCCGTCTGCTTATCAGTGACCGACTTCGAATACGAGGTGTTCGCCGACAAGACGCTCGACGCGGACTTCGACTGTTCCGGTGTGCTGCCACCGCCGCTGCTGACGCCGAGCAGCGTCGACTGGTCGCCCGATGAGATCGGCGACGACAGCGACGACGGGCAGAACGAGGGTGCCGGCGTCGGCACGGCGGCCTGCGAGCAGTACGCCGTCTCGGCGCTGTAGAGGCTGGCCTGCGCCGACGTGATGGTCGTCCCTGCGTTCGTCTGCGATTGCTGCGCGGCGGTGAGGGCGTTCTGCGCCTTCGTCACGCCGGACTGCGCGGTCTTGACGGCATCGGTCTTGTCGGTGTCGACTTTGGCGCGGGCGTCCGTCGCCTGTTGCAGCTGCGCCTGCGCCGTCGTCACCGCTTGCTGCGCCGTCTCAAGCGCCGATGCGTCGGCCGGCTTCTGAAGATCCTGGAACGCGCGCACGGCCTTGTCGTAGGTCGCCTGCGCCGATTGCTGGCTCTGATCCGCGGCGGCCAGCGTCGATGCCGTGCCGCCCTGCAGCAGTTGCGTCAGCTTCGCCTGCGACGTCGAGAGGCCGAGCTTCGCCGAGGCGAGCGCGCTCTGGGCGTCGGTCGAATCGATCTCGGCGAGCACGTCGCCCTGCTTCACCTGCTGGCCCAGCGTGACGTTGACCTTGGTGATGCGCGCCGAGGCGGTGCCGCTCGTCGCGAAGTTGAGGTTGGATGTCGACTGCGCCGCGACGGAGCCGCTGGTGCTGACGCTCTTCGTCACGTCGCCGAGGCTGACGGTCGCGGTCTGCGTCGCCGCAGTTGCCGGCGATCCGCCGCGCATGAAGAACCACCAGGCGCCGAACGCCACGGCGGCGATCGCCGCGCCCAGCGCCGCCAGCATAAGGAGCCGGTTGCGCGTCGAGTGCGCACCATCGTCCATCAGATCGTCGTAGTCAAACGCGGCATCGGTCGCCATGGGGCTCCTCCTCGAAACAATTACGATCGAGGCTACCGCTAAACGGCTTCCGAACGTGTATCGAAGCTGTAACGCTCACGAAGAGGACGCGGCGGCGCGAATCTACGCCACGATCGGAGGTTGGAGGATCAACATCATCGTGCGTCGACGGCGGGCGGCGCGGCGGAGCGAGGCGACGGGCCAGCGAAGCGATGACGTTTGGTGGCGGCCGCGCAACCTCACCCTCCTCTGCGGGGAGTCTGCTAGGGCCTTTTCTCCTGCGGCGAATCTTCGACGGCCACCCCTCTCCACGTCGTGGAGAGGGATCGTTTCGACGAGTTGAAGCAGCGACTCGGAGACGTTCCGGCACTGACAAGTTCCGACGATCGCGCCTAGTCACGTAGCATCGCCGGCGTCCGTTGCGGGCGGCCACGTCGGGCCGCCCCTACATGAGATCCGGCTACGTTCCGCGCAAGCCCTGACGGATCTCCGGCTCATGCTCGGCGAGGTGTTCGGCGGGGATGTGGAAGATCTCTTCGACGGTGCGGGTGACGCGGTAGTTCGTCGAGCTGCGGGGCCAGTCATCATCGTTCAGCGCGTCGAGCTCGGCGAGCACGCGCACCGTCGCCTCGTCGTAGGCCCGCGCGATGGACGCTCGCGACGCGCGCATCGCCCCGAAGCGCGTGTTCAGCTCGTTCAGCGGGTTGATGAGGAAGTTCGGCGGGTTGAATCCCTTCCCCTTCATCGCGCTCTTCAACTCGCCGCGCACGAACGACTGCGCCCAGGCGAGGTGGTAGACGAGCTGCCCCACGGTCCACGCCGGATTGCCGCTCCTCGCCTTCCAATCGGCGTCCGAGACGGAATCGAGCAGCGCGTGAAAGCCGGCGCGCGTCGCTTCGAGTTCAGCGCGGATCGCCTCACGGCGCGCGGTTGTGGGTGTCGTCGCTTGCATGATGTCCTCCGTATCGCGGCTCTCTGTATTGTTCGGCAGTCCGTGGCGGCCGGCTATCGCCACTTTCGGACGGAGCGGCGGTGCCACTTCCTTCAATAGTGAATCGCGCGGCCGACGCCGCCGCCGGCGGCGATGGAGTCGCCGGTGATCGCGATCGACAAGGGCGACGCGAGGAAGGCGACGATGTTGGCGATGTCGCTCGCATCGATGACGCGTTTGACGGAGTTCGTCTGCGCCAGCCGGTGGCGCGCTTCGTCGATGCTCTCGCCGCGCTTGGCGGCCTGCTCCGCCGCCATGTCGCGCATGAACTCCGTCCACGTCAGTCCCGGGTGCACGCAGGTGACGTTGATGCCCGACGATCCTAATTCGTCGGCGAGATTCTTGGTGAGCGCGGCGACGGCGACGTTGCGCATGCTGCCGATCGGGTTGCCCGTCTGACGCGCCGCGAGTCCGCTGACGTTGATGATGCGTCCCCACGCCTGCCGCTTCATGTGTGGCACGACGGCGCGCGCGCACCGAGCATAGCCGAGCACTTTGACGTTCATCTCTTCGAGAAAGGTCTCGTCCGGCAGATGCTCGATGCCCGGCATGGGCGGCGCGCCGCCCGGGCGCGCGGCGCAGTTGACGAGAATATCGATACGGCCGAACGCCGCGAATGCATCCGCGACCATCGCGTCGACGGACGGCGTGTCGCCGGTATCGGCGACGATCGCGATCACGCGCCGGCCCGTCGCCGACGCGAGCTCGGCCGCGCTCGCGTCGAGCACATCGCGCGAGCGGGCGACGAGCGCGACGTCGACGCCTTCGCGCGCCAGCGCGAGGCCGATCGCTTTGCCGATGCCACGGCTGCCGCCGGTGACGATCGCCGTCTTGCCGTTCAGCTGCAGATCCATCGTTCACATCCTTCCGTCGCGTGATCGCGCGCGCGACGCGTATGGCTCAGGACGTGCGTCACGTGAACCGATCAGCGCAGGAAGTCGAGCACGTGCTGCGCGAACAGATCCGGCGCCGTCAGCACGGCGCCGTGGCCCTGGCCCTCGAACGTCACCCACTTCGACTGCGTCAGATGCGGCTGCAACTCGCGCATCACGGACCGCAGCTCATCGGTCGAGTCGCTGCCGTCAAGGAAGAGAACCGGCATGCGCAGCGCGGCGAAGCGCGCCGCATCGAAGCGATACGCGGCGAGGGCGCCGATCTCGGACGCCATCGTCGGCACGAACTGGAGCACCCACGGCCAATACGGCGTCGTCTTCATGAGATCGACCTGCTCCTTCGGCACACCGACGCCGTTCAGGAAGAAGTCCTCGACCGCAGCGGATGCGTCCTCCGACTCGAACTTGCCGCCGATCGCGCTGGCCGCCATCGCGGGCGAGGGCGGCTCGTACAGCACCAGGGCGCGGACGCGATCCGGGAGCAGCGCCGCCGCGCCGAGCGCGCACTGCGCGCCGTAGGAGTGGCCGACGAGCGCGACGGGCTCGCCGATCGCTTCGATCACAGCGGCAACGTCCTCGAACTGGCGCTCGATCGCGTGATCGCGCGGCGCGCCGCTCTCGCCGCGGCCGCGGCGATCCATGGCGTACACCGTGTAGTGTGCGGCGAACGCCGGCGTCACGAGAGCCCAGGCGTGGCGGTCGTTCAGTGAGCCATGCACAAGGAGCACCGGCGAGCCGCTGCCGGAGCGCTCGAAGGCGATCGTCGTGCCATCGGTGGAGGTGACGTGTTCCATGCGGGCATGATCGAGGTTGTCGGCGCTACGCACCACCATCAGCCGCGCGCAGGCGGCTCAGCCAACGCTCCGTCTCTCGCGGGTGACGGAAACGCACGATGCGCACGTGCGCGAGCTCCGGGCGCGCGAAATACGCCGGGTAGGTGCGGCGATATTTGGCGCTGCTCTTGAAGGCCCAGAGGAAGAGCGAGTCGCGACTCATGAAGTGGTTGCGCAGCGACTCGCGGTTGCCGTTCCAGAGCTCTTCGCGCTTCGCCCAGCGCCGCATCGTCCGCCGGAATAGCCGGGTCACCACGAGCGGAAGCGGATATTCGAGCCAGACGATCGTGTCGGCGCGCGTCCATAGCAGATCCCAGATCAGGCTGGCGTAGCCGCCGTCCGCCACCCAGGCGTCGCAGTCGATCGCGTCGGCGACGCGCGCGCGAAAGACGTCTGTTTCGGCCGGCTGCCAGTTCGCTTCGTGATAGAGCGCGTCGAGCTCGACGTGCTTCGCGCCGATGACGCCGGCGATCGATCGCGCCAGCGTCGACTTACCGGAGCCCGTCGTGCCGAGCACAACGACGCGTCGCGGCAGTTGCGATGCGTCATCGTTCATGATCGCTCGCCTCGATCCTCGCGACGAAGCGCTCGGCCTCGCGCGGCGATCGCAGGCGCACGACGCGCAGGTGCGCGTGCGCCGGCTCGCGCAGCAGCGCCGGATACAGCCGGCGATGCTTGCCGTGCGTCTTCAACAGCCAGAGGAAGATCGAATCGCGCGACCACAGCTGTTCCGACAGCCGCTCGACGTTGCCGCTCCACAGCTCTTCGCGCGAGATCACGCGTCGCGACGTGCGACGTACGAGGCGCACCGCGACGTGCGGCAGCGAGTAGTCCAGCCACACCAGCATTTCGGCCGCGGGCCAGACGAGATCGCGGGCGACGCTATAGTTGCCGTCGAGCACCCACGCGGGGGTGGCGACGCGTTCGCTGCCGCGCGCGCGGAAGATCTCCGTGCCGACGGGCTGCCACTTCGGCCCCCAGTACAGCGCATCCAGCTCCGTATGCGGCGCGTCGATCGCGGCCGCGATCCGCCGCGCCATCGTCGTCTTGCCGGATCCGGTCGCGCCGACGACGATCAGACGCCGGGGCAGCGCCTCGGACGCGTCGAAGAGTGGGTCTGGAGATGTCGTGGAGGTCATGGCAACCACGGATTCTATCGCACGGGAGCGTGAATGTTGCACAGAAACCTGCACACGCGTTGATGTAGGGGCGCTGCTCGCCGCGCCCCGGTCGGCC
>JBBQVO010000042.1:0-20329 GCA_038211505.1 Dehalococcoidia bacterium | reverse complement strand
AGTCCGCCGTCGGCAGTAGTCCCGAAGGCAGGCAGACCGTGACGCGCTCGATGCCGTCCGGCACGTTAAACGCGGGCGCTGGCCGTGATGCGAGCGACGCCAGCATCACCTCGCGCCAGACCGGCGCCGCGCCGTCGATGCCGGAGATATCGCGCATCGGCGAGTTGTCGGCGTTTCCCGCCCAGACGCCGATGGCGAGATCGCGCGAGTAGCCGACGGTCCAGTTGTCGCGGAAGTCCGTCGTCGTCCCCGTCTTCGCGGCGACGTTGGCGATGCGCAGCGCGCTCTGCGTGCCGAAGCCGGGCGCGCGCGCGTCGTTGTCTGACAAGATGTCCGTCAGCAGGTACGCCGTCTGAGGCGACACCGCCGCTTCATCCTTCTGCGCCGGTGCGGCGTAGATGACGTTGCCGTCGCCGTCTTCGACGCGCGTGATCGCGATCGGATCGACGCGCGCGCCCCCGTTCGCCAGCGCCCCGTACGCCGCCGTCAGGTCGAGCAGCCGCACTTCGCCGCCGCCGAGCGCCAGCGACAGGTCGTAACGCGCCGGATCGCTGAACGTCGTGATGCCGAGCCGCCGCCCCATATCAAGCGCCGGCTCGATGCCGATGGCGGCGAGCGTCCGCACCGCCGGCACGTTGTACGACGACGCCAGCGCTTCGCGCAGCGGCACGACGCCGTGGAACGTGTTGTCATAGTTGTTCGGGCTGTAGGGCTCGCCGCGCTTCGTCTTTAGCGTCGTCGGGATATCGAGCAGCGCCGTCGCCGGCGTGTATCCCTGCTCCAGCGCGGCGGCGTAGATGATCGGCTTGATCGAGCTGCCCGGCTGGCGCTCGGCAAGCGCGGCATTGAAGGCGCCGCCCTGCGCCGCATCGAAGTAGTCGGCGCTGCCCACCATCGCCCGCACCTCGCCGCTCTGCGGGTCGATGGCGACGACGGCGCCATCCGTGACGTCGTGATCCTTGAGCTTGCCGATCTGCCACGTCACGGCATCCTGCGCCACGCGCTGCAGGCCGGCATCCAGCGTCGTGTACACGCGCAGCCCGCCGCGCGCGACAGCTTCGTCGCCGACGAGCGCCGGCAGTTGGTCGCGCACCCAGGCGACGAAATGCGGCGCGGCGATCGGGAACGGGGTCGTATTGAGGGCGATCGGCTCGGCGGCGGCCGCGTCCGCCTCAGCACCGCTGATCGCGCCGGTATCGGCCATCCGCCCCAACACGTCAGCCTGGCGCGCCTGGGCAGCGTCCATCTTCGTCATCGGGTCGTAGTCGGCCGGCGACTGCAGCAGGCCGGCGAGCAGCGCCGACTCGGCGAGATCGAGGTCGCGCGCGCTCTTCCCGAAATACGTGCGCGCCGCCGACTCGACGCCATACGCGAGATTGCCGAAGTAGACGCGATTCAGGTACTGCTCGAGGATCTCATCCTTCGAGTACGCCCGCTCGAGCTGCAACGCCAGCGTCGCCTCGCGCAGCTTCCGCACGGGGTCGGGCGACGAACGCTCGTCCGGGGCGAAGTAAAGGTTCCGCGCCAGCTGCTGCGTGATCGTGCTGCCGCCCGAGCGCGGTCCGCCGTCGCGAATATCCGACACGGCTGCCCGTAGAATGCCGCGCAGAGAGATGCCCGGATTGTCGTAGAACGACGCATCTTCCGTCGCGATCACCGCCTGCCGCATCGACAGCGGGATCTCGGCGAGGCCCAGACGCGTGTACCGCGCGTCGCCGGACTCCGCTGCACCGCCAGGGCCGCCCGCGTCGTACAGCACAACGCCGTCGCGATCGAGGATCTTGGTTGACTCAGCGAAGCGCGGCAGCGGTGGCGGCGCAGGCAACGGCGCGCAGTACAGCGCCGCATCGCCGACGAGCAGCAACAGCACGACGCCAGCCGCCGCGCGACCAATGCGTCGTCGCCACCGGCGGACGCAGTGGACCGCCAAGTCGGTAGTCTTCGAGGTCGATGGTTCGTACAGCAACGTCAGTCTCGCCAGCGCTCCGAGCCGCCACAACAGGCGGCACTCCAACGCCACGAGTATCGAACACGCATACCGCTAGAACCGGACGCGACGCCGACGCCCAGCCTACGTGTGCTCTACGAAGGGCCGGCGGACGTGGGTATCAGGTCTGGACGAGCTGTTCTGAGCGGGATCCCAAGGGTGCACCACCGCGAGCGACTCGCCTGATCTATACGGATGACGCGCAACTCGCGCGCGAAACCAAGAGCGTGGTGCAGCAGCGACGCACGTCCTAGTCGATGCCTCTGATTAGCTGCGGTGGGCGACCGTAGGCCGTCACGTCTAGCGACACGGATGGAGCCAGCTCCTCAACGTCACCGGCAATCTGTACGGTTCTGCCTGGCCCGAACCCGCCGAATGGCGCGGCGATCGGGTATACCGGCGCCGCGCCGACGACGCGGCCTTGAGCGTCCCTCAGACTGAGGCACGCGCCTTCGATGGAGAGGAGCTCTGCCGTCGGATTTGAGACCGTCGCGGTCACGTGCTTTGTCATCACGCCGCTTGCGGATGGCGCGCCCGGCGACGATGCGACATCTGTCACCGGCAGCGCGAAGTAGCTCTCGGTCCGTGTTCCACCGAGCGCCTCGATCGCCGGCGAGGGATTCGCATCGCCCGGAGTCAGCGGCAGCGTGAAGGTCTCGGGTGACGATGTCCCCGCGCCCACCCATCGGCTACACGTCAGTGCGCTGTTGTCGATGCGATCTGCCCACGAGCCTTCGACATGCGCGGATAGCGCGACGCCCAAAAGGTCGACCCCGGCGCCGTTTCTCAGTTCGCCCGCGACGCGCAGCGCCTTGCCGTTGTCAATAATCCGGGCCGCCGTCACGGTGAAGTTGTTACTGGTCTCCGCCACCACGGCGGTGCAGCAGCCCGTGGATCCGATTGGGAAAACATCGAATGTCCCATTACGCAGGCTGTTGAAGAAGATAGGGAACGTACGCGCCTCACCGGGCCGGATGGTGTCCGGAAACGGGATTCTGCTCCCGATCTCTTCGACGACGCCCGACGATCCGCGCAGGTTCGCGCAGACCGTCACATCACGGAACGTGGACGCCGATGTGTTCCTCATCTCAACGATGGCGAACCGCCGCGCTGCGTCCGTCGATACTATGCGCGTCGCCAGCCCGTCGCCGGTTCGGCTTCCATCTGTAACGGGTCTTGTTGAGTTGCCCGGATCGGGCACAAACGTGTACGGAGCGGCCGGCGCGAGTGCGCCTTCTCGCTGGAACACACTCGGCGTGAATACTTCGAACGCACCGTGCTGTCCGGGCGCCACAACTTGCGGGCAGATGAGAAAAGACCTGGACCCGGAAAGATCCCTCCCCGCCGCGTCGATGACGTGTCCTCTCACGGAGGTAAACGCCGGCTCACTCCCGTAGTTCGTGACCTCGCCGATCCACGGCCCCGTATCGCCGTGCCGCCGCACGCCGCTGACGCAGATGGCGCCCACAAACACCAACGGGATGGTCAGGGCGCCGACGCGAAACAACAACTTCACGTGGATATAACGCGCGCCGCGCCGAAAGGTTAACGACCCAGGTCGCAGGCTGAACGCGCGACGATCCAGCCCCTACCACCAGATCTTGTCTTCGATGTCCGACGGCAGATCGTCGTAGTTCGTGGTCCAGAGTTGGGTGCTGAGGTATTTCCACCCGCCGTCGGCGAACAGGCAAACGACGTTGCCGGAGTCCAGGCGCTCGGCGACGCGCTGCGCCGTCTTGACGACGGCGCCGGCCGAGATGCCGGCGAAGATGCCCTCGCGCTGCGTCAGTTCCTTTGACGATGCGAACGACGTGTGCGAGTCGACGACGATCTTGCCATCGAGAATGGCCTCGTCGAGCACGGGCGGAATGAAGCCTTCTTCCAGGCTGCGCAGCCCCTGCACGAGATCGCCCGGATGCGGCACCGCCGCCACGATCTTCACGCCGGGCTTCTGATCCTTCAGGTAGTGGCCGACGCCGGTCAGCGTGCCGCCGGTGCCCATGCCGGCGACGAAGACATCGATCTCCGGCAGATCGCGCAGGATCTCCGGGCCGGTCGTCTCGTAATGCGCCCGCGGGTTCATCTCGTTGCCGTACTGGTACGGCATGAAGTACGTCGGGTCCTCGGCGGCGATCTTGTTCGCCACTTCGATCGAGCCGTTCGTGCCGCGCACGCCGTCCGAGTAGACGATCTCTGCGCCGAACGCCGACAGCAGCTCCGTCCGCTCCGAGCTGACGCTCTCGGGAATGACGACCTTCAGACGGTAGCCCTTGATCCGGCAGATCATCGCCAGCGAGATGCCGGTGTTGCCCGACGTCGGCTCGAGCACGATCCGATCCTTCGTCAGCACGCCGGTGCGCTCCGCGTCCTCGATCATGTACTTGGCGATGCGATCCTTGACGCTCCCGCTCGGATTCTGCCCCTCGAGCTTCGCATACAGATGCACCGAAGCCTTCGGCGACATCCGCGGCATCTCGACAAGTGGCGTGTTTCCGATTGCGTCGATAAGGTTGGAGTAAAGCATGGTTGTTGTTGGGGGCTTAGTCGTTAGTTGTTGGTCGTTGGTCGTTGGGGGTTTTTCGTCCGGCAGGCTTACGTTTGTCATTCTGAGCACGCCCACATTGTCATTCTGAGCGAAGCGAAGAATCTCTCCGGATCAATCACGACTGCCGCTCCCGCGGCGGATCATCCGCAGGTTTCATCGCGCCCTATGCGCCACCCGCCAACGCCGGCAAGATCGAGATCGAGTCGCCTTCCTTCACCTTCGTGTTCAGCTGATCGATGTAGCGGATGTCTTCGTCGTTCAAGTAGATGTTGACGAAGCGGTGCAGCGATCCCTCCTGCATGATCTGGTTCTTGAAGCCGGGGAACTTGCCGTCGAGATCACTCAGCAGATCGCCGACCGTGCCGCCCTCACCGTGCACGACTTTCGCTCCGGTGATCTTCTGCAACACCGATGTGACTTTCACTTCTACCGCCATCTGATCCTGTCCTTCTTTCGCTGCGGTCCGCACATTCGTTGCGGCCGCATGTGTCGCCCCGCGTTCGATGTTCCGCCGCCGTCTCGACCGGGGCGCGGCGAGCAGCGCCCCTACACCTTGCTCGTTTCGCGCAGCGCCGCGGCCGCGTCAACGGCTTTCTGCTGTTCTTCGTTGTGATCGCCGAAGGCGCCGCCGCAGAAGGCGTCGTAGTCGATCAGCGCCGTCACCTTCGTTGATTTGTCGTCGGGCTCGCCGCACAGCACGCACTTCGGATCCTTGCGGATGCGCACCTGGCGGAACTCCATCGCTAGCGCGTCGTACAGCAGCAGCCGGCCGTGCAGCGATTCGCCGACGCCGAGGATCAGCTTCAACACTTCCGTCGCCTGGATCGTGCCGACGGTGCCGCACAACGCGCCGAGCACGCCCGCCTCAGCGCAACTCGGCACCATGCCGGGCGGCGGCGGCGACGGGTAGAGGCAGCGGTAGCAACCCTGATCGGGCAGATACACCGTCACCTGACCGTCGAATAGTAGGATCGACCCGTCGATCAGTGGCTTATGCAGGAAGTGACAGGTGTCGTTGACGAGGTAGCGCGCGGCGAAGTTGTCGGCGCCGTTGATGATGTAGTCGTATTGCCCGATGATCTCCATCGCGTTGTCGGACGTGATCGGCACCTGATGCGTCACGACTTCAACGTCGGGGTTGTAGGCGTTGATCGTCTCTTTGGCGGAGATCGCCTTCAGCTTGCCGATATCGTCGTTCTGGTGCAGAATCTGCCGCTGCAGATTGCTGATGTCGACCGTGTCGAAGTCGACGATGCCAATCTTGCCGATGCCGGCGAGCGCCAGGTACACGGCGATCGGCGAGCCGAGGCCGCCGGCGCCGATGATCAGCACGCTCGACTCCATGATCTTGCGCTGCCCGCTCGGCCCCACCTGCGGCATGATGATGTGCCGCGAGTAGCGGTTCACCTGCTCGGCCGTCAGCGCGCCGATGCGCTTGCGGGATGAAGCACCCTCACCGTTCGACGAGGACGTAGCGAGCGGCGCCCCTACAGCGGGGTCTTGTGCGCTCTCGGCGGAACCGCCTGCCATCGCCGGAATCACGGCGACTTCATCGCCCTCGGCGAGCTGCGTGTCGACGCCCTGCAGCGACGAGATCTCTTGTTTGTTGACGTAGATGTTGATGTGCGCCGGCACTTCGTTGCTCGTGCCGAAGACCAGCGCCCGAAACCCCGGAAACTGCTTGTCGACGTTCGTCAGCACTTCGCCGACGTTCGCGCCCTCGGCCTCGATCTGCTGGCGGTTGCCCGTGAGCTTCCGGAACGGCGTCGGGATGTAGACGGAGACTGCGGGCATATCATCACCTCCGCGCCTTCGCGCGAGAAACGTCGGCACCGGCGCGTGCGACGCATCATCGACAAGTCCAGTACTGCGGTCAAGATGCAGATGTCCGTGATCCATTATGTCCTCGTGATACGTTCCAGGTTCTAAGTTCTAGGTTGTCGTCTGTCTCATAGGTTCACACTCAGGTACCGTTCGCCGGTGTCGCAGAGCATCGTCACCACGCGCTTGCCGGCGCCGAGCTTCGCGGCGATCTGGAGCGATGCCCAGACGTTGGCGCCGGCGCTGATGCCGACGAGCAGGCCCTCTTCGCGCGTCAGGCGCGCCGTCATCGCGAAGGCGTCTTCGTCTTTCACGCTGATCAGGTCGTCGTAGATCTGGCGATTCAGCACGCCGGGCACGAAGCTCGCGCCGATGCCCTGGATGCCATGAATGCCGGCCTTGCCGCCCGCCAGCACCTGCGACTTCGCCGGCTCAACCGCGACGATCTGCACGTCCGGCAGTTCTTGCTTCAGCACCTCACCGACGCCCGTGATCGTCCCGCCGGTGCCGACGCCGGCGACGAACGCATCGAGCTTGCCGTCGGTCGCGCGCAGGATCTCGCGCGCCGTCGTGTGGCGGTGCGCCTCCGGGTTGGCGACGTTGTTGAACTGCTGCGGCATGAAGTACTTCTTCTTCTCCGCCTGCTCTTGCGCCGCGTAAACGGCCCCCGTCATGCCCTCGATCGCCGGCGTCAGCACCAGCTGCGCGCCGTAGCGCGTCAGGAGCCGCCGCCGCTCGACGCTCATATCCTCCGGCATCGTCAGGATCAGCTTGTAGCCCTTGACGGCGCAGACCATCGCCAGCCCGATGCCGGTGTTGCCGGACGTCGGCTCGACGATCGTATCGCCGGGCTTGATCAGCCCCTGCGCCTCCGCCGCCTCGATCATCGCCAGCGCGATGCGATCTTTCACGCTGCCCGCCGGATTCAACGACTCCATCTTGCCGAGCACTTCAGCAGATCCGGCCGGCGTCACGCGCCCCAGCCGCACCAGCGGCGTATTCCCGACGAGATCCAGCACGCTGTCCGCGATCATGCCGCCGATGTCCGCCCTCGTGACCGCCGCTGTCGAAGCCTCAGATGACATATCGCCCGCCGATCCGGTCGTATTCAAGTTCGCGCGCCGCGAGATCGCCGATCGTCACGCCGTCCAAGATCTCCTGCGTCGCTTCTTCGACCGTGTGCCACACCTCGTGCGCCGCCCGGCACTGATACCCCTCGTCGTGCAAATGCGACACCGGCGACAGCGATCCCTCCAGCGACTTGATCACCTCGCTGAGCTTGATCTCGTCCGGCCGGCGCAGCAGCGCATGCCCGCCCTGCGGCCCGCGCACGCTCCGGATGAAGCCGGCCTTGCGCAGCGTCGTCAGCAGCTGGTCGAGATACGGCTCCGGAATCCGCTGGCGCGCGGCGATCTCAGCGCTCTGCATCGGCCGATCCTCGCCGTAGTGGTGAGAGAGCTCGATGAGGGCGCGAACGCCGTAGTCACCCTTCGTAGAGATGCGCATTTGAACCTGTTTTGCGGGTAGTCGTGAAAGTTAAGCGATTACATCAACAATTGTAGAACGCCCACCCCCACCGGCGCAAGACCCCGCTTGTCAGGCCCGCGCCACGCCACGCCACGCCACGCCACGCCACGCCACGCCACGCCACGCCACGCCACGCCACGCCACGCCACGCCACGCCACGCCACGCCACGAATGTCACACGAAACGTCGGCCACCACCAACCCGTCCCCTACTCGTTTCCTCGCGGGAACGTCGGCCTAGCGGAGAGCATCGCCATCCATCGAACAAGATTCTTCACTTCGTTCAGAATGACAGTAGGCTCGTCTCCGGATCCCTCTGTGGTCGTCCCGTGCTCGTTTCTTCGTGGGCGGCGGCCTAGCGGAGAGCACCGCCATCACCGGACTTCCTGAACCATCCCCGCCTCAGGCCTCCTCTCCGCGTCGTGGAGAGGAGCTGGCCGTCGAAGGCCGCCGGAGAGAAGGCCCGAGGTGAGGTCCGCTTGCGCTTTTCCGCGCTGCAACCGAAAATATCGATCGCCGCCACAAGATCATGGCCATGCAGTCGAGATTCTCGTCGGAGGACGCGTGTCGTGTGAGCCGTCGTTCATCGCCTACCAGGAAGCGCATGCCGCGCTTGCGGGCCGCCTGAAGAGCCTCGCCGGCTTCGAAGAGACGCTTGGTGGCAAGCTCGGCACGCAGCCGATGCTGCTCGTCGGCGGCGAGCTCGCCAGCTGGCGACGCTACGCGCAGGAGACCGAGATCGCGGCGACGAATCTACGCGCCGCCCTCGACGCCTACATCGCAGCCGCCGGCGATCACGCGTAGAACACCGGCTCCCGCAATCGCCACGACGGGTCAGTCGTCGTCGCCCGGATCCGGCGCCTCCGCCGGAAGCGCGAAGCCGATGTCGGCGCCACCGCCGTCGCGCGGGACCGCCCACATGCGGCCGCCCTGCACTTCGACGAGCCGTTTGCAGACCGCCAGCCCGATGCCAATGCCGGCCGCCTGCAGCGCCGTGTCGGGCGAGCGATAAAACGGCGTGAACAGCTTCTCCCCTTCTTCAGCCGAAAAGCCGCGCCCGCGGTCGAGCACCGAGATACAGAGTTCCCCGTCGCCCCGCTCCAGCACCACGTCGATCGGCTGCGACGGCGGGCTGTACTTTTCGGCGTTGCTGATCAGGTTGCGCACCACCTGCTCCAGATACACCGCATGACCGGCGACCGGCGTGATCTCGGCCTTGACGACGAGCTCGATCTTCCGGTGCGGATAGTGCGTGCGGTGATCGTCCACCACCTTCTCGACGATCCGTCGCACCAGCAGGGGCTCAAACTCGATCACCTGACCCTGGTCGAGCCGCGCGAGGATCAACAAGTTATCGATGATCCGGTGCAGCCGTTCCGCGTCCTTGCTGATGTCATCGAGCGCGCCCATCCGGCTCTCTGCATCAATGCGATCGAAGCGCGTGCGCAGCACCTCCGCATTGCCGTAGATCGTCGTGATCGGCGTCTTCAACTCGTGCGAGACGAGCCCCAGGAACTCATCCTTCGCCGCGTTCGCTTTTCCGAGATCCTCATTCAACGCCGAGAGCAAGTCTGACGCCATCTTCCGATCGTGGATGTCGATCGACACGTCGATCCACATCGAGATGTCGCCGCGGACATCGCGCACCGGCACCGTCATCGACTGCTGCCAGCGGTACTCGCCGTCGTGGCGCCGCGCGCGATACTCGTTCTCCATCGGCATGCCGGTCTTGATCGCGTCGACCCAGTGCGACGTCAGGAGCTCCAGATCGTCCGGGTGTACGATCTCCGCCCAGTTGACGCCGAGCATGTCCTCACGCGTGCGGGCGACGTAGTCCAGCCAGCGTTGGTTGTGATAGTTCACATTTCCGGCGGCATCGGTCGTGGCGATCAGCGCCGGCACCGCTTCCGTCAGCGATCGATAGCGCTCTTCGCTCTGACGAACCTCATCCTCGGCGCGTTTGCGCTGAATGCCCAGCGCGATCGCCGTCGAGACTGACTTCAGCGCTTCGACAGCATCACTATCGATCTTCTCGCGGGAGAACATCGCCAGCACGCCGACAACGCGATCCCCGAGCATCGGGGGCTCGCCGGCGAACGCCCGCAACCCTTCACGCTCAGCCCACGCGTGATCAGCCACGTGCGGATCATTCGCCACGTCGTTCGTCGCATGTCCCGCGCGCTCAGCCGCGATCTTGCCAATCTTCAGCTCACCAATGCGGACGCGAGCATGCGCGCCGTCGAGGTGCGTGTACATGCCGGCGCTCGCTCGCAGTTCCAGCGTCTCCGTCGCTTCGTTCAGCACCCAGATGCGCGCCAGCGCGGCATCGAGCTGCTCCACCATCAGGTTCGCGCAGCTGTCCAAGATCTCATCGATGGTCGTCGCTTGCACCAGCGCGCGCCCGGCGTCGGCGGCGAATTGGGCAAGCGTCGCCTGCCGTCGCAGCGCGTCTTCGGCGGACTTGCGCCGGACGCCCAGCGCGAGCGCCGTCGATACAGACCTGAGGGCCGTCACGGTGTCGTCATCGATGCGTTGGCGCGAGAACATCGCGACGACGCCGACAACGCGATCGCCCAGCATCAAAGGCTCTCCGGCGAATGCGCGCAAGCCCTCGCGCTCTGCCCACGCCTCATCAAAGAAGTCTGGATCGTGAGCGAGATCGTTGGATGTTCGCCCGCTGCGCTCGGCGGCGATCTTCCCCACCAGGAGGTGGCCGACGGCGATCCTCCGCGGCGGCCCCTCGTCGAAGCCGTATGGGCCGGCATTTGCTCGCAACTCCAGCGTCTGCGTCACTTCATCCAGTACCCAGACCCGCGCCAGCAGCACTCCGAGATCGTCGACGATCAGGCGCGCGCACGAGTCAAGCATTTCGTCGATCGACGACGCCTGAACAAGCGTGATGCCCGCGTCGGCACCGAATTGCGCCAATGTCGCGCGGCGTCGGAGCGCCTCCTCAACAGCGATCTTCTCCGTCACATCGCGCGTTGTCTCAAGCACGAGGACGCTGCCAGCAGCGTCTTTGGTGACGACATGCACGCTCTCGACAACGATGACGCGACCGTCCTTGGTGGTGTGCCGCAACGCTCCGGTCCAATGCCCTTCGCGAGACAACATCTCCTCGAAGGCCGCCGGCCCTTGCTCGTGCTTTGTGCGCAGCAGGTCGTGGCTGACGCTGCCGATCGCCTCCTCACGCGTGTACCCGTACATTGACTCCGCAGAGGCATTCCAATACCGGATGCCGCCGCCACGCAGCTCCCAGATCAACACGGCGTCGTGCGTCTGCTCAAGCAGTTCGGTCTGCTGCCGGAGCGCCTCCTCCGCCTCTTTGCGATCGTGCACGTCGAGCGTCACGCCGATCCAGTTGGTAATGCGTCCGCGCGTATCGCGCTGCGGCACGTTGCGCGCCAGCTGCCAGCGCCAGGCGCCGTGGCGGTCGCGCAGGCGGAACTCCACGTCGACCGCCTCGCCCGCCGACATCTTCTCCGTCAGCGCAGCCCCCATCGCACCCACGTCATCCGGGTGCACGAGCGCGCGCAGACCCTGCGCCTGCGCCTGCGCTATCGTCAATCCCGTGTAGTCGATGAGCTGATCGTTCCAGTACTGGATGTCGCCCTTCGCATCCGAGATCGATACCTGCGCAGGGATTGCTTCGACGAGGGCGCGCCAGCTTTCCTCACGCGCTTCCGCCTCTTCCGCCGCCTGTTTGCGCTCCGTGATGTCCTCGGCGACACCGTATTCACGCACGATCCGCCCGTCTTCATCACGCACGATCGCGTGAATGCTCGACAACCATGCCATCTCGCCGTCCGGACGCTGGATCCGCATATCCATCTCGAATTCGGCGATCGCCGGATCACGGCGCGCGGCATCACGCAGCCCGATGAAACGGGCGCGGTCGTCCGGGTGCACGACCATTGCGGCGACTTCCTGATCGATGTCGTGAGCAATGCCGAGGATCTCGCACATGCGGCGCGAGCGGGATATGCGTCCTTCGCCATCGATCTCCCACGTGCCGAGACGGGCGATATCGATCGCCGCCGCCGCGCGGCCTTCGGCGGCGTGCTGCGCCTGTTCCGCCCGCTTACGATCGCTGACGTCGACGAACGAGCCGATGCTTCCGCGGACGGCGCCGTCCGGCGCCAGCAGGGGCGACGCATAGCCAAAGATCGTTGTCCTCGAACCGTCCGCCCGCACCACCTCATACTCTGCGCCGGGCGCGTTCACCTTCGTGTGCGCCGCAACGTGCAGCGGCAGATCCTCGGCCGCCACTTCGCGTCCGTCCTGAAACATCCGATAGCCCGGTCGCTCGTCCAGCGGCGACGAGAGCGACGCATTCTTACGTGGATCGACGCCGAGCATCCGCGCCATCGCCGGGTTCACGTCGATACGCCGGCACTCCGGATCCGACGCGACAGCGATACCCATCGGCGCGACATTAAACAGCGTCTGCAATTCGCCGAGCCGGTGCGTCATCTCGCTATCGAGGCGCGCGGCCGCGCGCTCCGCATCCTTGCGCGCCGTGTTGTCGCGCGTGAAGCAGCGCGTGTGCACGAAGTTGCCGTGTTCGTCGAACAGCGCGCTCGAATCGATCAGCACATCGCGGATCGAGCCGTCCTTGCAGCGGAGGCGCGCTTCGTAGCTCACGAGCGTCTCTCCGCACGTCAGGCGCGTCAGAATGTCGCCGATCACCTCTTCATCGGCGTGAAATTCGGTGATGTTGCGGCCGACATACTCACTCGCGTCGTAGCCCAAAAAGGCGAGCTCGGCCTTGTTAGCGCGTAGAATCGTGCCGTCGGCGCCTACCCAGTGCAGGCACATGGCGCCGTTCTCGAAGAAGTCACGCAGGCTGGCGAGTTCCGCTGCGTCGGCGTCCGGCGGCAGCCCGTTCGGCGAACCGGCTGCCGGCGTGCCAGCCCCTTCCGTGACGGTCCCAGGTGCATTGCGGCCGAGGGGCGGACGTTCGATCGACATCTCTGCTGTCTTCCCTCAGTTTGAATCTACGCTGCTCGCGAGCGATCCGCGCGATGCCTATCAGTGTACGAACGCCAACAAGCGCCGTCTCAGCAAATTGCTATCAAACCCGTAACAAACGCCGCATCGTCCATCTCGAAACAGCGATACCACCTCCAGCCGCCGCCGCTCGTCACGTGGCACGGCCGCCCTCGGCCGTGCGTCCCGCAACCCAGCAGAGGTTCTCGTCGTCCGGCGATTCGCCAGGGTCGACGAGTCGCCTTCGGAATCGGCGCGCGGGCAGCGGCGGGCTGAAGACTGGTTTCACTCGTAGCGCGGGCTTTCCAGCCCGCGCGGGTTAGCTCCGACGCTGTCTCGTTCCGCCCCACTCTCCTTCGGACGTGTCAGCCAGCCATCAGGTCACCCGCGCCCTCACGACCGTTTCGATGATCGAAGCCTCATCGGTGATCATCCCGGCGACCCCTAACTCGACGAGCGCCCGCAGCCGCGCCTCATCGTTGACCGGCCACGTGACGATCGTCGGCGCGACCGCTCGTAGCGCTGATATCGTCGGCGTATCGAGGAACTTCTGGTGAATCGAGATGCCGTCGCCGCGCGGCCGATCGCGCCCTTCGAGCACCGCCCGCAACCGCCATCGCTTGCCGATCGAGTACCAGACGCCGACGCCGTTGCGCGCCGTGATCGCATCGAGCATCCGCCAGTTTTGCGAGCAGACGACGATGCGCCGCCTAGTGCCGCTCGCCGTCACGGCGGCGAGCGCCGCCGCCGGGAGCCGAAGATCGTTGCCTTTGAGATCGAGCATCAGCGCCGCCGGCCCGTCGCCGATCTCACGCAGCGACTCGTCGAGATGCAGGCGCGGCGTCCAGCCAGGCGCGATCTTCCAACGATCCCACAACAGCGGCACGACCCACATCGTCTTCTCGTGCCGCACTTCCAGGCGACCTCGATGCAGCCACACATCGAGCTCGATCACATCGGCGCCCGACGCCTCGGCCACGCGCGCACGCGCCGGCGAGTTGCCGGCGCGATGCGCGATCGCCCACGGGCGATGTGGTGGGAGGAACGTCGTCGTCTCAGGCAGCGCGCATCAACTCCCGTCCGCCGCTTGTCGCTTCGCCGTGCTCTCCGGCGGGCATATGCCGCGCAGCGAGCCGGTGCATCGCCATCGAGATGCCCAATCCGGTCAGCGCCACGACGCCGCCGGCCATCGCATCGAAGATGTAGTGGTTCGCTGTCAGGACGATAGCCGATGCCATCATCAGCGGCACGATCGCTCCGAACACGCGCACCGGCAGCGAGCGCGACTGCGTCACCAGCGCGATGCCGATCAGCAGGTCCCAGCCGAAGTGCAGGCTCGGCACGGCCGCGTACTGGTTGACGAACGCCGGCGGCTGCATCACCCGATACGAGTTCGAGTGCAACGTCACGGTGTCGATCAGGCCGATGCCGGCGAGCCGCGGCGGCGCCACCGGGAACAGCACGAAGATCGTGATGCCGATCAGCCCCGAGATGAAGAAAGCGTTCCGGAACACCGAGTACGCCGCCGGCCGCTTGATCACCAGCCACAGCGCCACCGACGCGATCAGCGGCCAGTGCCCCCAGATGTACATCCAGTTCGCCGCCGTCACCAGCCAGTGGTGCGTGACGAGCTTGTCCTGGATGGCGGGCTCCCAGTAAAACCCCACCCACTTCTCGAACCCGACGATCTTGTGCGCGTGATCGACGGCGCGCACCTGGCTGCCCTGCGTCAGCCCGCGCACCCCGAAGTACACGAAGAACGCCGCCACGACGAGCGCGATCTGCCCGCCGACGCGCGACGAGCGAACCGCATGCGCCGCCCGCGAAAGCGATCGGTGACTCGACGACGGTCGGCGGTAAAGCCGCCCGTACGCAGGGCCTTCCAGCCACATTGGTTGCCGGTTCTGCATCGCCATCGTCATCGCGCGCCTCCTGCTTCGTCATGCCGCTTATGGACTCATTGTCCCGCGACGGAGGCGATTTCGACTCGCACAAATGGCCTGATCACGCCTAGTTATTGCGTACTGTCACGCCTCAGCCTTTCGACGGAGATGGATGCGCAATGCTCACGACAAAGCGGCGCAATGCGCGCGACGAGCGGCGCGTACGAGGTCGTCCGTGTGGGCGTTCCGGGTCTCAGAGGAGTCTCACGGATCGGGTGGTATCAGGTTATTGCCTTCGCGGCGCCAGCCCGGCTTTAGCGTCGCGGCGATGAACGATGCGCGGGGGATCGGCGGCGCTAACCACGGCCGCAGTCCGGCTTCGCGTGTGTATGAAAAGCCGCTGCGTTCGGCGAGCGACATCAAACTCTTCTCGCTGGCGATGCGGCCGCCGTACCCGCGTAGCCAGAAGCGCTGCCACCAGCGAAAGCGCCCGTCCGGCGGCGCCAGATCCCAGGCCAGCAGCAACGACCCCGGCTTCAACACGCGCGCCGCCTCCCGCAGCGCCGCCTGCGCGCCCCGCACGTCGAGAAAGCGCAAAAGATCGTCGCACAGCGCGACATCGAAGACGCCATCTGCGAACGGCAGCGCCCCCGGGTCTGCGATGACCGCGTTGAGTGGCCGCACCGCAGTGACGAACGCCGCGCCCGCGCGCCGCGCCAGCATCGCCGAAGGCTCGACGCCGGCCGCCGACACATGCTGGAACTTCAGCTTCTGATCGAACAGCAGCAACCGGCTGCCCGTCGCGCAGCCGATCTCCAGCACGCGATGATCCGCCTGCATCAGCATTTCGCCCGGCAGCGAATATACCGGCGTGTTCGCCAGCATCTGCCCAGGCACCGTAAGCTTCCGCCGCCGCCACCACGACCCCGCCAGCTGCCGCTCCCGCTCCGCAATCTGCGTCGCATCCATCGCCGCACTGTACGCGCACACATCGCGCGACGGAATTCACCACAGAGGCACAGAGGTTTGGGTGGGACGGCATCGACTGCGCGGCGACGATCGGGGCATCGGCCGGGAGTGCGGGGCGGTCACGGCGCCAGCATCGACCGAGATCGTAGGGACGTAGCTTTAGCTCCGTCCACACAGCTCGGACGGGGCTAAAGCCACGTCCCTACGAAACTCACCAAGCGAGTACAGGCCGCGATCCAACCACGTCGGTCGCCAACTTACGACCGGGCGAAGCATTGTGATGTTTCTGATGTGCAGCGCTGTCGGCCGTGCAGCCTGCCGAGACGGCGGTCGTGCCATGCTGGCCGCGAAGAATCACCACGACAACGACGCAGAAAGGCGGCGACACATGGACGCGATCAAGATGCTGTTGGACGACCACAAGAAGGTCAAGGCGATGTTCCGCGACTTCGAGAAGCTCGGCGACGAGGCCTACGTCGGCAAACAGAAGATCGCCGATGAAGTCTTCATGGAGCTCGAAGTCCACACGGCCCTCGAAGAAGAAATCTTCTACCCCGCCGTCGACGCCGCAGGTGACGACGACGAGACCGATCTCGTCGCCGAGGGCCTCGAGGAGCACCACGTCGTCAAGACGCTGATTGCCGAGATGCAGGCGATGACGTCGAAGGACGAGACCTTCAACCCGAAGTTCAAAGTCATGACCGAGAACGTCGAGCATCACATCAAGGAAGAAGAAGAGGAGCTGCTCCCCGACGCGCGCAAGACCCTCGGCGACGACAAGGTCAACGA
Source organism: Dehalococcoidia bacterium (assembly GCA_038211505.1). Taxonomy (GTDB): domain Bacteria; phylum Chloroflexota; class Dehalococcoidia; order DSTF01; family JACRBR01; genus JBBQVO01. The sequence goes on along the minus strand of JBBQVO010000042.1, from coordinate 3,820 downwards.
GCTAGGCGATCAGATGGCCGCCCGCAAGAAGCAACTCATGGCGAAGGCCGCCGCTGCGTAGCGTGGTAGCGGTGGTGGTTCTCGGCGGCTATGCACCTGCCGCGTTTATCGATCCAGCGCAGGCTCGAGCCCCAGCGCGATCTTGCCGACGTACTCGAGCGCCTCGTACGGCGCGAACGGCTGCATGAACGGCCCGGCGCGCACGTCGCGATATAGTCGCGACAGCGCGTTTCCGCTCGTGTAGGCATTGCCACCGCACGCCGTCATGGCGTGATCGACGACGCGGATGGCGCCGTGATTCACCACCCACTTCATCGCCTGGAACTCCTTGAACACCGCATGCGCCTCGGCGACGGGCGCCTGCCCCGGCAGATACTGCGCGAAATAGGCATCGGCCACGTGGCCGGTGCGCTCGATGATCGCCCGCATGGACGCGATCTCGATCTCGATCTCGCCGATGATCTGCTGGATCGGGATGCGCTCGGCGAGCATCTTGCCGGCCTTCCCCTTCTTCCGCGATGTCAGAGCCGCAACCGCGAGATCGCGCGCCTGCTCAGCCACGCCGAGGAATACCGATACGAGCGCGAGGTTGCCGAACAGCGCCAGTTCGAGAAAGCCGGTGGCGAGCACGCCCCACTCATCCGGCTGATCGAACAGCCCGCCCGGCGCGACGAAGCAGTCCTTGAATGTGATGCTGTTGCTGCCCGATGAGCGCATGCCCAGTGCGTCCCAGTCGTCGTTGATCGTCATCCCGGGCGTGCCGCGCGGCACGATCGCCGTGGCGATGCGATAGCTCCCGTCGCCGCGCGCAATGCGCACGTTCGGAAGAAACAGCTGCGCGACGGGCGAGAGCGTCCCGAATATCTTCAAGCCGTTGAGGTGGAAGCCGCCGTCGACGGGCGTCGCCTCGGTGAACGGCGACGAGATATCGGTCCCCGGCTCTGTCGACGGGAAGCAGGTGACGACCTGCGCCGCGCCGATGGCGCCGAGCAGCCCGGCCAGCAACGCCGCGCGGTCCGTCTCTCCGTTGGCGATCGCCGCGCGGTGCAGGCGCGTCATCGCTCCCGCCACGGCGATGTGCATGTTCGAGGCGATGGCGGTCGAGGCGTCGCCGCGCCCCAGCCGGCTCATGCCGATCATCATGTCGAGCACCGACTCGACGCCGAGGCCGCCGAACGCCGCCGGCACCGGCACCGCCATGCACCCTGACTTCTGCATCGCCTCGATGTTCTCGAACGGAAAGCTGCCGTCGCGGTCGTGTGCCGCCGCCCGCGTCGCAAAATCCGCCGCGTGCTCCTCCATCAGCGCCACATAGCGCTTGCCGGTCTCAGTCGTCGGCTGCAGTTCGAAGTTCATCGCAGTACTCCTACTCGTCATTGGTGGCGCGATCTCACGCCGTGTCTTTGCGAGGGCCCGTCCGAGTCACCCGAACACGTTAGATGTCGGGGCGCTGCTCGCCGCGCCCGGTCGCAGAGCCGATGCCCCATCTTCCTCACTGCGATCGACCCGTCGCCGACCGCGCTTACACGCCTGCGTCTTCGATCGGCAGCTGACAATGCTGCGCAATCCGCAAAGCGACGTCCGCGGGAGCCATTTCGGTGTTATCGATCGTCAGACTCGCACGATCGGGGATGACGGTGCGCAGCTCGTGGCGCGCATCCCACTCGCGCACAATCTCCACCGAATTCACGCGCTTGAACCGCGCCCGATCAACGTGAACCACGCGCGCATGCTGCGCGGCTGAGCTGCACACGATCTGGACCGGACACGTCACTCCACCATGTCGCTCAACTGCCGCCCATATGCGGTCGACGTAGGGGATGTCCTCCGGGTGCGCGTACACGAACGTAAAGATCAGATCGACGCCCACGCGCGCCGCTTCCTCGATCACGGCGAGCCGGATCTGCTCCACCAGCTTGTCGCGCGACTTCGGCAGCGAGCCGAACACCGGCAGAAGCGAATCGATGCTGAGATGATCATCGAACACGCCGAAGCCCGTGATGTGTCCCAGCTCCGTCGCCACGGTCAGCTTCCCGACGGCCGGCGGCCCATAGATGAAGATGAGTTTCATGTTGTCATGCGCTTACGAAGTGACCGAACGTCATGTAGGGGCGGCCCCGCGTGGCCGCCCGTGCTCGGCCAGCGATCAGGCTGCTTGCTCGGCACACATCTCCATATGTCTACTCCGATGTCACGCGGATCGGAAGATCGTAGTGCGCGATGATCCGCGCCGCCACCTCCGCCGGCGCGACGTCGGTGTTGTCGATCGTGAGACTCTCCCGTCCGCCGACCGGCGTCACGAGATCGTGCGTTGTGTTCAATTCGCGCACGAGCTCGACGGAGCGCGTCTTCTGTCGCCGCGATCGATCGGGGGCCTCGACGCGTTGCTCCTGCGTCGCAGCCGCGCACGTGAGCTGCACGAAGCAGACCTCGCCGCCGTGCGCCGTCACGCGGCCGCAGACCTCCTCGACGAACGGCAGATCGCCGGGATGCGCATAGACAAACGTGAAGATCAAGTCGACGCCCTCGCGCGCCGCTTCTTCGATCACATCAAGCCGGATGCGGCCCACCAGCTTGACGAGCGGCGGCGTGCCGAAGCCGAAAACAGGCAGCACACAATCGAGGCTCAGGTGATTGTCGAACACCGCGAACGACGTCAACCGTCCCAGTTCCGTCGCCACCGTCAACTTCCCGACGGCCGGCGGCCCATAGAGAAAGATGAGTTTCATGCTGTTGGTTGCGAACTATCCGTCTAAGAGCTACGAGCGGCGATCTCGCCAACCCCTTCGTGCTCCTTTGTGGCCCTTCGTGGATCCCCGTCGCCGCCAACAGGCGGCAGACCCGTGCGCGAGTACTCGAGCAGGATCGCGCCCCATGACAGGCCGCCGCCGAACGAGCAGATCGCCATCATGTCGCCCTCGTGCAGCCGTCCTTCCCGCTGCGCCTCGCTGAGCGCGATCGGGATCGACGCCGACGATGTGTTGCCGTACTTGTGCACCGTCACGAGCGACTTCTCGATCGGGATGCCGAGCATCTTCGCGGTGCCCTGGATGATCCGCAGGTTCGCCTGGTGCGGCACCAGCAGATCGATGTCATCGATCGTCAGACCAGCTTTGGCGACGACTGATCGCACAACGTCCGACATGGCGTGCACGCCGAACTTGAAGAGCGCCGGGCCATCCATGTTGATCATGCAGAGGTGCGGCGGCGCGCCGTTGCCGTCGGCGTCGCGCGGGCCGCACGGGCCTTCGGCGTAGAGCCAGAGCTTCTTCGAGCCGTCGCTGCGGAGCGTGATCGCCTTCGGCCCGCCGAATGGCGCCGCCTCGAGCACGACGGCGCCGGCGCCATCGCCGAACAGCACGCACGTATTACGATCCTGCCAGTTGACGATGCGCGACAGCACTTCCGTGCCGACGACGAGCACGCGCTCGCATGTGCCCGTCGCGATGAACTGCATCGCCGTCGAGAATGCCGACAGAAAGCCGACGCACGCCGCGTTGACATCGAACGCGCCGGCGTGCGACGCGCCGAGTGCGTTCTGGATCAGCGACGCGACCGACGGGAAGAGGCCGTCCGGCGTCGTCGTCGCGCCGATCACCAGATCGAGATCTTCGGCGCGGATGCCGGCGTCGTCCAGCGCCATCTGAGCGGCGCGCAGACCGAGCGAGCTCGACGTCTCGTCGGGAGCGGCGACGTGCCGCTCGGCGATGCCGGTGCGATCGCGGATCCACTGGTCGGAGGTCTCGACCGTCTTCTCGAGTTCGAAGTTGGTGACGATGCGTTCCGGCAGGTAGTGCCCGAGCCCGGCGATGCGGCAGCC
>JBBQVO010000041.1:0-20610 GCA_038211505.1 Dehalococcoidia bacterium | reverse complement strand
TCCGATGGCGCGCTCAAGCTCGAGCTGTGGACTGCAAACTAAGAACTACAAACTACCCACTACAAACTACGAACTCCCCCCTACACCTCGCGGAACTCGCCCTCGACCGTGCCCTCTTCAGCTGCGCCTTCGGCACCTGGTTCGCCGGTGCCGTTCTCGCCCGGCTCGCCCGCCGGAGCGCCCTGCGCGCCGTACACGGCCTGGCCGATCTTCTGCATCGTCTCGGAGAGCGACTGCGTCGATGAGGCGATGGTGTCGGTGCCGCCGCCTTGCAGCGCGCTGCGGACCGCGGCGATCTTGCCCTCGACCTCCGACTTCAGCTCGGCGTCGATCTTGTCGCCGTTCTCGCGGACCGTCTTCTCCGCCTGGTAGGCGAGGCTGTCCGCCGTGTTGCGGACTTCGATCTCTTCGCGGCGCGTCTTGTCCTCGGCGGAGTGCAGCTCGGCTTCGCGTTGTAGCTTCTCGACTTCCTCCTTCGAGAGGCCGCCGCCGGCCGTGATCGTGATCTTCTGCTCCTTGCCGGTCGCCTTGTCGCGCGCCGAGACGTTGAGGATGCCGTTGGCGTCGAGGTCGAACGTCACCTCGACCTGCGGCACACCGCGCGGCGCCGGCAGGATGCCGTCGAGGATGAAGCGGCCGAGCGACTTGTTGTCGTTCGCCATCGCTCGCTCGCCCTGCAGCACGTGGATCTCGACGCTCGGCTGGTTGTCGGCCGCCGTCGAGAACACCTGCGACTTGCTCGTCGGGATCGTCGTGTTGCGCTGGATCAGCGGCGTCGATACGCCACCGAGCGTCTCGATGCCGAGCGTCAGCGGCGTCACATCGAGCAGCAGCACGTCGCGCACTTCGCCCTTCAGCACGCCCGCCTGGATGGCGGCGCCGATCGCGACGACCTCATCGGGGTTGACGCCCTTGTGCGGCTCCTTGCTGAAGAACTGGCGCACCTTCTCCTGCACCAGCGGCATGCGCGTCTGGCCGCCGACGAGCACGATCTCGTCGATCTGCCCGGCGGCGAGGCCGGCGTCCTTCAGCGCATCGCGCAACGGGCCGAGCGTGCCTTCGACGAGATCGCCGACGAGCTGCTCGAGCTTGGCGCGCGTGATGTTGATCGTCATGTGCTTCGGACCGGCCGCGTCGGCGGTGATGAACGGCAGGTTCACTTCCGTCGTCTGGGCTGTCGAGAGCTCGATCTTCGCCTTCTCCGCCGCTTCCTTCAGCCGCTGCAGCGCCATCCGGTCCTGCTTCAGGTCGATGCCCTGCTCGCGCTTGAACTCTGTCACGAGGAAGTCGATGATCCGCTGATCGAAGTCGTCGCCGCCGAGGTGCGTGTCGCCGTTGGTCGACTTCACCTGGAAGGTGCCTTCGCCCAGCTCGAGGATCGAGATGTCGAACGTGCCGCCCCCGAGGTCGTAGACGGCGATGACTTCTTCGCCCTTCTTGTCGAGGCCATACGCCAGCGCCGCCGCCGTCGGCTCGTTGATGATGCGGAGGACGTCGAGGCCGGCGATCTTGCCGGCGTCCTTCGTCGCCTGCCGCTGGGCATCGTTGAAGTACGCGGGCACCGTGATCACGGCCTCGCTCACGGATTCGCCGAGATACGCCTCGGCGTCCTGCTTCAGCTTGCCGAGAATCATCGCCGAGACTTCCTGCGGCGAGTAGCCACGTCCGCCCATCGCCACCTCGGCGTCGCCGTTGCCGGCTCGCTGGATCTTGTAGCCCATGAGGCTGAGGTCGCGCTGCACCTCCGCGTCCTCGAACTTGCGGCCCATCAGCCGCTTCACCGAGTACACGGTGTTCTCGGGATTCGTCACGGCCTGCCGCTTGGCGACGGTGCCGACGAGGCGCTCGCCCGTCTTGCTGACGGCGACGACGGACGGCGTGATGCGCCCGCCCTCGCTGTTCGTGATGACGGTGGGCTCGCCGCCCTCCATGACGGCGACGACGCTGTTCGTCGTGCCGAGGTCAATGCCAATTACTTTCGCCATGTGTCTTCTGTCTCCTTCAGTTTCAGTTTTCTGCGTGCGTCTCGTCGTCGTGCGCGTCGGGCGCCGTGTCCGTCTCCAACTCCGGCGGCTGCGCGATGAAGGCGCGGCGGGCGTCGGTCACCTGCCAGAGTTCGCTCTCGACGTTGGCCTGCCAGCGCTGCTGCGCGACGGTTGCGTCGTCGCCTGACACCGCGCTCTGCGTGGCCTGCGTACCGGCGGCGCCGGTCGTCGCTGCGCGCTTGCGGACGCCGCGTGCGGCTTCGTGTTGCAGCTTCTGCTCGACGACGTCGATCGCTCTCAGCAGATATTCGTTCGTGGTCATGACCTCATCCTCTCCAACTCGCTGCGTCCAACCTTCGGCATCTACTGTGCCGCCGCCCCCGACGCGCCGCCGTGTCCGACGACGACCATCGCCGGCCGGATCACTCGCTCGCCGAGCTTGTAGCCTTTCTGCACGACCGCGATGACGCGGTTGTCCTCGCCCGGCGCCTGGCTCACGGCTTCGTGCTGCGTCGGGTCGAAGATCTCGCCCTGCGCCGCGATCTCTTCGCCGCCGGCCATATCGATCAGCGTCTGGAACTTGCGCTGAATCAGCCGGATGCCGTCCACCCAGTTGCGCTCGGCGATCTCGGGGTCGACGGTCGCCAGCGCGCGGTCGAGGTCGTCGAGGATCGGAAGGACGTTGATGACGAGCGCCGCGTTGCCGGCTCGCGCCATCTCCGAGCGGTCGTCCTCGACGCGCCGCTTGTAGTTCCGGAAGTCGGCGGCCTCGCGCTGCCAGCTCTGATACAGCGACGCCGCCTTCGCGCGTTCGTCGTCGAGCTGCGCCTGCAGGCTCGCGGCGTCGTCCTGCGGGTCGCCATCCGCCTCCGCGGTCGCGTCGTCTCGATCATTCATATCTTCACCCTAGCTTCTCGACGTTGTATTTCATCTGTCTGCTATGTCCTGGTGTATTCCGAATCTGCGACGAGAGGACAACGTCAGGTCCCATCCGTCTCGAGACCCTCGGCTGACCCGCTTCAAAGACTCCCACCCCCGCCCGGGCTGAAAAGCCCGCGCTACATATCCTCAATCTCCAAGGCTAGCCGCCGCCTTCGTCGTAGTAGGTTGCTAGCATCTCGCTCATCAGCTCTGATACGAAGCGGACGGTGGAGATGGTGCGCGGATAGTGCATGCGCGTCGGGCCGACGACGGCGACGGCGCCGGTGATGCCGCCGGGGACGCCGTAGGGGCTGACGACGATGCTGTACTCGCGCATCACATCCTCCTCGTTCTCGGCGCCGATCATCACGGTCACGCCATCGGCCGAGATCTCGCGGAAAGGGATCAGGCGCGTCAGATTGCGCTGCTCGAGCACGTCGAGAAGGTTCAGCATCTTGTCGCTCGTTGCGAACTCCGGCTTCTGCATGACGTTGCGGACGCCTTCGAGATACGCCTCGTCGAAGCCGCCCCGATCGGACGCCTGCATGATGTCGCGGACGGCGTTGGCCACGTGCCACTCCATCTGCGTCAGCTGCGCCGACGAGCGGCTGATTTCGCCTGCGGTCAGGTTCCGAAAGGCGGAGTTCAGATGGTTCGTGATGGCCGTCAGGTCGTCCTGCTCGATCGCCTCCGGGAAGATCAGCACCTGCTGCTTCACGCGCGCCTGCTGCAGCACGAGCACGAGCAGCGACGCGTTGTCCTGGATGCCGACGAGCTCCAGCCGCTTCAACCGCGACTCCGTCGTCCGCGGCACCGTCACGACGGCCGCGTTCTCGACAGCGCGCGCCAGCACGGCCGCCGCCAGATGCACCCACTCGTCTTCCTCGCGCCCGGCCTGGTGGAACTGGTGGCGGATCGTCTGCTTCACCTCGTTCGGCAGGTCGCGCTCCTGCATCAGCGCCTCGACGTAGTAGCGGTAGCCCTTGTCGGAGGGCACGCGACCGGCCGAAGTATGCGGGTGCGAGACGTAGCCTTCTTCTTCGAGACGCGCCATCTCATTACGGATCGTCGCGGACGAAAACGGCAGCTCGAAGCGGCGGACGATGGCGTCGGATCCGACGGGCGTGGCGGTATCCACGTACTCGCCGATGATCAGGCTGAGAAGCTGCGCGCGGCGTTCAGTAAGCATGATTCAGATTCAATTAGCACTCTCACAGTCAGAGTGCTAACGCCTCACACGAAGTGTATCAACGGGTGTCTCAGGCGGTCAAGCGTGGCTTGCCGGGCGGCGTTGTTCGTACGTCGCCTTGGGTTCAGCTTGTGGGCGATGTTGGAAGTTGGATGTTGGAGGTTGGAGGTTGGAGGGCTTTCGTCTCTCGTGAAGCGGTTGAACGGAAAAGCGCCATGCCCTCGGCCGCCTCCAAACGAAATCTGTGAAATCTGCATCGCCTCGCGAGTGGCGCGAGCCGGCGGTGGATTTCTTCTTTCCCGCGCGTCAGTCAAAGCACGACGAGGTTGTTGCGGTGTACTACGGCCGAGCCGTACTGGTGGCCGAGCACCTCCTCGATGCGCTCGGAGCGGAGGCCGCGGATCTGTTCGAGCTCGGCGTCGTCGTAGTTCGTGATGCCGCAGGCGATGGCGCGGCCGTCGGGCAGCGTGATATTGACGGTGTCGCCGCGCTTGAACGGCCCCTGCACGGCATGCACGCCCGCTGGCAGCAGGCTCTTCTGCCGTTCGGCGACTGCTTTGCCAGCGCCGGCGTCGACGATAATCGCGCCGCGCGTCGCCAGACCGGAGAGCATCCAGCGCTTGCGGCTCTCCATGCGCGTCTTGCGCGCGGGCAGCATCGTGCCGATGTGCTCGCCGGTGGCCAATCGATATAGCGCATCGCGCTCCTGCCCCGGCGCGATGAACACGTCGGATCCGCCGCCTGTCGCCAGCTTCGCCGCCTGCAGCTTCGTGATCATGCCGCCGGTGCCGCGCGCACTCTCGCTGCCGCCGGCGATCGCCTCGATCTCTTTGGTCAGGCGATCGACGCGGTCGATCAGCGTCGCTGTCTTGTGTGTGCGGGGGTCGGCCGTGTACAGGCCGCCGGTGTCGGTGAGCAGCGTCAGCAGGTCGGCATCGATCAGGTTAGCGACGAGCGCCGAGAGGTTGTCGTTGTCGCCGATCTTCGCGCCGGCGATCTCGTCGATGGCGACGGCGTCGTTCTCGTTGATGATCGGCACGACGCCCAGCTCAAGCAGGCCGAGCAGCGTGTTGCGGGCGTTGAGGTAGCCGATGCGGTCGGCGAGGTCGCGCTTGCTGAGCAGCGTCTGCGCGACGACGCGCCCGCGTTTCGAGAAGAGCGCGTCGTACGATTGCATCAGGTGCGTCTGGCCGACGGACGCCAGCACCTGGCGAAACGGGATGTCGCGGCGATTGCCAGGGATCTCGAGCCGCGCGCGTCCGGCCGCGATCGCGCCGGACGTGACGATCAACACCTCGCGGCCTTCGTCCATCAGCCGCACCACCTGCGCGACGAGCGACGCCATCGTCGGCTGGTCGAGGCGATCGGTGCCGGCGGTGAGGAGGTTCGTGCCGAACTTCGCGACTATGCGCCGGTAGCCGTTCGCGCCGCGCTGTTTAGGCATCACACCGATCCTCTCGAGTGGGGCGAATGCGCGAGTATAACAGCGGCGCCTTTTGGCGCCTTTTGGCGCCGATCACGCGACCGGCGATCGACGCACGCGCTTCGCCTACAATGGCTGCACATGGGCAGGCGCATCTGGATCATCGCCAAGCAGACGTGGCTTGGATACACACAAGAAAACGGCACCCAACTCGCCGCGGCGATCTCGTACTACGTCCTCTTCTCGATCTTGCCGATGGCGATTCTCGCGGTGTCGGTCTTCGGCATCATCTTTACGAGCGATGACGCGCGACGCAGCGTCGTCAATTACATCCTGGACGCCGTGCCGCTGAGTCAGACCGACGGCCGGATGGCGGTGCAGGATGCTGTCGACAACGTCAAACGCGTGAGCGGTCCGATCGCGGCGTTCGGCCTGATCGGCACGCTCTGGACGGCGTCGGCGGTCTTCGCGTCGATCCGCAAGGCGTTGAATACGATCTGGGGCGTCGACGAGCACCGTCCCTTCGCCCAGGCGAAGCTGATCGACATCATGCAGGTCGGCGTTCTCGGAGTGATCCTGCTGTCGTCGATCGTGCTGACCGGGGTGCTGCGCGCGATCCGGACGCTGAGCGCGGATCACGTCGGTCCGCTCGCCGGCAGCAACCCGCTGTGGGAGGTGCCGCCGATTCTGCTGCCGGCCGTGCTGTCGTTCGTGACGTTTTTGATGCTGTACCGCATCGTGCCGGCGGCGCACCCGCGCTGGCGCGACGTCATCCCGGGCGCCGTCCTCGCGACGCTGTTATTCGAGGCGTTGAAGAACTCGTTCGCGTTCTACGTCTCGAACTTCAACAACTTCGACGTCATCTACGGCTCGCTCGCTGGCGCGCTGCTCTTCCTCTTCTACACGTTCCTCTCGTCGAACATCCTGTTGATCGGCGCCGAACTCTCGCACACGTTCTCGAAGTACCACGCCGGCGAGCTCGACGGCGAGCTCTACCCCGTCGACCCGCAGCCGACGGTCGCCGTCAAGGCGTTGCGGGCGGTGAAGGGGCTGTTCGTGCGTCAGTGAATCGCCGAGCGGGCCTGCGTTGCTTGCCGCGTGAAGTGTTGGAATTTGGAGATGGCGGAGGGGGAGGGATTCGAACCCTCGATTCCGGTTTCCCAGACTAAGCGCTTAGCAGGCGCCCGCACTAGGCCACTATGCGACCCCTCCCGCGCGCGGCGTCCGACCTTCTATCACGATGTGTGGATCGCCTCCGCTCGCCGAATAATCGAGATCGGCCGATCGTTAGCGGGCGAGCGACATCGGCTCAGCCGACAAACGCAGCCGGGGACGGCTGCGCTACATCGGCCGAGTCATTGACACCGCGGTCGTCGGCCGGCGAGCGACATCAACGCAGCCGACGACTGCAGCCGAGGACGGCTGCGCCACATCGGCATCCAACAGGCAACAGACAACAGACAAGAGGCAACGGCCGACGGCTATGCGGCGTATTCCCACTCCTCGGGATCGTCGGTGTGCACGAACGCGAGGTCGCCGCGCTCGTACAAGCGCACGAGCGCATCGACGATGCGCGGGCTGAATTGTGTGCCGGAGCAGCGGACGATCTCGGCGACCGCCTCGCCGACGGGGCGACCGGCGCGATAGGGGCGGTTGTTCGTCATCGCGTCGAGGCTGTCGGCGACCGTTGTGATCAACGCTGGCTCGGGGATATCGTCGCCGGCGAGGCCGTCCGGATATCCGGCGCCGTCCCAGCGCTCATGGTGGTAGCGCGCGACCGTCGTCGCCAGCTCGAAGCCTGCCTTGCCGTCGAGGAAGGCGCTGCCCCAGAGGCAGTGCTGCTTCATCAAGACCCACTCGGCTTCAGCGAGCGACTGCGAGCTGCCGAGCACCGAATCCGGCACTCGGATCTTGCCGATGTCATGAAGCGTCGCCGCGAGGCCGAGCGCGCGCGCGGCGTCTTCGTCGTAACCGAGCTCGCGCGCGAGCGCTTCGCTGATGCCGCGGACGCGCTGCAAGTGGCGACCCGTCGTGTGGTCGTGCGCCTCCGCCGCGCTTGCCAGCATGAGCACCGTCTCGGTGTGCGCGGTCCGCAGCATGGACGACGACGACTGCAACTGTTCGACCAGCGATGACATGCGGACGATCGCCGTCACCTGCGTAGCAACGGCGGCGACGAATTCGGCATCGCGGACACTGAACGCGCCCTGCTGCTTGCTCGCGACCGAGAGCGCGCCGATGAGTTCGTCCCCCCAGATCATCGGCGCAATCAACGCCGAGCGCAGGCCTGCCTGATCGAGCAGCGCGCGCTTGAACTCCGGAATGCGATCCTCCGTGCGCAGATCATCGACGATGATCGGGCGCTTGGTGCGCGCGAGTGCTTCGGCGATCGGATCGGCCCGATTGACGGTCGTCCGCTGGTGCTCATTCCAGGTATCCAGCTCGGGCTCCGGCACGCGCGCAAAGGCGCTCGACGCGGCGGGTCCGTCGGCCATGCCTTCGAGCACGAAGTTCACGCCGTCATAGCCGGCGCCGACGGAGAGGCGATGGGCGACGAGCCGTAGCTTGTCATCGAGATCGCCCGCCGATGTCAGCAGCGGCACGATCTCGCCGACCATCTTCGCCGCGCGATCGCCGCCGAGCGGACGCGAGAGTGTGTTGCCCGCTTCGCCGGCGGCGCGCGCACGCCGCGACGCGTACATCGCGCTGTCGGACAGCCGGATCAGATCGTCGACCGCTTCCGCTTCCTCGGGATAGATGGCCAATCCGATGCTCGCGACGACGGGAACGTACGCGCCTGTTTGCGCATCCGTCAGCCGCGCTTCGCTGAGCGACGCCAGCACACTCCGGCGATAGGCCTCGGCCGACGTGCGATCGGCGCCGGGCAGGATCGCGACGAACTCGTCGCCGCCGTAGCGTCCGACTGTGGCGCCGCTGCGTTGCAGGTGCTCGGCGACGAGCGCCAGCACTTGATCGCCGATCTGGTGACCGAATGTGTCATTCGCCGCCTTCAATCCGTCGACATCGACCATCGCAATGGCCAACGACGACGTCGCCGGATCGTAAACCGCGTCGCGCAGCATGTCGGTGATCGCGGCGTGGTTCAGCGTGCCCGTCAGCGGATCGCGCCGCGAACGCTCGCGCTCGAGTTCCAGCGCGCGTTCGAGGAGCAGCGATTTCTCCTCGAGCCGCGTCTTCGATTCTTCCAGGTCGTCATGCGCGCGGACGAGGCGCTTGTACATGCGCTCCAGTTCGGCGCTGCGGCTGCGCACCGCCGTCTCTGCGCGCTTGCGCTCGATGGCGATGCCGGCGATGTGCGTGGCGACTTCCAGCAGGCCCAGCTCGAACGCCTGCGGCGCGCGCGCTTCGCCGAGATACATCGCGAACGTGCCGAGCACGCTTCCCGACGCCGAGAGGATCGGCGAAGACCAGCAGGCCGCCAGCCTGTGCGCCGCGGCCAGCTCTCGATGCGCCTCCCACGCCGCATCAGTGGCGATGTCCGATGCGAATACGGGCGCGCCGGTCGCGGCAGCGGCGCCGCATGATGCGCCGTGCGAGCCGATCTCGATCCCGTCGAAGGCCTCGACGAATCCCGCCGGCAGTGATGGCGCGGCGGCGAACCGCAGGCGCGCCGCGTCGCCCGCGAGCAACATCACCGAGCAGGCGGCCGTTGGCGATGACTCTTCGACCGTGGCCACCAAGCGCGCGAACACGTCTTCGAGCGCGGCGCCGGCGGCGACCATTTCGAGCAGGCCCTTCTGGCTCGCGAGCAGGTGATCCGCCCGCACGCGCTCGGTGACGTCCTGCGCGGTGCCAGCCGCGCCTGTGATCTTGCCGTTGTTGATGATCGGCTGAATGTTGGCGCTGACGTGCCGCCGCGTCCCGTCCTTGCGCACGATCTCGGTTTGCAACCCGATGACCGGCGCGCCATCGCTGAAGAGAGCGGCGAGCCGTGGTCCGACCTCAGCGATCACCTCCGGCGCGAGCACCATCTCCGGCGTGTTGCCGAGCAGTTCCTCCGCGCTGTAACCGGACATCTCGCTGACGCGGCTGTTGAGCAGCGTGAAGCGGCCCTCGGTGTCGAACGCGGCGATGCCGTCGGTCGCGCTCTCGAGCACGCGATCGCGGAAGTCGCTGGCGTCGCGGATCTCGCGTTCGGCTTGGATGCGCGCCGTCACGTCGAGCAGCACGCCGATCATGCCCGTCACAGCGCCGAGGTCGTCGCGCAGCGGCGTGTGATACGCATCGAAGGTTACGTCGCCGATCACGACGGTATCGGTAAACTCCTCGCCGGCCAGCACGCGCTCGATGTTCGCGCCGATTGTCGGGTGATCGCGGTAGACATCGAAGATTGAGCGGCCGACGAGCTGCCCGCGACTCAGACCGAGGCGATCGAGACCTTTGCCTTCGTAGAGCGTGAAGATGCCGGCCGCATCGCTGGCGAACAGGATGATCGGCGCGTTCTCGACGAACGTCCGCAGGCGCAGCTCGCTGTCCCGCAGCGCCGTCAGCGCGGCGACGCGATCGTTCACGTCCATGGCAACGCCGATCATGCCCGTAACGGCGCCGGAGGCATCGCGCAGCGGCTTGAAGTGCGCCTGGAAGACGCGGTTGGCTAGCGTGATCTCCGTCTCGAATTCGTCGCCCGAGAGCGCCTGCTCGATCTGATGAACGAGATCGGGGCGTTCCGCGAGAAGATCGTAAATCGACGCGCCGACGAGCTGGCCAGGCTGCAGCCCGAGATACTGCAATCCGGTGCCTTCGCAGAGCGTGTTGACGCCGTTCGCGTCGAAGGCGAACAAGACCACCGGCGCGTTCTCGACGAAGCTGCGCAGATGTTCCTCGCTCTGCCGCAGCGACTCTTCGATGCGCATGCGCTCGCCGACGTCGCGCGAGACGATTACGGCGTGGGTCTCGCCGTTGTCGGCCGGGAAGAAGTTTGCCGATGTCTCGATCCAGCACCAGCCGCCGTCGCCGCGTCGCACACGATAGTCGATCGTGCCCGATCCCGGATTGGCGATCTGTTCGCCGAACGCCTCCACCACGCGCTGGCGATCGTCGGGGTGCAGCACATCGAACGCAGGCGTGCCGACGAGATCGGCGGGCGCGTACCCCAGCACTTCTTCGAATTTCGGGCTGACGTAGACGAAGCGACCCTGTTGATCGAGCTCGCACACAAGATCCAGCGCGTTCTCCGCCAGCGCGCGATAGCGCGACTCGCCGCCGCGCAGGGCTTCGTCGGCGCGCGTGCGCTGGATCGCCAGGCTCGCGACGTGCGTGGCCATCTCGATCACGCGCATTTGCCACTCGTCCGGCGTCGATGGCCGCGCCGCGAACATCGCCAGCGTGCCGAGGACGCTGCGATCCTGCGAGAGGATCGGCGTCGCCCAGGCGGCGGCGATCTCGTGCGTTGCGAAGAGTTCGCGCACGTTCTCGCACAGCGGATCGGCGTACACGTCGCGCGAAATGATCGGCGCGCCGCGGAACGCCGCGATCCCGCATGGACACGAGTCCGGGGCGATCGGCCGCCACGCCAGCGAGTCGACGAACGCCGGCGCCAGCGACGGCGCCGCCGCGAGATGCAGCATGTCGCCGGTCTCGTCGACCAGCAGCACCGCGCATCGGGTGCCCGACTGCGTCTCGACGTTGCGCGCGACATGTTCCAATGTCTCCGCCAGCGGTGCGCCGCTCGCGATCATCTCCAGCGCCTGTTGCTGCGACGCGAGCAGCCGTTCGCTGCGCCGTCGCTCCGTGATGTCCTCGGCGGCCGTTGCCATGCCGACCACCTGGCCGCCCGCCATCAGCGGTACAACGCTGATCATCACCTCGCGCAGCTGGCCGTCCTTGCGCAGCAGGGACGTCTCGAGGTCTCTAATCGCATCGCGGTCGTGGAGCACGCGCCCGATGCGGCTGCCGAACTGAGCGAGGCGTTCCGGCGGCGCCATGATCATGTAGGAGCTGCCGATGAGATCTTCCGCGCTGTAGCCGGTGATCTCGCACGTCCGCGCGTTGACGAGTGTAAAGCGGCCGTCGAGATCCAGCGCCGCGATCCCGTTCGATGCGCTTTCGAGCACGCGTTCGCGAAACTCGATCGCTGCATGCGCCTCGGCCTCGGCCTGCCGACGCTGCGTCACGTCGCGCGCGATGCCGTGGATCGCAACCGGACGTTCGTCTTCGCGTAAGACGCGCGTGCTCACTTCGACCCAGATCGGGCGGCCGTCTTTGGAGTGTGTCAAGACTTCGTACGGATCGGAGCGCTCCGCGCCGTCCGCCTTCTC
Source organism: Dehalococcoidia bacterium (assembly GCA_038211505.1). Taxonomy (GTDB): domain Bacteria; phylum Chloroflexota; class Dehalococcoidia; order DSTF01; family JACRBR01; genus JBBQVO01. The sequence continues at coordinate 8,814 of JBBQVO010000041.1, read as the reverse complement.
GCGGATGTGCTGCAGCGCTGTCGCCATCGACTCGGGCGCGACGAGGCCGGCGATGTTCATCGCGAGCAGTTCTTCGCGCGTGTAGCCGTAGAGGCGCAGGCCGGCGGCGTTCACGGACGTGAAGCGGCCGCCCAGATCGTGTGTGTACACGACGTCGTTCGCGTTCTCGAACAGCTCCCGGTGCAGCGCCTCGCTGGCGCGAAACGCACGCTCCCGCTCGCCGCCCTCGCGCCGCAGATCGAGCAGCCGCATCACCTGACGCGCCAGGGCGCACAATGCCTGGCGTTGGGCGGCAGCCAGTTCACGTGGATTGCGATCGAGCACGCAGAGCGTGCCGATCGCGTGACCGTCGGCGTCGCGCAGCGCCACTCCGGCGTAGAAGCGAATGTGCGGCTCGCCAGTGACGACCGGCGACGACGCAAAGCGCGCATCGGCCAGCGTGTCCGCGACGACGAATACGTCGTCTTCGATGATCGTCTGGTCGCAAAACGACGCGTCGCGTTCCAGCGCATCGAGCTCGATGCCGAAGCTCGCTGCGACGACGATGCGCTCCGCTTCGACGAGATTCACGCAGGCGATCGGCGCCGCGCACAGCTCGGCCGCCAGCCGCGTCAGATCGTCGAGGCCATCGGGGGCCGTCGCTCCGGCGGCGGCATAGCGCGCGAGAGCAGCGAGACGGGCAGCTTCGTCGGTTGGCGTGGGAGCTTCCATGGTGCAGCGTCCCGTGCTTCGTGAATCCGCTTCGCATACCGTGGCGAACGACAGATTCAATACGTCGCATAGGTATCGGCAGCACGAGCATCGAGTGAAGCGTCGTCGAACGCCTACGCGTTCCCGGCCGCATCCCGCATCCTTAAGGGTGTTCCCTCAGGATGTGGTTGGGAGTATCCGTAGATCGGCAAGCGTGTGTGCTAGATCGCCGGTTGGATGGCGTGCCGCCACCGGATACGAATGGGGAGCGGAGCCGGGCAGGAACACTGTGGGCTGCCAATGACGGGCGGCCACGCGGGCCGCCCCTACGGCTTTCGTCGAGGTTCCCACGACCTGCCGGCGCGGCGCGGCGGCTCCACCTCGGCCGGCGGATTGCGCCACGACGGCGATCGCCGCACCATGTCGGTACGCCGCCTTGCCGAAATGAAACAAACAGGAGTCACGATGCCCGAGATCAAGACGAGGTCGATCGAGTACCCGGCGAACGGCGAGAACGGCATGGGCTACCTCTCGCAGCCGGATGACGGCGGGAAGCACCCGGGCGTGATCGTGATCCAGGAATGGTGGGGGATGGATGGGCACATCAAGGACATCGCCGACCGCTTCGCACGCGAAGGATTCGTGGCGCTGGCGCCAGATCTCTATCGCGGCGAGGTCGCGACGGAGCCCGACGAGGCGCGCAAACTCGTGATGAACATGAACCGCGAGCAAGCGCTCAAGGATCTGACGGGCGGCGTGGCGTACCTGCTGGCGCTCGACGAGGTGGCGCCGAAGAAGGTCGCGAGCATCGGCTTTTGCATGGGTGGCAGCATGACGCTCGCGCTCGCGGCCGCCAGTCCCGATGTGGCGGCGGCGGCGCCGTTCTACGCCGGCTTCCAGCCGCCGGCGGAGGAGATCGCGAAGATCCAGGCGGAGATGTTCTGCGCCTTCGGCGCCGACGACGGCGGCATCCCGATCGAGAACGTCCACAAGTTCGAGGACGTGCTGAAGAGCACGAAGCGCAACGCCGTCGTGAAGGTGTACGCGGGCGCGCCGCACTCCTTCTTCAACGACACCAAGGAGAGCTACCGCCCCGACGCCGCGAAGGACGCCTGGAGCAACGCGCTCGCGCTCTTCCAGCGCGTGCTGGTTTAGGAGCGTGCGGCGCACCGGCGATGCATCGTGACCCCCGCGGAGTTCGACGACGAAGAAGAGGTCGAGGATGAGTTCGGGCCGGGCAGTCCGGATTACGATCTCTCAGAGTCGCACGGCTATCGCTGGGAGCCGAAGCGCGACAACTGGCCGATCCCGCCGTGGCTGCTCGCGGTCGTATCGCTGCTGATCGTGCTTGCGTTACTGCTGCCGGCGTTGCTGTTCCTGATTCAGCGCGTTAGCTAGGTCGAGCGATAGCCGTGCCTCCGTGCACCTTTGGGCCGGAGGCTATGCGTCCGCTGGCTCGGCGAGGCCTAACTGCTCGCGATAGTCGGGCTCCAGCGCTTGCAGGATGTGGTGTTCGATGTAGCGGTCGTACGGGAGACGCAGCGCCATGGCGATGAGGTTTGCGGGTACGGGCAGCCTCGGCTTGTCGGCGATGACGGCGTCGTCCTTGAGCTGGGCGATCTGCTGCTCCGTGTAGCCGATCTCGCGCAGCACTTCATCGTTGTGCTCGCCGAGGAGCGGCGCCGGGCGGCGGACTTTCGCTTCAAAGCGGCGGAACTTCGCGGCGACGTGGCGCTGGATCGGCCGCTTGCCGAGCATCGGCTGATCGACGATGTCGAAGTGGCCGCGCGCGGCGAACTGCGGGTCGAAGAGGATCTCCTTGCCGTCGAGAACGGCGGCGGCCTTCACGCCTGCGGCCTGCAGTGAGCGCATCACGTCGTAGTGATCGCGCTTCGAGGTCCATGCTGTGATCGCGGCATCGAGATCGTCGTGATGATCATGTCGCGCGAGCACCGTCGCGAAGCGCTCGTCGTCGATCCATTCGGCATGCACCATGGCGGTCGCCATGCGAGCGAACTCGTCGTCGTTGGCGCATGAGATGACGGCCCAGCGGTCGTCGCCGGCGCAGCGATAGCAGCCCTGGGGCGCCGCCCATTCGCTGCGGTCGCCCGTGCGCTCGGGCATGCGGCCGGTCATCTGATGCTCGAGCAGCGCCGCGCCCATCAGCGGGATGGCGGCTTCCTGCTCGGAGAGATCGATGTACTGCCCCTTGCCGGTGCGGCGGCGGTAGTGCAGCGCGGTGAGGATCGCGCCGGCGCCGACGAACCCCGAATAGGGATCGGTGAAGGAGAGACCGCTGCGGATCGGCGGGCCGCCGGGGTAGCCGGTGATCGACGAGAGGCCGGACGCGGGCTCGAGGCCCATGCCGTAGGCGCCGTAGTCGCGCATCGGCCCGTACTGGCCGTAGCCGGAGAGCGAGCACATGATGATGTCGGGCTTAATCTTCTTGAGCGCGTCGTAGCCGAGACCGAAGTTGCCCATGACGCGCGGCGTGAAGCTCTCGACGACGACATCGGCGCCGGCTACGAGCTTGCGGATGATCTCGCGGCCTTCTTCTTTCGCTAGATCGAGCACCATCTCGCGCTTGTTGACGTTGCGGACGACGAAGTACGACGCGCGCAGCCAGTGGTGATCCTTGCCGTCGTTATCAGTGATGATCAGGTTGCGGGTGACATCCATGCGGCCGGCCGACTCGAAGCGAATGACGTCGGCGCCGAGATCGGCGAGGATGCGCGTGCAGGCGGGGCCGGCGAACACTTGCGCGAGATCGACGACGCGAATTCCCTCCAGCGGGAGTTGCTGCTCCGTCATGTGATGCCTCGATCGCTGAGGATCGTGAGGTCGCCCTTCTCGTAGCCGAGTTCGTCGACGAGCACGGTGGCGTTGGCGCTGCCGCGCGCCGGCGCGGCCGATGCATGCAGCGGCGTCTCCGACATCTTGAATGGCTGTCCGGGGATTGTCAGCCTGTCGCCGCCGGCGGAGACTTGCTCGAAGAACGCGCGCTCGGCTAGATGCTCGTCGGACAAGAGATCCGGTGCGTTCGGGACGAAGGCGAACGGCAGGCGAAGCGCCTGCGCCGTCATCACGATCTCCATCGCGCTGTGCGTCGAGAGATACGGCTCGATCAGCGCCTCGAAGTCCTGCCAGCGGATCATGCGCTCGCCCATCTGCTGGAACATCGGGTTCTTGTCGAGATCGACATCCTCGAGCAGCAGCGACATCGGCGAGACGACGTCTGGCGCGAGCGGCGACGGGAAGCCCGATGCGCCGGGGATGACGACGACGTGGCCGTCGGCGCAGGCCATGATGTCGTTCGGGTAGCCGAAGATGTGGCGTGAGTAGTAGCGGCGGCGGATGGCGCCCTGAAAGCCGTACATCGCGGCGTTGTACTCATCCGCCGAGGCGACGGCCTCGGCCATCGACACGTCGACGTGGTCGCCGCCGCCGTTCTTCGCGCGATTCTCGATCGCGGCGAGGATGCCGATCCAGAGTTGCACACCGGCGATGTACTCTCCGGGCTCGCCGCCGGTCGTCAGCGGCTCGCGATCGGGATCGCCGGTGTTGTACATCAGCGTGCTCATCGCCATGGCAGTCAGGCTGTTGCCGTTGTAGTCGGCGTACGGCCCGGTCGCGCCAAACGGCGACACCTGGGCGACGACGAGATCCGGAAAGTCGGACTTCAGATCGTCGTACGTGAGGCCCCACGCCGTCAGCGTGGACGTCTTCTCGCCGCAGACGAACACGTCGGCGTTGGCGAGCAGCTTCTTCAGGACGACCTGACCCGACGTCACGGATACGTCGAGCGTGATGCTGCGCTTGCTGGTGTTCAAATGCAGATACAGTCCCGACTTCTCGGGATCGGGGATGTCGTTCGGGAACGGCCCGAGGCGGCGGCTGTAGTCGCCGGCGGGCGGCTCGACCTTCGTGACGAGCGCGCCGGCATCGGCGAGCAGCTTCGTCGCGTACGGCCCGGCGATCCCCTGCGAGATGTCGACGACGCGCAGGCCATCGAGCGCCCGGTCAGCCATATCTGCTCCATTCCGTTGAGAGTGCGGGCAGCATACGATCGCGGCATCGCGCGATCAAACGCTGTTCGGGACGTCCGCCGCACTCTTGCGCCGCTTTGCATGAGATGCTCTCGCTGTTTCGGTTCGGTAGGCTGGCAGCGTGACTCTCCGTACCACTGCGTTGATGCTGATCGTGCTGTTGACGCTGGCGCTCGCATCCGCGTGCGGCGGCGGTTCCGGTTCAAGCTCCGGCGGGACAAGTTCTGCCGGCACCGCCGCTCCGACGTCGATCTCGCGTCCGTTTGGCGGCGCCGGATCGCTGATCATCACGAAGCCGACGGGCATCGTCGAGTACAGCGTCAGCGACGGCAAAGAGCGGCCGCTGATCACGCCCGACAACGCCAGCACGTTCCTGCTCGATCCGGCGTTGTCGCCGGACGCCAAGCGCCTGACCTACATCGTGCAGCCGCCGCCGACGGTTGAGAACAACAAGTACGACGCGGGCTCCGACGTCTGGGTTTCCGATCGCGACGGCGGCAACGCCCGCGTCGTCTACGCCCATGCGCAGCCGAATCAGCTCGTGCGCTTCCCGCAGTGGGAGGACGCCGGCCACATCCTCGCCGTCGTGCAGGAGATCGTGACATCGAGCGGACCGACGAAGGTCGTCTACACGCTCGAGCGCATCGATGCGACGACGGGCGATCGGACGAAGGTGCTGGAGGATGTGCTCGCGTTTACGATCTCGCCCGACGGCAAGCGGATCACGTACGCCAAGCTGGCGCCGCAGACGGGCGAAACGCTGGCGGCGGCCGATATCGCGGGCGGCAACGAGAAGACGCTGATCGGCTTCGAGCAGGATCTCAGCCCGTTCAACTCGCCTCGCTACTCGCCCGACGGCACGAAGATCGCCATCGCGTCGGCGGACCAGACGGGCGCGCGCGCCGCATTCGAATACGTGACGATCGATCGCGCGACGGCAGCGCAGGTGAAGAGCGTCGATCGCGCGGCGGCGCTCGATGGGTTGCCGGAGGACATCTGGACGATCGACGCCGTCGGCAGCACGCCGATTCGCGTCGCCGATCTGAAGGAGGATCTGCCGGCGCTGACGTGGAGCGGCGACGGCAAGCACATCTACGTCGTGGGCGCGGCGGGGTTGTACGACGTCGTGATCGCGAGCGGCGCCGCCAATCGGATCGGCGAGGGCGCGTTCCACGGCCAGGTGACGTGGGCGCCGTAGCCGTTGTGAACGGCGTGGAGACGCACCCGCCGCAATCGCGCCATGGCCGATCCGCAAGACCTGCCGCGTCGCCCTATGTCGGCGCGTCCGCTAGACTCGACGCAACCACCGTTCCAATGACCAGACGCGAATCACCAGACACCAACACATGCGGCTCTCCAAACTCTTCAGTAAGACGCTTCGCAATGCGCCGGCGGATGCGGATACGCCGAATCATCAGCTGATGCTGCGCGCCGGACTCGCGCAGCAGCTGGCGGCCGGCATCTACAGCTACTTGCCGATCGGCTGGCGCGTCATGCGCAAGATCGAAGAGATCATCCGCGAGGAGATGGATCGCATCGACGGCCAGGAAGTGAGGATGCCGACGCTGCAGCCGGCCGAGCTGTGGGAGGCGTCCGGGCGCGCCGAGACGATGTCGGACGTGCTGTTTCACCTGAAGGATCGGCGCGAGCGCGATCTCGTGATCGGACCGACGCACGAAGAGGTGGTGGTCGATCTCTTCAAGAAACAGGTGCAGAGCTATCGCGACATGCCGCTGATGGTCTATCAGATCCAGACGAAGGCGCGCGACGAAGCGCGCGCGCGCGGCGGCCTGATGCGCGTGCGCGAGTTCACGATGAAGGACGCCTACAGCTTCGACACCGACTGGGAGGCGCTCGACGACAGCTACAAGGCCGCACGCGGCGCCTACGAGCGCATCTTCGAGCGCTGCGGCGTGCCAGCGATCCCGGTGCTCGCCGACTCCGGCGCGATCGGCGGCAAGGACAGCGAGGAGTTCATCTTCATCACGGAGGTGGGCGAAGACACGATCCTGCTCTGCAACCGCGGCGACTACGCGGCGAACGCGGAGAAGGCCGACCACAAGAAAGCCGACCTCGCGGCCGAAGATCTGCTGCCGCTCGAAGAGACTGATACGCCGGGACAGAAGACGATCGATGACCTGGTGAAGTTCCTCGAGATCCCGGCGTCGCGGACGCTGAAAGCCGTGTTCTACGAAGCGAACGGCGAGCCGGTGTTCGTTGCGATCCGCGGCGATCTCGAAGTAAACGAGGCGAAGCTTCGTAACGCGCTGAAGGCCGTCGAGGTGGCGCTGCTCGACGACGACGGTGTGAAGAAGCACGGGCTCGTCGCCGGATCAGCGTCGCCCGTCGGGCTGACGAACATCAAGATCGTCGCCGATGACACCGTGCTGACCTCGCACAATCTCGTCGCCGGCGCGAACAAGCGGGATGTGCACCTGCGCAACGTCAACCACGGCCGCGACTGGACCGCTGACATCATCACCGACATCTCGCTGGCGCGCGCGGGCGACGTCTGCCCGCGCTGCGGCGGCACGCTCGAGGCGAAGCGCGGCATGGAGATGGGGCACGTCTTCAAGCTCGGCACGGTGTATACGGAACGGCTCGACGCGACGTTCGCGGCCGAAGACGGCGAGCGCAAACATCCGATCATGGGTTGCTACGGCATCGGCGTCGGCCGCGTATTTGCCGGCGCAATCGAGGCCAATCACGACGAGCGCGGCATCATCTGGCCGCCGGAGCTGACGCCGTACGACGTGCATCTCGTCGGCCTCGGCCTCGACAAGCCGGGCGTGCGCGAGAGCGCGGAGCAGGTCTACCAGCAGCTGCAGGATGCCGGCCTCGACGTGCTCTACGACGATCGCGAAGAAGGCTCGGCCGGGGTGAAGTTCAACGACGCCGATCTGCTCGGCCTGCCCGTGCGCGTCACCGTCAGCCCTCGCAGCATCGAAAACGGCGGCGCTGAGATCAAGCGCCGCACGGAGAAGGACGCGGCGGTCGTCGGCCTCGCCGACGTTGCGACGGCTGTGCGAGCGCTGAACCCAACACGGTAATCATGTCCAAACAGGCAGTGCTCGCGCATTTCGCGGCGGACGTCGGCGAGCGCGTCGGGCATGGTGGCGAGGCGACGGTGTACGCGCTCGGCGACGATCGCGTGCTGCGGCTGTATCACCATCAGCCGCACGGCGGCTCAGCGATGATGGCCGCGTTTTACGACGAGATCGATCGCGGTGCCGTGCCTTTCGTGGTGCCGCAGGTGCTCGATCACGGCGAGATCGACGGCACCTGGTACAGCATCGACCGCCGGATCGCCGGCCGGCCGCTGATGGATGTGCTGCCGTCCCTGTCCGGGGAGCGGCGGCGGAGGATGCTCGACGCGTATCTCGACGGCGCGCACGCGATCGCCGCGCTCACGATCGATCGGGAGGGCTACGGAGAGATCCTGCTCGATGATGCGATCATGGCGGACACGTGGCCGGCGTTTCTGCGGGCGCGCGTCGCGCAGATTCTGACGATCAGCCGTCCCGATCTCGAAGGCGACGTCCCGGATCTCGATCGGGCGCTCGCAGGCGCTGATCGCGCGATCGCCGCGCTGCCGGTGCGTCCGCCGCGCGTGCTGGTGCACGGCGACTACTTCCCCGGCAACGTGATGGTCGATGAGGAGACGCTGCGCGTGACCGGCGTCATCGACTTCGGGCCGTTGACGGTGATGGGCGATGCGCTGCTCGATGTGACGTCGGCGGTCGTGTTTCTCGAAGCGTCGCGCGATTCGTTCGAGCGCGCGGACTCGGCGTATCTGACGGAGGCGCTCGTGCGGCGATACGGCGATGGGATCATCGACGTGATGCGGACGTATCGGGCCTACTGCGCGCTGCGCCTATCGCACACGAAGCTCGATGATGATCATCTGTATGCGTGGTGCGCCGCATCGATCGCGGAGATGGTGGAGTAGGCCAGCGCGGCGACCGACATGCGCCTGCAACAGCTTCCAACGAGCAACGTACGCTCCCGAAGGAGCGCTGCGCCCAGAATGTCAGAGGCGCGCGCCCTGGCGTACACGCGCCTGCGAAGGAGCTGGCAT
>JBBQVO010000040.1:0-21192 GCA_038211505.1 Dehalococcoidia bacterium | reverse complement strand
CAGCTACGATAACGGACGGCCGCGCGTCGCGGCATACGGCAGCTCGCCGCCGTACACTTTGCGCGATGAGCGTCTTGCCGTCCCGCACCACCATCAGCGCCGACGAGGCTCGCGCGATCGCGATCCGTGCGCAGGGGCTCGCGCTGACCGCCGATCGCCCGAAGACGGTCGCCGAGGTGCTGCGTCGCGTCGGGGCGGTGCAGCTCGACACGATCTCTGTGCTCGCGCGCTCACACGAACTCGTCGCCTACGCGCGTCTGGGCGCGATCGGGCGCGCGGCGGTTGAAGAAGCGTACTGGGCCGAGCCGCCGCGGACGTTCGAGTACTTCGCGCACGCCAACTGCATCCTGCCGCTCGAAATGTGGCCGCTGTCTCGTTCCGGCGCGGGCAACTCGGCCGCGGCGTCTGGCCGTCGCTGATGAAGACCGACGTCTTCGACGAAGTGCGCGCGCGCCTCAACGACGGCCCGATCACGGCGAGTGACGTCGGCGGCGCGCGCCAGGCCGCCGGCTGGTGGAACTGGTCCGATGCGAAGCGCGCGCTCGAGGTGCTCTACGGACGCGGCGAAGTCGTCTGCACGATGCGCCGCAACTGGAAACGCGTCTACGATCTGCCCGAGCGCGTCATCCCGCCCGAGCTGCTTGCGCAGCAGCTCACGCCCGAAGACTGCTACCGCGCGCTCGTTCAGATCGCCGCCGAGGCGCTCGGCATCGGCACGCGCCGCGACATCGCGAACTACTTCTACTTGCTGCCGCTGTATCTCGGCCGCACACTCGATCGCGCGCGACTGCTCGACGATGCGCTGGCCGAAAGCGGACTCGTCCAGATCGACGTCGAAGGCTGGAGCGAGGCGGCGTTCGTCGATCCGGCCACGTTAAACGCGGGACCGCCGGGCGAGTCTCGCACGACGCTGCTGTCGCCGTTCGACTCGCTCGTCTGGGATCGCGCGCGCACGCAGCGCATGTTCGACTACCGGTTCTCACTCGAGGCGTACAAGCCGAAGGCGCAGCGCATCCACGGCTACTTCACGATGCCGCTGCTCTCCGGCGGCCGGATCGCCGGCCACGTCGACCCTGCTCGCGACGGCCGTACGTTCGTCGCTCGCAGTCTCTCGCTCCACGATCCGACAGCGCTCGATGCGATGGCGTCCGCGCTCCGCGAGGCCGCCGCCTGGGTCAACTGCGACGACGTCCGCATCGAGCGCGCGAAGCCCGCCCGCGTCCTGAGCGAGCTTCGGCGCGCGCTGCGCTGATCGCCGCGCCGTTCGAGAGCACGCGCTTCTCCCGCACGCGTTGGCGTCGCGATATCATGCATGCATGCCCACGATCCTCATCAACGGAACCAACCTCTACTACGAGATCCACGGCGATGCCGCCGCGACGCCGCTCGTCTTCATCTCCGGGCTCGGCGGTCACGTCGCCGAGATCCCGCACTTGATCGACGCCTACGCTCCGCACACGCGCTTCATCACGTTCGATGCGCGCGGTTGCGGCCGCAGCGATCGCCCGCCCGGCGACGTCTCGATCGCCGGCTTCGCCGACGACGCCGACGCGCTGCTCGAAGCGTTGGGAGTCGACGAGGCGATCGTCTACGGCTCGTCGATGGGCGGCATGGTGGCGCAAGAGCTGACACTGCGCCATCCGCGACGCGTCCGCGCCCTGATTCTCGGCTGCACGACGGCGAGCGCCCTCCGCGGCGAGCATCCGTCACCGGACACGATGCAGCGGATGATCCGCAACCAGCAGCTCACCGGCGATGAAGCGATCGTCGCCGGCTGGCGTCTCGGTTACAGCGACGCCTACATCGCCGCGCACTACGACGAGATGCTGGCGCGCTCGCGCGTCGCATCGCAATACAGCGCCGGCGCCGACTCATACATGCGGCAGATCGTCGCGTCAGCGAAGCACGACACGCTCGATCGCCTCCACGAGATCGCCTGCCCCGTGATGATCATCCACGGCTCCGACGATCTGATGATCCCGATCCGCAACGCGCATCTCCTGCACGAACGCATCCCGCACGCCGAGCTCCACGTACTCGAAGGCATGGCCCACGGCTACAACCTCGAAGCGCAGGAGCAGGCCGATGCGCTCGTCCTCGACTTCGTGCGCCGCCACGCCGCTCCCGATGCCCCATCCGATGAGGCGAATGACTCGAACGAAGTGAGCGCTCGTGCCGTACGCTGACGCCGCGGACGGCATCCGCCTCTACTACGAGACGCACGGCGACGGCGATCCGCTGCTGCTCATCCCCGGCTTCGGCTGTAGCGTCGAGATCTACTGGGCGAACACGCCAACGCTCGCCGAGCGCTTCCGCGTCATCGTCTTCGATCCGCGCGGCGCCGGCCGTTCGTCGGTGCCCGCCGATCCGGCCACGTATTCGATGCAGGGGTACGCCGATGACTGCGTCGCCGTCCTCGCCGCCGCCGGCGTCGAGAGTGCCCACGTGCTCGGGACGTCGTTCGGCGGCATGGTCGCGCAGCATGTGGCGATCGAGCATCCGGCGAGTGTGCGCGGGCTCGTGCTCGGCTGCACGACGTCTGGCGGCCCTCATCACGTCCTACCGCCGCTCGACAACCTTGCGACGTTCATGGCGGCATCGGAGGAACCCGACCCGGCGAAAGCCGTTCGCATGCGCTACCCGCTGCACTACAGCGACGCCTACATCGCCGCGCACGACGCTGAGATCGTCGCGCGCGCGATCGATCAGTCGAACCTGCTCTCGACGCCGGAAGGCCGCGCCGGCCAGCTCGCCGCCGTCCAGAAGCACGACACGTGGGACGCGCTGCCATCGATCGCGGCGCCGACGCTTGTCGCCAGCGGCGATGGCGACGGCATCGTGCCCGTCGAGAACAGCCGCAATCTGGCGGCTCGCATCCCCAACGCCGAGCTGAAGATTTACGCCGGCGCCAAGCACATCTTCTTCGTCGAATGCGCCGATCGATTCAACGCCGACGTGATCGACTTCTTCTCCGCATGAACCATCAACACATGTGACGATGGCAATGCGCCGGTCGCCCGCAACCTGACAGCACTTGCTACTCTTTCGGAACCCGCGCATCCGCATGATGATGCGCGGAACAGGAGGACGGCGCATGCGCGATCTCGCGATGCGGGCACTCGACACGGCGAAGCAACGCGGCGCGGCGTACGCCGATGTGCGCATCGTGCGCTTCAAGTCGGAGTCGGTCGTCGTGCGCAACAAGAACGTCGAAGCGCTGAGCGCCGACGAGTCGCTGGGCTTCGGCGTGCGCGTCATCGTCGATGGCTTCTGGGGCTTCGCCGCCAGCCACAAGATGACGCTCGACGAAGCCGACGCCATCGCCGCGGAAGCCGTGCGCGTCGCGAAGGCATCGGCGCTCGTCCGTGGCCCGCGCGCCGACATTGGCCCGCCGCAATCGAGCAGCGGCACATACAAGACGCCGGTCGTGAAGGATCCGTTCGCCGTGTCGCTCGATGACAAGATCGCGCTGCTCCTCCGCGTCAACGATGCGATGGCGACGGTCCCGAACATCGTCTCCGCCGAAGGCAACCTCTACTGCCAGCGCGAGGACAAGATCTTCGCCAGCACGGAAGACGCGTACATCGAGCAGGAGCTGTACGAAACCGGCTGCGGTATCGAAGTAACCGCTGTCGATGAGGGCGAAGTGCAGAACCGCTCGTACCCCAACAGCGTCGGCCGTCACCAGGGCACCGAAGGCTGGGAGTTCGTCGAGCGCTACGATCTTGCCGGCAACGCGTTGCGCGTCGCCGAAGAAGCGTCGGCGCTGCTACGCGCGAAGTCGATGGATCCCGGCACGACGACGGTGATCCTCGACGGCAGCCAGGTGGCGTTGCAGATCCACGAGTCGTGCGGGCACCCGATCGAGCTCGACCGCGTCCTCGGCACCGAGGCGGCGTTCGCCGGCATGAGCTTTCTCACGACCGACAAGCTCGGCAGCTTCATGTACGGCTCGCCGCAGGTGAACATGACCGCCGATGCGACGATCCCCGGCGGCCTGGGCACCTTCGGGTTCGATGACGAAGGCGTCGCCGCGCAGTCGACGCCGATCGTCCGCGAAGGCCTCTTTCTCGGCTACCTCACATCGCGCGAGACCGCGGCATCCCTCGGCCAGCGCAGCAACGGCGCCATGCGTGCATCCGGCTGGAACCGCATACCGTTGATCCGCATGACGAACGTCAGCATCGAGCCCGGCGAGTGGACGCTCGCCGACATGATCGCCGACACCGACGACGGCATTTACATGGAAACGAACCGCAGTTGGAGCATCGATGACAAGCGTCTCAACTTCCAGTTCGGCACCGAGATCGGGCGCGAGATCAAGAACGGCAAGCTCGGCGATCTCGTGAAGAACGCCACGTACACCGGCATCACACCGAGATTTTGGGGGAGTTGCGACGCCGTCGGCAATCGCGATGAGTGGATCGTCTGGGGCACGCCGAACTGCGGCAAGGGTCAACCGGAGCAAGTGGCCCACACCGGCCACGGCGCCGCGCCCGCGCGGTTTCGCAACGTGCAGGTAGGATTGATGAAATGAGACGTGCTTCTCCCGCGACGTTCGGTCTTATCGCCGCGATCGCCGTCGTATCGATGCTCGTGTCGGCGTGCGGATCGTTGGGAGGAGGACCACGCAAGGTCGTCCTCAACGAGGGCGTCTGCCAGAACGTGAAATTCCTGAAGCTCAACCTCGGTGAGACGAATCACGTCATCGTCGACAACCGCAAGTTCAGTGACGGGCAGGTCGGCCTCACGCTCGTACTCAACGACTTCCCGCTCACTGTGATCGGCGCTGTGCCACCCAATTCGACAATCGGCGATCCGTACAGCACAATCCGCCTGAGGGCGGCGCCCGGCGAGCAGGCGACGGTCGATCTGCAGCCGACGTTCACGGGCAACTACATCGCGCATTGCGACGTCGTCGTCACGAAGGGCGCCGGCCAGCGTCTGGTCGAGACGGATCTCACCTTCCAGCTCCAGTAGTCGAAGGCGAACCATGCCGAAGACGATCGATTTCCACATCCATCCTCCCGGCCCCGGCGGCCTCTCGACGCAGGAACAGGCCCAGATGGCCGCCTACTTCCGCGGCGATCCGCCGCCGGCCACGACCGAAGAGATGGCCGACTACTACCAGAAGATCGACATGTTCGGCGTGTTGTTCGCCATCGACAGCGAGACGGTCAGCGGACGCCCGCCCGTGCCGAATCAATACTTCGCCGACTGCGTGCGCCGCTGGCCCGAGACGTTCACCGCCTTTGGCAATGTCGATCCTTGGAAGGGCAAGGCCGCCGTTCTCGAAGCGGAGCGGGTGAAGGATCTCGGCCTCAAGGGGCTGAAATTTCATCCCTCGACGCAGGAGTTCTATCCGAACGATCAGCGCTTCTACCCGCTGTGGGAGAAGGCGCAGGAGCTCGGCCTCATCGTGCTGTTTCATTCCGGCACCACTGGAGTCGGCGCCGGCCGCCCGGGCGGCGGCGGCATCAAGCTCGGCTACGCCCGGCCGATCCCGTACATGGACGACGTCGCGGCCGACTTCCCCGGCCTGACGATCGTCATGGCGCATCCGGCGTGGCCGTGGCAAGAAGAGCAGCTGGCGATGCTTGTCCACAAGCCGAACGTCTACATGGATCTCTCCGGTTGGTCACCGAAATACTTCTCGCCGTCGCTGATCACGTACGCCAACTACATGATCAGCGACAAGGTGCTGTTCGGCTCCGATTACCCCGCGATCACACCCGAACGTTGGCTGCGCGACTTCGAAACCGCCGGCTTCAGCGACGACGTCAAACCCAAGATCCTCCACGACAACGCCGCCCGCCTGCTCGGGCTGTAACCCAAGAAACCACGGATTACACGGATTTCGCGGATTTGATTGGCGAAGCCGATGATCGTCGATGATGGAGGCTTGACCTCCCGGGCGAACTGAACTGTAGGGGCGGCCCCGCGTGGCCGCCCGTCGTGGCACGATCAGGCTCGACGCGTCCATCAGACTTCGTAGGGGCGGCCCGATGTGGCCGCCTGCGCCGATTACCGCGCTCGCCGCACTCGATCCGAATGCCGTCGCGAATCGCCCGGCCGCCGACGCGCACCGAAATCGGCAGCAGTCAGCGAACCGCGACCCAATAATCTGCGCAATCCGTGAAATCTGCATTGCCCAAGCGAGGGCGCGAGCCTGGGTGGTTTCCCCGCGTGACGGGAGGAGATGGTGGGCGATACTGGACTCGAACCAGTGACCTCTACGATGTCAACGTAGCGCTCTAACCAGCTGAGCTAACCGCCCTTAGAGGTGCTTCGCATCCTATCGGAGCGCCGCCAGCGAATCAACCACGGCCCCGGCCTCGCCGACCTAGACGCGTAGCCCAAGCGTCGCCCGCCGGTGCTCCGCCTCGCTCGCGAGAGGCATCGACCGTCGATCGCCCGTCGCGTACGATGATCGGGATGAGACACACGATCGACGAACGTGATGCGCGCCGGCTACTCGGCGGCGGCCCCGTCGTGCTCGTGACGACGTCCTGGCACGGCGCCCAGAACATCATGCCTGCCACCTTCGTCACGCCGCTGAGCATCGACCCGCCGCTGATCGGCATCGCCGTCCACCCGGCGCGCCATACCCACGACATGATCCGCTTCAGCGAGGAGTTCGCCCTCAACATTCCGACGCGCGAGCTGCTGCATCACGTGCAGTACACCGGCAGCGTCGGCGGCGCCGAGATCAATAAGTTCGAGTTGACGCGCTTGCCGACCTTTCGCGGCCGCAAGGTCGAGGCGCCGCTGCTCGAAGGCTGCGTCGGCTGGATCGAGTGTGGCGTTCAGGACGCCTACAACATCGGCGACCACACGCTCTTCGTCGGCAAAGTCGTCGCCGCCTCGGCCGAACAGGACGCATTCGATGATGGCGCCTGGCTGCTCGCCGATCCCGAAGAGCGGCCGCTGCACTATCTTGGCATCAACTACTACGCCGTGCTCGGCGAGCGCCTCGAAGCGCGCATCCCCGCCGCCACCGACATCAAGCGCGACGTCGAAGCCGGCATCGCCGAGCTTGAAGACGAAGAGACGGCGGCCGAACGCACCGAGAAGCGCTCCGAACAAGAAGAGCGCGACCGCCGCGGCTAACAAGCGGGTGAAGAACTCATCTCATGTTTCGCGCGGCAACCGTAGCGCCTCCATCTGTAGCGCGGGCGTTTCAGCCCGCGCGGATAACTCCGGCGTGGCAGGTTCAGTGCAACTGGGCCAGCCGCTGTCACCTTTTGTGAACCCGGCTAGTGACACATTTTCGTGGCGCAGCGATGGCGTGCCGTTCCACGCGTCTGAGACCGCGCGAATGTCGCCCGATCTGCTATCCCGCCGCGTCGCTCGTCGTTGCAGCCGATGATCCGTCGGCGATGATGCTGTCCGTCATCCGCACCAGGATCGCGACTGCCGCTCGTACGGACAGCCCCGCCCGCGAGTACAGGTGGTCGAACGACCGAAAACTCGTCGCCAGCCAGAGCAGATCGACGGCCTCCCGCTGCGAGACGCCGTCGCGCAGCCTCCCTTGATCGGCCAGCCGCTCTACGGGCCACGTCAGCAGTTCACGCCGCGTGTCGTCGTAGCCATCGATCAGCACGGCCGCCTCCCGATCGACCGCCGCGAGGCCGATCACGTTGCGGTACAGCAGAAAGTCGCCCGCCCAGAACTTGCAGATCTCGCGGACGTGCATCCGGATGCCTGCCGCCGCGTCGGCCCGCTCACGCGCGCGCTGCAATCCGCGCGCGCGCTCCCGTTGCAGCGTGTGCGTGATCACGGCGTCGATCAGGCCGAGCTTCGACTTGAACTGGTAGTACACGGTCGCTCGCGCGACGCCCGCGCGCTTCGCCACAGAAGCCAGATTCGCCGAATCGAACCCCGCCTCGCGGAAGACGTCGCGCGCCGCCGCGATCACGCGTTTGCGCGTCTCTTCGATCGCAACCTCGCGCTTGCCGAGCCGGTACGGACGGGGACTCATCGATTTGCCTATTGACGAGAACTCGAAATCGTCATACAGTCTGTCCGACACGCCGGACGCCCTGCGGCTTATCGCCGCATGGTCGCGCTCTCCCCCGGGCGCATGCGTACGGAGCATACGCGAACCCGCGCGCCCCTACACGTCGCGGATCCGCGAACGTCGAAGCACGAGAGCCCCCGTAAGCGATCAGGCAGGACTGCATACGAGGTCAGCCGCAATGGTTGTTCCGCCGAAGGCACAGGCAAGTGTTAGCTTTGCATTCTCCGTTGGTGAAGAGATCGTCTTCTCCCTCACGCGCATCGACGCCGTGTTCGATTTGCATCTCGGCCGCGCGATCGGGCGCGCCGGCACACCGGGGTGGACCATCGGCGCGATTCTCGGCGCCGTCGTGTGCGACGATGATCGTGCCTACGTCGTCCGCTTCCGTCACGCATCGCAATCGTTCTTGACGATCGTCAACGAATGCGAGATCGAAGGCACGGCGTAGCGGCGAAGACTGGCGTCGTAGCACGCTCGTCCGCCTGCGCGACATGCCGGATTCCGCAAGGCACCGCGCAGCGCTGTCGAACAATCGCGTCGACGGCGGGTTGCATCGCAGCGGCATCGCATTCACGAAGTCGTATCGTCAGGTGAGAGCGCGTTGCTGTGACGGTTGCGCAAGGCGCCGCGTGACACACTGGCCTCGAAAGGAGGACAGCATGTACATCGGCGGCGGACTGCTCGTACTCATCCTCATCGTCATCCTGCTCGTCATCCTCTTTTAAGGGGACGCCGGCAGCCGAACACACCGACGCATTCACAATCCGGGAGGAACAGCATCATGGCGGACACAGACAAGATGGAAGGCCGGGGCCAGCAGGTCGAAGGCAAGGCGCAGGAAGTCGCCGGCAAGGTGACCGGCGACAAAGAGATGGAAGCCGACGGCAAGGGCAAGGAGATGGGCGGCAAGGCAAAAGAGACGTTCGGCAAGGCCAAAGACAAGCTCGAGGATCTCAAGCCGTAACCATCCCATCCATCCACTATTCAGCGGCGCTCATCGGAGCGCCGCTTTTTCGATCTGATCGCCTACCGGCGCTGCACCGTACCGCAGGCCGGGGTAGCGTCGATGCTGCATGATCAAGGCACCGTCGCCGGCGGCCGCCGACTCTGCGCATTCGACCAACTCGCTGGCCTGCGACGCCCTCCGAACCTCTGTGTCGCTGTGTCTCTGTGCCTCTGTGGTTCAATTTCGCCGCCGCGGCTTACCCGCGCTGCGGCGGTAGAACTGGCGGCCGGCGAAGTCGCGTAGCGCGGGGAAGAATCCGTGTATGCCGTAGGCGATGCGCATCATCCGTACCATGTTCACCTCGGGCGTCGGATGCGTGACCGAACGGATGATCGCTTGCGCCACGACGTCGGCGTCCTGCTGCGGCCCCGTCGGCGCGCTCACGTGGCCATCGTTCGTGCGCTGCACATCGAAGAATTCCGTGCGCGTCGATGCTGGCAGCACCGCCGTCACCGTCACGCCCGAGCGATCGAGCTCGCCCCGAAGCGCCTCCGTCATCGCCGACATCGCGAACTTTGTCGCCGAGTACCCGCCGTGAAACGGGAACGCAATCTTCCCGACGACGGACGACACGTTGACGATGTGCCCGCGCCGCTGACGTCGCATGATCGGCAGCACCGCGCGCGTCGCGATGAACGCGCTCATGAAGTTCACGTCCATCAGCTCGCGCATGTCCGCTTCCGTCGTCTCTTCGATTGTGCCGCTGAAGCCGAAGCCGGCGTTGTTCACCAGCACGTCGATCCGCCCGAAGCGCTCCATCGTTGCCTGCACCAGATGCTCGATCTCGCCTGCGATCGCCACATCCGTCGGGACGACGAGCGCCTCAGGCGCGCCGAGATCGCGGCACCGCGCCGCAACGTCGCGCAGCCGCCCCTCCCGCCGCGCCGCCAGCACGACATTCGCGCCATGCCGCGCGAACTCCAACGCCGTCTCGCGCCCAATCCCCGCGCTTGCGCCCGTGATGATCACTACCGAGTTACGAATAGGAACCACAGATTTCACCGATTTTCACAGAAGGTGGTCTTAGGCGAATCCGCGTAACTCGCTTCCGCCGGAGCGCGGCGACCGAGGGAGCGCATAGAGCGGACGGTTAGCGACGTGACCGCAAAGCACGTGCGATGGTGAGGACCGCTGCCCAATCTAATCCGTGAAATCTGTGAAATCTGTGGTTCTCCCTTCGTCCATTCGTCCATCACAACGTCGCACGCAGGCGATCGCGGATCGACCGATAGCCCGTCAGCTTTATGCCGAGCGACTCGCAGTACTCGCGCATCTCGCGCGTCCCGAAGATCTCGTATTCGCGTGCGCGGTGCGCGCAATCGACGGGTGTCATGGCGTCGAGCTCATCGCCGCCTTTCGCCGGATGCACGAGGAAATGCGTCAACCCCGGCCGCAGGTTGGCGAACATCTCCTTGAATCGCCGTACTTTGTCGTCCGGCGCGATCTCGCTCAGCGTCTGGACGATGATGTTGTCGAGCAGCGGCCAGCCGCGCGCTTCGAGCTTCGCCGTCTGCTCGGCATACACATCCGCGCCGTCCGCGAGCGCCGCCAATCGACGCTCGCTCGGCCGGATGAAGAACAGCGGCAGCTTGAACTCGATCGCCAGGTCGACGTACGGCGGCATGTACTTCGGACGCATCACCGCGCCCATGTGCGTATCGAGATGCGTCACGTCGATCCCCATCGCCAGCGCGTGCTCGACCTGCGCCCGCAGCTCCGCAGCCGCCTCTTCGACGCTCACGTGCTCGAGGACGCTCGCGACATCGCGCCACATGCCGCCGTCGGGCGCATGCAACGATGTCGCGGAGCCGCGGCCGGTGATGGCCGGCCAGCGATAGGTCTCGTACTCCGCCGTCAGCGTCATGTGGATGCCGAGATCGGCTTCCGGATGCTGCTGTTGAAGCCGAGCCGTCTCCATGAACCACGGCGCAGGCACCAGCGTCGATCCGCACGTCAGGCTGCCGTCCGACATGCACTCGAACGCCGCGACCTTCGATGCGTGCGAGAAGCCGACGTCGTCGATGTGAATGATCAGCACGCGATCGTCGGGCGCGTAGCCAAGCATCTCGAGCGTCTTCGTCATGTTGTCACTCCAGCGCGATCGTGCCGCTCTTGCCGCCCGACTTCCGCACCAGGCGCACCTGCTCGATGCGCATCGCCCGATCGACGGCCTTGCACATGTCGTAGATCGTCAGCGCCGCCACGGTCACCGAAGACAGCGCCTCCATCTCGACGCCCGTCTTGCCGGCCGTGCGCACCGTCGCCTCGATCTCGATGCAGGCGCGCGCCTCGTTCGGCGTCAGCCTCACATCGATGCCGGTCAGCAGCAGCGGGTGGCACATCGGGATCAGATCGTGTGTGCGCTTCGCCGCCATTACGCCGGCGATCTGCGCGACGCCGAGCACGTCGCCCTTCGGCAGTCCATGCTCCTGGATCAGCGCCAGCGTCTCCCGTCGCATGACGATTCGGCCGCGCGCCGTCGCCTCGCGCCGCGTGTCGTCCTTCGATGTCACGTCGACCATCCTCGCCCGCCCGCGCGCATCGACGTGGCTGAGCTTCCCGAAGGCTTCCTCATCTTCGCTCATGCCCAAATCCTATCCCGCCAGCGCACGAAGGGAACCACAGATTTCACAGATTTCACAGATTAGATTTCCCGGGCCAGACCACGTCTCGGATCTAAACGATGAATACGACCGAGGTTGCGTCGACGGCCACAACGCACCGCTGCACCACCAAGCCCAATCTGTGAAATCTGTGAAATCTGTGGTTCCCCGTTTGGGTCGGCCAGACCGAATCTGTGGCTCCCCCCTCGTAGCGGCTACGCTGCGGCGTGCCACGAACGTCCGATGCGAACGCCCGATATCGAGAAGCCGTCGACTACCTGCAGCGGCGGTTGTGGCATGAGTTGCCGATCGTGCCGGCGGAGCGGGCGCTGCAGCATCGCATCCGTCGCGTCCTGGCACACCTCGGCGATCCGCATCTGGCGCAGCCCGTGGTGCACGTCGGCGGCAGCGCCGGCAAGGGATCGACATCGACCATGATCGCGTCGATCTTGCGCGCGGCCGGCCTGCGCACCGGCCTCTACACATCGCCGCACCTCCAGACCTTCATCGAGCGCGTCGACGTCGATGGCCGGTTGATAGCGCCCGACGAGTTCGCCGAAACCGTCCTCGGCCTCGAGCCGCTTGTGCGCCAGATGCATCTCGACGTGCTCGACGGCGACGGTTACGGCCGCCCGGCGCTCGTCGAAGTAGCGTTCGCCGCCGGCATGAAGCGCTTCGCCGCGGAGCGCTGCGATGCCGCCGTGGTCGAGGTTGGCATCGGTGGCCGCACCGACTGCACGAACGTCTTCGACGAGAAAGCCGTCAGCGTCATCACCAACGTCGAGTACGAACACCGCGAGCGCCTCGGATGGTCGCTGCGATCGATCGCGACGGAGAAGTCGGCGATCATCCGCGGCGACGAGATCGTCGTCACCGGCGCGCGACAACCCGACGTGCTGCGCGTGATCGAAGATCGCTGCGCCGCTACGGGCGCGACGCTCTGGCGCCTCGGCCGCGACATCCGCGTCCGCGTCCGCGCCGCCGACCGCCACGGCAGCACGATCGACGTCACCACGCCGCGAGCGACACATCGCGACCTGCGCGTCGCGCTCGCCGGCGTCCACCAGACGACGAACGCCGCACTCGCCGTCGCCGCGGCCGAAGCCTTCGACATGCGTCGCGGTCGCGAGATCTCCGCCCATGCGATCGCGGCAGGTCTCGCCAACGTCCGGATCAGCGGCCGCATGGAGCAGATGTCGCACGATCCGGTCGTGCTGCTTGATGCCGCGCACAATCCGGTCGAGATCCGCAATCTTGTGCGAGAGTTGCGCGCGCACTGGATCGGTGGACGCACGAAGCTGCATCTCGTCTGCGGCATTCTCGCCGACAAGGATCAGGCGCCGATGGCGCGCGCCCTCGCCTCCGTCGCCGATACCGTCATCGTCACACAGCCGCCGCTCGCCGAGCGTATCGGCGATCCCGAGCGCATGACGTCGCTGTTCTGCGCGCTCCTCGGCGAGAAGCGCGTCCGCCTCGAACCGTTGCACACGCGCGCTCTCGATCTTGCGCTCGAAGGGGCGCGCCCGCCCGACGTGATCTGCGTCACCGGCTCGATGTTCCTGATCGGCGCCCTACGCGAGCGGTGGATGCCCGAGTCACGCATTCTTCGGCGGCGGACGGCGGCGTTGTGAGGGCGTACACGATTCAGCCGCATGATTTGATCGCGGCCGGCGGTGTTGGAAGCGTGCGCCACCGCCACACGAGCGCGGGCGGCCACATCGGGCCGCCCCTACACAAACATGGCGGAGACCGCGCGGCATCCCTGTCACGGAGAGCGTTGGTGAGCCACACTAGCGATCTGCGACAAAACAGAAAGAGAGGCGAACGTGGATTTCTTCGAGGTGACGGGGACGCAGCGGGCGATGCGCCGGCTGCTCGACGATCCGATTCCGGACGAGCAGATCTGGCGGATTCTTGAGACGGCGACGATGGCGCCGAGCGGCGGCAACATGCAGAGCTGGAACTTCGTCATCATTCGCGATCCTGCGAAGAAGGCAAAGATCGGCGAGTGGTATCTCGAGGCATGGAACCAGACCTACGGGCCGCGTCGTGAGGCCATGCGCGCCGATCCGCGAGGCGCGCGGATGTTCAACTCTGCCGATCATCTCGCGAATCACATGGGCGACGTGCCGGTGCTCGTCCTCGCGACGATCAAGAAAGAGCAGTACGCGATCGGGCCGACGCTGGGCGCATCGATCTACCCCGCCGTGCAGAATCTGATGCTCGCCGCGCGCGCACTCGGCCTCGGCACGGCGCTGACGACGCTGCATAAGTTCCACGAGAGCGACGTCAAGCAGCTGCTGGGCATTCCCGATGAATACGAGACGATGGCGCTGATCCCGCTCGGCAAACCGGTCGGCAAGTTCGGCAAGCCGTCGCGTCTGCCCGTCGAGAAGGTTGTGTACTGGGATAGCTGGTCGGAGACGCGGCCGCGCGGCTAACGTCAAGATTCGGCGGCGCGCGCTGTACACGAGCGGCGGCGCCGGCGTACTGTGGTGCGGGGGGCTGGATGGGAGGCCGATGGCTCGCGCCTATCAGCTCGGAAAACGCGCGCTCACCGTCGCCGAAACGCGCGCTCACATTCTCGATGCCGCCCTCGCGCTGACCCTCGACGGCGACATGCCGGACGCCAGCGTCACGGCGATCGCCCAGCGCGCCGGCGTCACGCGCGCCACCGTGTACGCGCAGTTCGGCTCGCTGCATGAACTGTTGCTCGCCGTCCTCAACGACGGACTCGATCGCGCCGACGTCCGCCACGTCCGAAAGGCGCTGCAAGATCCGGACGCCGGCCGCGCTGCCCGCCTGCTCATGCGCGCGTCCTGCCGTTTCTGGCTCACGGAGTACGCGCTCTTCACCCGCGTCAAAGGCCTCGCCTGGGGCGATCCCGAGTTCGCGCGCCTCGATGCGATGAAGGAAGACGTCCGCCGAGGACACATCGAGAACCTGGCGTTCCGTCTCGAACAGCAAGGCCTGCTCCGCGCGGGCGTCACCCAGGAAGACGCCTTCCAGATCGTCTTCCTGCTCACCAGCTACGAAACGCTCGACCACCACCACCGCCAATGCCATCTCACCCTCGACGACATGACCGGCCGCCTGATCCACATTCTCGGAACGACGGTCCTCGCCTGATCCGCAAACGCACCGACGGTGCGCTCGTAGGGCGGCCCGATGTGGCCGCCGGCGGCGGGACGCCGTGGTGTATGAACGGGAACGATGACGTCGTGGTCGATCCGCGTACCGTTCTCGGCCGCGGCGATCCCGACGAGGCCACTCGGCTGTCAGTCGATGGATCGTTGCGGGTCAACAACGGCCCGTCGCTAGCTGCGATTGCCGTTTGCCACGAGCCTGCAACTCACATCGCGAACAATAGCAGCGCTCACGGCGACGCACAGTGATACACCACATACACACGCCGTGACGTCGTGGCAGTCATCGAGCAGATCGTTCCGTCGAGACGGCGGATGACAACCGCGTCCCGCGCATAAGGAACACGTATGAAGCTCTTCCACTACCTCAGGCACTACATCTGGATTGCGCCGCTCGCACTCGGCATCGTCTTCATGGCGGCGGGCGTGTACATGCTCGTCGAAGGTCGCGCCGCGAAAACCGAGATACGCGACGCGATCGTGCGCGAGAACATCACGACGTCCCCTGACGCCAGCATCCCGAACGTTCAGATTAACGATGCTGCGTCAGCGAAGTCGGAAGCGGCCGTGATCGAGAAGCACGTGCTCGGCATCACCGGCGGTAAGACCTACTCGCAGCTCGCGAAGGATGACCCGAACCGGGCCACCGCGTTGAACGCGGTGACGCTCCGCACCGCGCTCGATCTCTCGGTGATGGGCTTCCGAGTGTCGGATCTCGTGACCGGCCTCGGCGTCTTCATGCTGGTGATCGGCGTGACGTTCATCCTCTTCATGGCGCCGGCCGTGTACTACTCCGCCGAAGTCGCGAATCACTACGCCGAGCTGATCAAGCGGGATGAGTCCCCGCGCCGGGGAACGAGCACGGGGCCGGCGACGCAAATTCCTTGACGCGGTACGAGTGACTTGAGACCGTTTTCTCCGGCGTGGTCGGATCCGTTGCGCAGCAACGCGCCGGGCCGTGTCACGCGTTTGTCCGGCGGACTTCGGGCACGGATCCTTGGCGAAGGCGATCCACTCGTCTTTCTCCACGGATTGGGTGCGTCACTCCGTTACTGGGGCCGCGGATATGACGAACTAGCCTCCGATCATCGTCTCGTCTTCCTCGATCTATTGGGGTTCGGAGGTTCAGCGAAACCAGGAGGCGCGTATGATGCGGCGCAGCATACGGCCGCTCTGCAGAGCGCGTTCGAAGAACTGGACATCCATGCTGGGACGATCGTTGCCCATTCCGCGGGCGCGATCGTTGCCATGCATTACGCGGCCGCGAGGCCGGCGTTCCACGTGGCCGCGTTTGGCGCGCCGATCTTTCGTTCAGCCGTGAATGCGCGTCGCCACCTTCGTTCGCTCGGCGTGCTCGCACGCCTCATGGCCGACGATTCTCCCTGGGCCGAGCGCCTCTGCGCGTTCATGTGCGCGCATCGCGAACTCGCCCGTCGCGCGGCGCCATTGCTCGCGCCGCGGCTTCCCGCACCCGTCGCCGCCGACGGCGTCGAACACAGTTGGCAATCGTACAAGGGAACGTTCGACCTGATCGCGCGCGATGGGGCGCCGGAATTGTTGACGTCGCTCAGTCAGCGGCTCACGCTTTACTATGGCCGCGATGACGGCGTCTACCCGGCGAGCGAAGTTCGCGCCGTCCTCTCAAGCGTCGGCGGCATTCCGCTTCTCCCACTGCCCGTCGGCGATCACCATCTGCCCATACAGTTTCCCGCCCGATGCCGACAACTTATCCGTGCTCAGACGTGTGCCCGAGCCTGATTCCAACGACGCATGAATAGGCCAAGTCGGTGTTAGCCGCGCTGCTCGAGCTTCCCATCCATCTCCCACACGAGCACCTCCGCGCCCGCCGCGCCCGCAGTGATCTGCGGCGCGCCCGCGGCCGCCAGCCGCGACGCATCGCCTGCCGCCAGAGCGCCGATCTCCGAGGTCACATCGCCCTTCGCGACGAATGCGTGGACGAACTGCGCGTCTGGCAGCGTCACCGTCTCGCCCGGCGCCATGCGCGCCGCCCACAACACGGCGCCCTGCTGACGGATCGCGATCGCGGCGTTGTGACCGCGGCCGGACGCCACCGGCACGAGGCCGCCCTTCGCCAGCTCGGCGTTAATGTCCAGTTGCTCGTACGATGGATCGACCGACTCCGTGTCCGGCACGACCCACATCTGCACGAGATGTACATCCTTCGTCGAGCTGTTATTCATCTCCGAGTGGAAGATGCCGGTGCCGGCGCTCATCCGCTGGGCGAGGCCCGGATAGATCAGGCCCTGGTGGTTCGTCGTGTCCTTGTGCTCGATCTCGCCATCGAGCACCCAGGTGATGATCTCCATATCGCGGTGCGGGTGCGTCTCAAACCCCGTGCCGCCGCGAATGATGTCGTCGTTGCTCACGAGCAGCAGCCCGTGGTGCGTGTTCATCGGATCATAGTGGTGGCTGAAACTGAACGAGTGGTGCGACTCCAGCCAGCCGGCGCGCGTGTGAAAGCGCCCGTCGCCGCGGCGGATGTCGATCGTCGGTGTCGTCGTGCTCATGTTGGTCTCCGTTTCGTCCGATAGTTGCGCCTGCAACTAATATACACCGATCCGGTTGTCTCTGCAACTACCAGCGCGTCGCCGGCGGCGATACACTGTCGTTGTCATGACAATCGATCCCACCGAACGCAGCCGCGCCCTCCGCGCCTGGCGCCTGTTCCTCACCGCCCACGCCACCGTCGCCGAGGTGCTGGACGAGGAGCTGCAGGCCGAACGTCAGATGCCCCTCACATGGTACGACGTACTGGTGAACCTCGATGAGGCGCCGGGCGGCCGCCTCCGCATGCAGCATCTGGCGAACGCCGTGCTCTTCAGCCGCAGCGGCCTCACCCGCCTCGTGGACAGGATGGCGCACGAAGGCCTGATCGCCCGCGAAGCCTGCCCCGACGACCGCCGTGGCACCTTCGCCGTGCTGACCACCGCCGGCAAGCGGGCGCTGCGCCGCGCCGCGCCCGTCCACCATCGCGGCATCACGAAGCACTTCACCGGTCGCCTCGACGACGCCGACATCCGCAGCCTCGAGTCGATCCTGTCGAAGGTGCTCGAGGGCAGCGACCATCCCCGCGCCGCGATCGCGCTAGGCTCGCCAGCCCGCGCCGACTGACGTACGCACAGCAAACACTGGACAGCAAAGAGCAAATCCGAACGCCAGACTTTGCTGTTTGCTGTTTGCTGTTTGATCTTTGCTGTCCCCCGGCCCGGATCGGTTCCCGCGAACCGAACCCAAACGTGTTCACGGGTGTGCTCGCGCGCCCGCCATGCCGATACTTCGGGTGATGGACGACTTCCGCTCGCAGCTCACCGAAGTCCTCGACGCGACGATCGACGCCGGCGTCGAGCCGATGTTCCTCGTCGTCGAGCTCGTCGGCGCCGAGGAGATCAAGCGCCTCAAGGACGTCGCCAGCCTCGACACTTTTCGCGAGGCGGCGATGGCCAGCGTGATCAACGCCACGCACACCGGCGACGCCTTCAGCTACGGCGAGTACCGGATCGTCGGCATCCTGCCGGGCTTCGATCGCCTCAAGACGTTCGCCCTCATCGACAAGCTCGGCCGCGCGCTGCCGCTCCTCGCCCAGTCGTTCGATTGCTATCTGCAGCCCGAGTTCGACACGCTCGACTACGACCCAAAGCTCGGCGTCGCCGGCCTCATCAACCAGCTCGTCGCCCGCCCCAAAGGCCCCCAGCGCGACGTCGCGTAGACGGCAAACCGCCCCCGTTTGGGCGAGCGCGGCACCGTCGATCGGTCGATATACTCTCGTTGCGCTGCGATACCGCGGCGCTCATGAAGGTTGAGGATCGATGCTGAGCAATCTCGTCGGGACGGTGCGCCGCAATCATGCGCTTGAGCACGCGACGATCGCCGTGCTGCTGCGGCGCATCGGACATGACATCCGCATGGTCGGACGCGCGACGCGCGATGGCTACTACCTCTACGCCGATGTGCCGACGGAGCTCCTCGAAGAGTCGACCCGGGAGGCGCTCTATCGCCTCAAGTCCGGCGAGGAGCATCTCGCCGTCTCATCGCTCTGCGGCACGAATCTCGCTGTGGCCGGCGCGCTCGCCGGCGTCGCATCGATGATGACGATCGGCAACGCCGGCAACCGCACCGAGAAGCTGCCGAACGTCATCCTCGCGTCGATGCTTGCCGTGCTCGCCGCTCAGCCCGTGGGCCGCATGGTGCAACGCTACCTCACCACCAGCCCCGATCTCGCCGACACCGAGATCGTCGCCGTCAAACAGGGCGGCCGGGGCGGCGCAAAGTTCCACAAGGTGCAGACGAGGCGCTCGGCCGCCTAAGTCGCGCCGTACATTGCGAGTCGTTCGAACCCGCCAATCGCGCTCGACTTCGTGGCCGCCGCGCTTCGCGACGGCCAGATCCGGTGCGCGCGCGGAGCGATTCGCAACGTCCAGCGCTGCCTCCCTCCTACACATCACGCATGATGATCGCGCGACAGCAAGCGGCACGAACCTGCCGCCGGTTCAGTGCGTTCGGTCACATTCCGTTAAGCGGCGGCATGAGACAATGCGCCGCAACATGTGTCGCCGTCGAGAGGACTGAGCATTGGCCACGTCGCCGGGTGAGGATGGGAACGCCAACGGCATCGGCGACCTCGCATCCAGTCAGCTGTTTCGAAAGCTCTCACCGGACGAGCTGCGCCAGGCCGAACGCCTCACGCAGGTGCGCACGTACCCGGCCGGCCGCATCATCTACAGCCCCGGCGATATCGCCGATGTCGTCTTTCTTCTGCGGCGCGGCAGCGTGCGACTCTTTCGCATCGCGCCGAGCGGCCGCCGCGTCGTCATCGACATGCTCACCGATGGCGCCGTCTTCGGCGAGATGGCCCTCGTCGGCGCCATGGTTTACGACACGTTCGCCGAAGCCTCCGTCGACTGCACCTTCTCCGTCATGACGCGATCCGACGTCGAGAACCTCATCGCCACGCAGCCGATCGTCGGTATGAACGTGCTCGATATCATCGGCCTGCGCCTGCTCGTCGCCGAGGACGTGATCGAGCGGCTCGCGCACCCGGCGATCCCGTCGCGCCTCGCCTCGCTGCTCCTCTCCGTCGTCGACGCCAACGGCGAAGTGCGCGGCCTCTCGCACGGCGACCTCGCCGACCGCGTCGGCGTCCGCCGCGAGACCACGACGCGCGTCCTCAACGAACTGCGCACGTCCGGCGTGATCGAGATCGCGCGCGAACGCATCCGCGTCCTCGACGCCGCTCGCCTCCAATCGATCGCCGCCGCCGACTGATAACCTCCGCTCGATCGTCGCCGAACTCGACCCTTCGTCTCCAATCCTCGCGCCGTCGCCGACGACTTGCTGCCGGACGTCGCGAACTCGATCTGCCGCACATCCGTTTCCGGTTCTCCGCTCGTCGCCGTCCGTTGAACAGCGTCGAAGCGCTCGCACCGTCTCCTAGATCGAGTGGTCTTCACGCCGCCCGCCGCCGGCGGCTATTCTGTGACCAACAGCGACACGCCCCCGTAGCTCAGCTGGATAGAGCACCGGACTTCTAATCCGACGGTCGTAGGTTCGAATCCTACCGGGGGTACCACAGATTCGAAAACGCACTCGAGATGTACAGTCGGTAGACGTGCCCAATCTGCCGCCTTCGAGATCTCCTGACGCAACGTGGCGAGGGTAACCCGAAGATGCAAGCATCAGAGGCTCGGCGTGCCGTGGCCGCAGCGATGTCGACCGCCGCAGCCCTTGACCTGACGGTCGCCGACGCGGTCGTTCTTAACGACTCGAACCGACTTCTCCTTCGCCTGATGCCGTGCGACGTGGTTGCCCGGGTTGCGCCCATGGCGTACCGGGGCGCACAGCTCGAAGTCGAGCTTGCTCAAAGGCTCGCTGAAACCGAGAGCCCTGTGGGTGTTCTTGAGCCTCGCGTAGAGCCGCGCGTCTACGAGCATGACGGCTTCGCGGTCACCTTGTGAACCTGTGCCATCTCGAGGGCTCCTGCCGGCCGACTACGCGCAGGCGCTCGAGCGGCTGCATGCGGGCATGCGCAAGATCGATGTCACGGCGCCGCACTTCACGGATCGAGTCGCGGATACGCAACAATGGGTTGCGAGCCGCGACATCACGCCGGATCTCCCCGAGGGGGACCGGGAGCTTCTCGCCGACATGCTGCGAAGCTTCACGCGGTCGATCGTCGACCGGGGCGCCGCCGAGCAGCTGCTGCACGGCGAACCGCACCCGTGGAACGTGCTCAGCACGAAGAACGGGCCGCGTTTCATAGACTTCGAGAACGCTGTCCGCGGGCCTGTCGAGTACGACCTTGGCTGGGTGCCCGAAGAGGTCAGCGAGCGTTACGCCGGCGCTGATCAAGAACTGGTCGCCGAATGCCGGGGCCTCATGCTGGCGATCATCGCGGCGTCC
>JBBQVO010000039.1:0-21653 GCA_038211505.1 Dehalococcoidia bacterium | reverse complement strand
CTGACGCTGTTCTGCGATCTGCGGATCGCCTCGGATGACGCGACGTTCGCGCTGCCGGAAGTGACGCTCGGCTACATTCCATCGGCCGGCGGCACGCAGACGCTGCCGCGCGCGATCCCGCCCGGCATCGCGCGCGAGATGATCCTCAGCGGCGAACCGATCGATGCCCAGCGGGCATTGCGCTGCGGCCTCGTCAACCGCGTCGTGCCCCGCGACCGCCTGCACGATGAGGCGGCGGCGATCGCAGCGACGCTCGCCGCGCGATCGCCGGCGGCGTTGCGTGCCGCGAAAGAAGCGATGCTGCGCGGCGCCGATCTCCCGCTCGAAGATGCGCTGAGGCTGGAGTCGATGCTCGCCGAACGCGTGAGGCATGAAGGCGAGGCGGCCGAGTGACGACAGACGAAGCGCCTCCGCCCGAGCCGGCGAAACGCCGGCCGCGGCTTGGCGGCTGCCTGCCGCGCATCGTTGTTGGCATCGTCGTCGTGATCGCGATCATCGTCGCCATCGGCTTCGCGTTTGATGAGGGCGACAACGCCGACCAACCGATCAGCGGCTTCGACGCCGGCAACGCCGAAGCGTTTCCGACGTCCACCGTCAACCGCTACGAGTCGCAGCATCTCTACATCACGCGCATGCCCGACGGCTCCTTCATCGCGCTCTACGACAAATCCGCGCGCCAGCAGGAGCTGCACGGCGATTGCCGCGTGATGTTCCAGGATACGCAGGGCGCCGGCACACTCGAACCGATCGCCGGCATCTCCGGCGCCTTCGTCGAGGACTGCAACAACGCCCGCGCCGTCTGGCGCGCCGACGGCACGTACGCATTCGGCGTCGGCTACGGCGACCTCGACCGCTTCGGCACGAGCATCAACAACAACGGCGACCTGATCATCGATACGAGTTCGCGCTCGTGCACCCGCAGCCGAGGCGTTATCGGCGTCGAGCCCTTCGACATCACCCGCTGCGGCACCGGCGACTGAGGATAGGTTCATAGCGGATAGCGGATAGCGGCTAGCGGATAGCTGGCCGCAAACCATGCATCTCACGTCTTGGCGCGGGCCATCGAACACCCCGGCCCTAGGAATGTAGCGCGGGCTTTCCAGCCCGCGCGGGGAGCCGCGACATTCGTGCGGCACGGTTAGCCACGCGTTGCAAGCCGAAGCGTCGGCACTTCAGCCCGCGCGGGGCGGAGCCGCGACATTCGCGCGACACGGTTAGCCGCGCGTTGCACGCCATAGCGTCGGCACTTCAGCCCGCGCAGGGCCACTCAGGGGATCGCAGACACGCGGCTTTAGCTCCGTCCGTCGCGGGCCGCGTGCGAACGCCGTTTCGCGATATTCGCAGGTCGTTACCTCCGTCGTGGGTTTGTTTGGCAGTTTCCGTTTTTTCGGAGACGGCGGCGCGGGGTTCGTTTGGCAGTTTGCTGTTTTTCAAAGCGGGTGCGGGAGGTTCGTTTGGCAGTTTTGTGTTTTGGGCCGACGACGGGAGGTTCGTTTGGCAGTTTTGTGTCTTGAGCCGACATTGGGAGGTTTGTTTGGCAGTTTTCTCGTTTTCGAAGCAACGCCGGCGTGGTCTTTCGAGTGGCGGTGACGGGTCATGGTGGCGTTGGTCAGTATCGAACACGACCCGTGAAGAGCCAAAGGGTCGGATGTCACTGTTGTCGAGCAGATCCGCGTGGCAGGTGTACGGCCCACGCTCGAAGTAGGTGATGGCGGCGGTGCACTTTCGCGTATGGGACGCCTCTGGCTCTGCGCCGAAGCTAAATCCGCAACGCGCACACGAAAACCTCCGTACTACCCTCGATGTTGCGTCCCGACGCTCCGGCGATACTCGTTGTGTGAGGAGGTGCCATGTCGGCGAGCAAGACCACCCGCGACATCAAGACGATCCAGGCCCGCAACATCAAGGCGCTGGAGCTGCGGCCGAAGATCGGGCGCGGGACGGCGACGACGACGGTGCGGCTGCGCAAGGGGCAGGTCGCCTCAGATGTCTACGACGGCGGCCATCACCTCGTCGTCGATATGGGCGTCGACTCGGGCGGCGAGAATGTCGGTCCCGATCCGGGCATCCTCATCCGCGGCGGCCTCGGCGCCTGCCTCGCCAGCGGCTACCGCCTCTGGGCCGAATACATGGATGTGCCGCTCGACGAAGTCGAGGTCGTCATCGAGGCCGACTACGACGCGCGCGGCATGTACGGAGTCGGTGACGAAGATCGCGTCCCGCCCGGCTACATCGCCCTCCGCGCGCGCGTCAATATCACCAGCGACGCCCCGGAAGAGCGTGTGCGCGAGATGGTCGAGCACGCTGACCGCCACAGCCCCCTCCTCTACGACCTGACGACGGCGCTCTCAGTGACGCGCGAGACCACGATCACGGCCCCGGTGAAGTAATAGCGATGGACGGCAAGCTGCATCGCCGCATCCAGCGCTACGGCTGGGATCTCGCCGTCGAGGACTACGCCCGCTACTGGGTGCCGGTACTCACCGAATGCTCGACGCGCACGGTGGCGCTGCTCGACTTGCGGCCGGGCGAGCGCGTGATCGACATCGCCACCGGTACCGGCGTCGCCGCGTTGCTCGCCGCCGAGCGCGTCGGCGAGCGCGGCAGCGTCGCCGGAACCGATCTCGCCGCGAAGATGGTCGATAAAGCGCGCGCCGCGCCGGAGCGCCGTCGCCTCACAAACGTCACATTCGAGCGCATGGACGCCGGAGAGCTGTCGTTCGACGATGCCTCGTTCGACGCGGCGGCCTGCGTCCTCGGTCTGATGTACCCGGCGGACCCGCAGCGCGCGATTGACGAGATGGCGCGCGTCCTCCGACCCGGCGGGCGCGCCGCGGTCTGCGCCTGGGGGCGTCGCGATCGTTGCGGTTGGAACGCCGTCTTCCCGATCACCGATGCGCGCGTCAACTCCGACGTCTGCCCGCTGTTCTTCTCGCTCGGCGCCCCCGACGCGCTGCGCCTCGCGTTCGAGCGCGCCGGCTTCGTTGACCTCCACGAAGAGCGCGTCGACATGACGCTGCATTGGGCGTCGGACGAAGACGCGTGCGCCGCCATGTTCGCCGGCGGCCCCGTCGCCCTCGCCTACTCCCGCTTCGATGACGCAACCCGCACGGCCGTGCACGCCGAGTATCTCGAAAGCATCGCCCCCTTCCGCAAAAACGGCGCCTACGAAGTCCCCGGCGAGTTCGTCTACATGCGCGGCGCCACGCCCTGATCGGTGACCTCTCGCGCGACCACGAAAGTGGACGTAGCTTCAGCTGCGTCCGCGTTCGAACGAACCTAAAGCCGCGTCCACCGCCAATTGAAATAGGGACGTAGATTTAGCGGCGTCCGCGTTCGGACGATGCCAAAGCCGCGCCCTTCACGACCTCGTGTAGCGCCCCGGATTAACTCACCAAATCGTGGTACGCCGCACGCCGATTCTCGACGCCCCGTCGTTCTGTCACATTTCGCACGTTCGAGCGCGATTGCCGCCGTGTATGCGGATTCGTTACCTTTTGGGGTCACACGCCACGTCCCCAGGATTCCGCTTGAACGTCCTCTTTGCCACGATCGAAATGAGCCCCCTCGCCAAGGTGGGCGGACTCGGCGACGTCGCCGGTTCGCTGCCGCGAGCGTTGCGCTCGAAGGGCGCCGACGTTCGCGTCGCCATGCCGATGCACGGCCCCATCGAGCGCGCGTCGCTGAACCTGCGGCATCTGCTCCACGCCGTCCACGTGCCGTGGCCCGCGGGCGATGAGCGCGTCGACGTCTGGCAGTCGGACGTGCGCGGCGTGCCGGTGTACCTCATCGAGAACGAGCGCTACTTCGGTCGGCCGAAGCTCTATGGCGAGGACGACGACAAGGATCGCTTCCTCTTCTTATGCGATGCGCTGCTCGCCGCCGCGCCGCATCTCGGCTTCCGCCCCGACGTTGTTCACGCGCAAGACTGGCACACGGCGCCGATCCTCACACGCCTCGCCGCCGACCTGTCGCGCCCCGCCGCCGACGAGAAGCACGTGTGGGCGAGCGCCGGCCGCGTCTACACGATTCACAATCTCGCGCTCCAGGGCGCATTCGACGACGGCTTCGCGCACCACTTCGGCATCGGCCGCGACCAGCTCGCCGCGCCCGACGGCGTCGCGCCCGAGACGGCGTACACCGCGATGGCGCAGGGCATTCTCCACGCCGATCGCGTCAACACCGTCAGCGAGACGTACGCCCGCGAGATCCTGACGCCGGAATACGGCGCCGGTCTCGACCCGCTGCTACGCGCGCGCGCCGCCGTCGTCTCCGGCATCGTCAACGGCATCGACTACGAAGAGTTCAACCCGGCCACGGACGCTGCGATCGCGCAGCGCTACGACATCGACTCGCTCGACAAGCGCGCCGCCGACAAACGCGCGGTGCAGGAGCAGGCGGGGCTGCCGCGGCGCGCCGAAGCGATGCTCTGTGGCGTCGTCACCCGGCTCTTCGAGCAGAAGGGCATCGATCTCGTCGCCGTCGCCTTCGATGCGATGCTGGCGGTGCGCGATCTGCAGCTCGTCGTCCTCGGCACCGGGGACGAGCAGGTGGAGCGCATGCTACTCCAGCTGCAAGAGAAGTATCCGTCGAACGTGAAGATCTGGCTCGACTTCAACCCGCCGCTCGGCCAGCAGATCTACGCCGGCTGCGACGTCTTCCTCATGCCCTCGCGCTACGAGCCGGGCGGCCTCGGCCAGCTGATCTCGCTCCGCTACGGCGCCGTGCCGCTCGTCCGCCGCACGGGCGGGCTCGCCGACACAGTGCAGAACGCCGACCTGCCGCTGCGCTCCGGCACTGGTTTCCTCTTCGACGAGCCGAACGCCGGCGAGCTCAAGCACGCCACTGAGCGAACCCTGACCGCGTTCGAGAACCGCGACGGCTGGCGCGCGCTGCAACAGCGCGGCATGAAGCAGGATTGGTCGTGGAACCGCGCCGCCGCCAAATATCTCGACCTCTACGACGCCGCGCGCGCCGATCGCCTCGCCGCCCTACAGGCGGCCGCCGAAGCGGAGGCGCGCGCATGAGCGAGACGGACGACATCTTCGCCGGCATCGATCTCGGCGGCACGAAGATTCTCGTGTTGATCGCCGACGCGCAGGGCAACGTGCGCGGCGATTCGCGCGTGCGGACGCCGGCGGCGCAGGGGCCGGAGGCGGTGATCGCGCGCATCGTCCAGTCCGTCCGCGAAGCGGCGGAGAAGGCGGGCGTCGATGCGAAGTCGATCCGCGCCGCCGGCGTCTCAGCGCCCGGGCCGATCGATTCCGAAGAAGGCGTCATCACCGATCCGCCGAACTTGCCGGGGTGGCACAACGTGCCGCTCGCGCGCATCCTGCGCGAGCGTCTCGGCGTGCCATCGTTGCTCGAGAACGACGCCAACTGCCAGGGCGTCGCCGAGCACCAGTTCGGCGCCGGCCGCGGCTACAAGCACATGCTCTTCGTCACGATCAGCACCGGCATAGGCGGCGGCGTCATCATCGACGACGAGCTGTATATCGGCGCATCGGGCGCCGCGGGCGAAGTCGGCCACATCGGCGTTTCGACGGACATCAATCGCGTCTGCGGCGCCGGGCACCCCGGCTGCCTCGAAGCCTACGCATCCGGCACGGCGATCGCCGCGCGGGCGAGAGAAATGATCGCCGCCGGCGGCCTCATCCGCACCGCCCGCCTCGCCGAGCACAACCCGCCGCTGAACGCCGAGACCGTGTATCTCGCCGGTCAGCAGGGCGAGCAGGAGGCGACAGCGATTATCGAGTCGGCCGGCCGCTACCTCGGCATCGGGCTGGCGAGCATGATCAACGCGTTCAACCCGCAGGCCATCGTCATCGGCGGCGGATTGTCCAATATGGGCGAGACGATCTTGGGGCCGGCCGTCGAGACGGCGCGGACGCGCTCGTTCGCCCAGTCATTCATGGATGTACGCATCGTAGAAGGCGAATTAGGCGAGCGAGCGGCGGCGCTCGGCGCTATAGCCGTGGCTCGAAACAGGGTCGCGAAGGGGCTGATCTAGCCGCGCACGTTATCCCCATTCGGGTATTTGCCGATACTGATAACAGGCACGCGGGAGTCAGCACCCACAGTGAACGGGGTGGTGGATGTTCGATACACACAGACAGGCGCTGCGCAGCGGGGCGGACACGCGCCGCGTCCTCGAATTGGGCGCCGTCGTCTTCCTTTGGCAGGCAGCCGTCGGCATCTATTTCCTGTCGCTCGTGCAGCAATACCTGCCGCAGGCGCTGCACACGAGCGCCGCATTCCCCGGCTATGCGATGGCCTGCTACGGCGTCGCGAAGTTCGCCTGGCAACCCGCCGCGGGATGGATCGCTGACCGTAGCGGCCGCCGCGTGACGATGGTCGCCGGCATGGCTCTCAGCGTCCCCGTGCTCGTGTTGATGATGCAGGTGCCGGACGAGCGCGCCTTCCTCGCGTTCTCGGCGGTGCTCGGCATCGGCGCCGCGACGATGTGGCCCGCATTCATGGCGCACGTCGGCGAATCGACGCCGCACGGCCGCCGCACCCGGACCATGACGCTCCTGAATCTCGCGCAGATGATGGGCATCGGCGCCGGCACGCTCGCCGGTGTCCTGATGGTCGACTTTGTGACCTACTCCGGCGCGTTTTGGGCTTGCATCGCCTTCAATACGCTTGCGTTGGCGATGGTCCTCCGCAGCGTCCCCGCCGTCGACGCCTGCACATCGATCGCCGACGTCGAATCACGTCGCGTCGACGCCGCGGCGCGCGCGTCATCTCGCGCGGCCTCACCATCGACGGCCGCGTGGACGCCGGGCATCGCCATGCTGGCGCTGATCGTGCTGTTCCTCACGGTCGGCACGAGCCTGCACACGCCGATGATCGGCGCCTACACGCGCGATATCCTGCGGGTGAAGATGTCCTTCATGGCGCTGCTCTTCCCGCTGCCCGCGCTCGTCGCCGGCGCCGCGTTGTGGAAGTTTGGCTATCTCGCCGACCGCCACGGCCGCTACGCCTCGCTCGTCGCCGGACTCGCCGTCGCCGCCGCAGCCATCTTCGCACTGACGCTGACACGCAGCCCGTTCATCGCCGTCAATCTCGTCGTGATTGCCGGCCTCGCCTACGCGATCGTCATCCCGGCGTGGGGCGCCGCCGCGCTCGATGCGACCGACGCCGGCAGCCGCGGCTTGTGGCTCGGCGTGCTGAGCGCCGTCCAGGGCCTCGGCGTCGCCGGCGGCCAGGCGCTCGGCGGCACGATCGGCGGCATCTGGGGCCCGCTCGCCCCCTTCAAGCTCGCGGCGCTCATGCTAATCGTCGCCCTGACATTGATCGTCACCCACCAGATCTTCCAATCCCGCGGCGACGACGACGGCCAACGCGAACGCGCCCGCCGCATCGATCTCGACGACCTCGTCCTCGCGCCGATCCCCCTGCCAATCGGCGACTGACGCCGCCGGCTTGATCCACGGAGGGCACCGAGAGCACAAAGGGGTCGCGGTTGTGTTCGCCGCGACCTGTGGTCCACGGATCGCGCCTAACCCGACGCTCGCAGAGTGATGCTCAGACTCACGGCGACCGAAGCAAGCCCGCGATCAGGCCCATCTCTCCGCCAACCCCTTCTGTGATCTCTGTGTCCTGCCCTGAAAATAGCGTCAAAGCGGCTCGCCAAACCGACTCGAACTCCCCTTCCCGCGTCGGGAAGGTCGCAGAGTCCCGCTTAGAGACGGCCGGGGGTTAGGTTGTTCGGCTGCCAAACAGTCCGTCTTCATCGGCGGGGTTAGGCGCCACCGCCTCACGAAAACTCTGTGGCGTCTGTGGATTAAGCCTATTTCGAAAACACCTACGTTCCGACCACCAACTCCAGCGGAAAATCGTGAAGCGAGCCGATGACGGCGGCGACGCCGGGCATCGGCTCGGCCGCCGTCGCCGTCGCGCGCACCTGCACGACGTGCGTGCCCGCCGCGAGCGCGGAGCGCAGGCCGTTGGCGCTGTCCTCGACCGCCACGCACTGCTCCGGCGCGAAGCCGAGCATCTCGGCGGCGAGGCGATACGGCGCGGGATCCGGCTTCGTTGCCGGCACCATATCCGACGTCGACAGCACCTCGAACAGCCCATCGAGGCCGGCGCCGGGCAAGATCGCGTCCACCCATCGACGATACGACGCCGTGCACAGCGCGATCGGCACATCATGCGAGAGCAGCTTCTCGATCAGCTCTCGCGCGCCGGGCAGCGACGGCCGCGGCTGTCGCAGCCGTTCCATCAGCGGCGCTTCGTATTCGGCGATGATCTCGTCGAGCGCCACCGGCAGCGCGAAGCGCTCGATCATCCCCGCCCACATCGCCGGCGTCGCCGACCCGATGTACTG
Source organism: Dehalococcoidia bacterium (assembly GCA_038211505.1). Classification (GTDB taxonomy): domain Bacteria; phylum Chloroflexota; class Dehalococcoidia; order DSTF01; family JACRBR01; genus JBBQVO01. The sequence continues at coordinate 13,318 of JBBQVO010000039.1, read as the reverse complement.
CGCGTAATCCTCAAGCGAGATCTGATGCCCGTACCGCGCCAACATATCGTTGACCGCGGCATGAAACGCCGGCTCACTATCCGTCAGCACCCCATCCATATCAAAAATCACCGCGCGAAACTGCGCGCCACGAGAAACCACAGATTACACTCGCCGATCTAGAGGGAACCACAGATTCCACAGATTTCCACAGAGGGACGCGAGGGCAGCCAGTAGCCTAGTTGGCGAATCGTCTGTGTTCGAGGCTGGATCCGCCGAAGTTGATCAGCAGACCCTTCTTGATCCCGGTTGCCTTCAAGTAGTGGATGATCTGTGCGCTCTCGATGTCGGTCACACGCCGTATCGCCTTGAGTTCGACCAGCACGTCGCCGTAGCAGACGAAGTCGGCGCGATATCCACAGGCGAGCTGTTGTCCGCGATAGATGATCGGGATCTCGACCTCGCGACGAAAGGGCACCCGACGCTCGATGAATTCCACCGCGAGCGCCTCCTGATACACGGCTTCGAGGAATCCCTCCTTCAGTACACGATGCACCTCCATCGCGGCGCCGATGATCGCAAACGTCTTCGGATCGCCAACTTCGTCAGCCATCATCTACCCTTCCATGAAATCCGTGGGTGCCGTGATCTCCCCAGCCGACGTTCCCGCCGCCAATTCTCGCTCGCCCCTGACCTTCAATTCCCTCACCAATCGCAGTTCAACCCTCTGTGAAAATCTGTGAAATCTGTGGTTTCCCTTTCGGTCACTCATTGGCTTGCGGGTGCATCGTATTCCGTGAACGCCCGGCTGGGCGTCGGCGTCATCTGTCCCTGGTATTTGCTGCGCAACCCGGCGCTCCCGTACGGACGGTCGACCGGCGTCGACATCCGCACGAAGCTCAACTGCCCGATCTTCATCCCGAAATGCAGCGCGATCGGCATCTTCGCCACGTTCGAGAGTTCCAGCGTCAGCTTCCCATGCCAGCCGGGGTCGACGAAACCCGCCGTCGCATGAATCAGCAGGCCGATGCGCCCGAGCGAGCTCTTGCCTTCCACCTGCGCCAGGATGTCGTCGGGCAGCGTCAGCACCTCGAGCGTGCTCGCCAGCACGAACTCGCCCGGGTGGATGAAGAACGGACTGCCAGCGTCGATCACGACCTCGTCCGTCAGATCGTCCATCGGCATCCGCGGATCCATGTACGGACGGCTGCTCACCTTGAACACGCGAAACACGCGATCGATGTGCACATCGATGCTCGCCGGCTGAATGTCCTCCGGATCCAGCGGCTCGACAACGATCCGCCCCTTCGCCAATTCTTCTTTGATGGTCCGATCACTCAACATGGCCGCAGGGTATCGCCGCTAGCAGATAGCAGATAGCGGATGGCCTTTGGCGGTTGGCCTGTCGGCGGTTGGGCGGTTTTGGCGGCCGAGATGCCGCTGGGATCGGTTGCTGCCTGCAGTTCGATTGTCATTCTGAGCGAGGCGAAGAACCGCAGGTGCCCGTGGTATCTCTCCGATGTCATGCCGAATGTCGTCCCAACGAGTGCTGCCTACGAACGCACGACTGACTCAGTCCGAAGAGATTCTTCGCTTCGCTCAGAATGACAATTGCATCATCCTCCACCTTCAATCCTCATCAGTTGACGCCGACCCCTCCCACGCGCGACGATCACCTACACAACAGCGAACACCTACGGGAGGCACCCACACCATGGCGGATCGGTTTCAAGGGCAGGTTGTCGTCGTCACGGGCGGCGGACGCGGCATCGGGCGCGCGACCGCCATCGAGTTCGCGGCTGAGGGCGCGACGCTGCTCCTCGCCGGCCGCCGCATGGATGCGCTCGAGACGGCCGCGGCCGAATGCCGGCGCGCCGGCGGCCGCGCAGAAACAGTCTCGTGTGACGTGGCGAAGGATGAAGACCTCCGCGGGCTCGTCGATGCCGCCATCCAGGGCCACGGCCGCCTCGACGTCCTCGTCAATAACGCCGGCGTCGTTTCCGGCGGCCGCCTCGACGAGATCGCGATGGAAGACGTCGGCCGCATGGTCGGTGTCAACATCTGGGCGCCGATCCGCCTGACGCAGATCGCGCTGCCGCACATGCGCCAGGCGAAGCGCGGATCGATCGTCAACGTATCGTCAGTAGCGGGGCGCGTCGGCATGCCGTTTTACGCGACGTACTGCGCCAGCAAGTTCGCCATGCGCGGTTTCAGCGAGGCATTGCGGCGCGAAGTGTCACCCGACGGCATCTACGTCATGGCCGTCTACCCCGGGCCGACGGCGACCGACTTGATCGAGAACGTTGAGTTCGACGGCCTCGGCATGACCATCGCGACGGCGCAGCAGGTCGCGCAAGCGATCGTCCGCGGCGTCCAGTGGAAGCAATCGGAAGTCTTCATCGGCCTCGGCGAATCCATCATGTCGCGCTGGAACGACGCCTTCCCCTGGACCGTCGACGTAGGCATCGACATCTTCCGCGAGCGCATGCGCACCGCCGTCGAAAAGCAGCGCACGACATAGGCAAGTGCGGGCTGGTGGTTGGTCGTTAGCCGCTGCGCTTCCGTGTGAGACCGTAGGGACGCGCCTTTAGGCCCGTCCGCACCCGTCGGGCGGAGCCAAAGCTGCGTCCTTACGAGATCTCGATGGCCAACACGGAGGCAGCAAGCAGCGCCCCACGCCAACGTCAGCACATCAGCAGACATGGCAATCACGGCATCCGCGCCGCGATCTCTCGCCTCACCCCTCTGCGATCTCTGTGTCCTCCGTGGATCATCCCCGGCATGTCACACGAGCGTCTCGTCGTACTCGATCTCGTTCGACGCGATCAGATCGCGGAACCAGTAGCCGCTGTCCTTGATCGTGCGCTTCTGCCCGTTCTCGAAGTCGCAGTGCGTCAGACCGAAGCGCTGGCTGTAGCCGGTCGACCACTCGAAGTTGTCGATCAGCGTCCATGCGTAATAGCCGCGCACGTCGCAACCTTCGTCGTAGGCGCGCGCCACCTGCCCGACGTAGCCCTTGTAGAAGTCGATGCGCTCCTGATCGTGTACGCGACCGTCCGCGCCCGGCGCAGTCGGATACGAGCAGCCGTTCTCCGTAACGTAGATCGCCGGATGGCCGTAGTCCTTATCGACGCGCTTGATCATCTGGTAGATCGCGGCCGGCCACACCTCCCAGTTGAACGCCGTGCGCGGCCCCGGCCCCGGCACCTGCCGCGCGCCAATGTTCCGATCCTGCTCCGCGTTCGCGACGATCGATCGCTGGTAGAGATTGATGCCGATGAAGTCGAATTTCGTCCGCATCGCCTCCATATCGCCGGGGCGGATGTCCATGCGCCGCAGCGCCTTCTCCTGATCGACGTAGGCCAGCGGGTACGCGCCCTTCACCAGTGGATCGAGAAACCAGGTGTTGCTGAAGCCGTGCTGACGCTCCGCCGCCGCGCGATCCTCCGCGCTCTCCGATGCCGGGTACGTCGATTGCATGCTGAACGCCGTGCCGATCGCCTCCGGCTTGCCCGTCGCGCGCATCGCCTTCATTGCCGCCGCCTGCGTCAGATTGACGATGTGCGTGGCCTTCATGCAGTGATCGGCGTCGCGCATACCGGGCGCGTGCTGACCGTAAAGCAGGCCGATGAACGTGAACACCCAGGGCTCGTTGAACACCATCCAGTTCTTGATCCGATCGCCCAGCGCGTCGGCGCACGTCGCGGCGTACGTCGCGAAGTGATCGATGATGTCGCGGTTCGCCCAGCCGCCGGCATCTTGCAACCACTGCGGCAGATCCCAGTGATACAGCGTCGGGAAGGGCGTGATGCCATGCGCCAGCAGCTCATCGACGAGCCGGCTGTAATAATCGAGCCCCTTCTGGTTGACCGCACCGCTGCCGTCCGGGAAGATCCGCGCCCACGAGATGCTGAAGCGATAGCCGCGCATCCCCAGCTGTTTCATGATCGCGACGTCGTCCTTGAACCGATGATACTGATCGCAGGCGACGTCGCCGGTGTCGCCGTTCATGATCTTGCCGTCGGTGTGCGAAAAGCGATCCCAGATCGATTCACCCTTCCCGTCCTCGTCCCATGCGCCCTCAACCTGGTACGACGCCGTCGCCGTCCCCCACGAAAACCCGGCCGGAAACGTCACCTTCTTCATGTCACTGCTCCTTTAATGTCGATGAAACCTGAGTGTACGAAGGCCAACCACAAGGGAGAAACCGCGGATCTCACGGAATGGTTTGGGCGAACCAAACAGCAGTAGTTTGAAAGAGCCGCGACCGATCTGGAGTGCGTGGACGACACGCGCCCACCGATGCGTGACTCCCTCCGAACCTGTCATGGCCTCGATAGTCTCCTCATCTTAGATTCAACTCGTCGAAACGATCCCCTCTCCCCTAGTGGGAGAGGGTGGCCGAAGGCCGGGGTGAGGGCTCGGCCGCCACCGACAGTCGCCTCTGTGTCTCTGTCGTCAACCTACTCCGACCACCGCAACGCATGCACGCGCGCCGGCGCATCGAAGCCCTTGAGCTTCGCCTCGCCGCGATCTTCGAAGGCGAAACTCTTGCCCGCGACGAGCATCCGCACGACGTCCGACACGAAGATCTCGCCGCCTTGCGCCTGCGCCGCGATCCGCGCCGCCATGATCACCGCCGTCCCGAACAGATCATCGTCCTCGGCGATCGGCTCGCCGGCGTTGATGCCGATCCGGAGGCGAATGCCGTGTTCTGTCGTATCGCCGTGCGCCGCGAACGCGCGCTGCATGGCGATCGCGCACTCCAGCGCGCGTGTCGGCGAATGAAACGACGCCATGAAGCCGTCGCCGAGCGACTTCACCTCGCTGCCGCCGTACTCGCGGAGCGCCTCCCGGGTGATCTGCTCATGTGTGCGCATCACGTCGCGCGCCCCCACATCGCCAAGTTGCTGCGTCAGCGCGGTAGAGTTCTCGACATCGCTGAAGATGATCGTGTGAATGGCGCCGGTCGCCGGCGGCACGGGGATGTCCGATGGCGACGGCAGATCATCAGGCGCATCGAGGTCGATGCCGAGAAATTCGTACATCGGCTCCGCCGCCGACGCGGTGAACGCGCCCGGCGACGTGGACGACACCATCGCCAGTTCGGCCCGCGGGACGTGCGACGCGATCAGCTTCGAGGCCGCGCGATCGTGAAACGGATTCTCTTCGACCCGCTGCACAACGAGCGTCGGCGCCTCGATCTGCGTCAGCAACGCTGTTACGTCGAAGGACATCGACGCTTCGAACGCGCGCACGACGTTGTCCTGTGTCACGCACTCGCGGATCAGGCCGGCGAACTTGCGCGCCTCCTCGCCCTCGCTCCAGCCGTAGAGCGTGTAGGCGATCATCTCCGTGTACAGCTCCCAATCGCTCCTCGCGACGCCCTGGAGCGCCTGCATGCGCCCGCCGCCGAAACTCTCCGCCGGCCGCACGATGCCGTTGACGATCACGAGCCGTTCCACCTCGCCGGGATGCGCGGCGACATAAGCGATCGTCTCGCAACTGTGCGGGCCGCCCGTCACAAGCACCATGCGACCGAGTCCGACTTTGCGGACGACGGCGTCGATATCCGCCGCCAGCGCGTCAAGCGAGAAGTCGCTAACGCGCCGATCGGACAGGCCGGTGCCGCGCGCGTCGAAACGAATTAACGTGAAGTGCTGCGCCAGCCGCGCGTCCATCTCCGCGTAGCCCGGCGTCTGGGAGTCGATCCCCATCACGCCGAAGCGCCCGAACGGCGTCCGCAGCAGCGGCGGCCCACCGCCCCGCACGGTGCAGGCGATGCTCGTCCCGTCAGCCGACGTGGCGTATTGGATCTTCGCGTCGTTCACACAGCCATCGTACCGCGACCAAACCCGACGCTAAACGCGGTGCCTCGGCCGCATTCGGACGACAATGTGTAGGGGCGGCCCGATGTGGCCGTCCGCGTTCGTGCTGACTACGTCGTCCGTTTACGATCGGACCGCAATCCCAGCACTCACACCGGCGTCGCCGCGAAGTCAATCGCCACAACCGTCGCATACTCGTCGATCGCCGACGGCGGTATCACGATCGTCAGCTCGCCGTCAGGATCGGGGTTGGCGAACTGATCGGGGATCGTCATCCGGCGGTGGAATCTCAGATCCTCGCCGCTGGCCAGCGCCTGCACCCGCTCCACTCGCTTCACCTTCACGCCTCGTACGCTGATGCTCTCGTATGGCCGCATCAGCGCGTGCACGTAGACGCGATGCTCCCGCCGCGTCGATGGCCCGTAGAACTGCCACGGCTCCAGCCCCGGCGTCGTGCCGATGATGCTTTCGCCGTTCTTCGCCATCCACGCTTCGATGACGGCGAGACGCTCCGTCAGCTCCGGCGGCAGCCGCCCGTCGCCCATCGGCCCGACGTTGAGCAGGAAGTTGCCGCCGCGTCCCGCCACTTCGCACAGTGAATGGATCAGCGTGCGCGCCGACTTGAGCCGCGTATCGCGCGGGTTGTAGCCCCAGCTGTCATTGATCGTCATGCACGTTTCCCACGGGCCGGCGGGCGGCCTCGGCGGGATGAACTGCTCCGGCGTCACGTAGTCGCCGGCGCCCGGCAGGCGATCATTGATCATGATCTGCGGCTGGAGCTCGCGGATCATCGCCTCGAGCTCCTTCGACCGCCACTGCTGCATCGTGCGCTCCCAGCCGCCGTCGAACCAGATCACGTCGATCTGCCCGTAGTTCGTCAGCAGCTCGCGCACCTGCTCGAACATCACGTCAACAAACTTCGGCCAGCGCTCCGGATCGGCCGGCTTGCCGACGGGAAAGCGATACGGCACATCTGCCTGCGTGAACGCCGGATAATCCGGGTGATGCCAGTCGATCAGCGAAAAGTAGACGCCGACGTGGATGCCTTCGGCGCGCATGGCGTCGGCGTCCATGCGAAAGATGTCCTTGCCGTACGGCGAGTGCATGACACCGAAATCCGACGTCTTCGTGTCGAACATCGCGTAGCCGTCGTGATGCTTCGCCGTGAACACGGCGTACTGCATGCCGCAGCGCTTTGCCATCCGCGCCCACGCCGCCGGATCGTACGCCTGCGGATCGAACGTCGCCGCCGTCGCGTGATACGCATCGACCGCCACCGACGAGCTCTGCGGCAGCGCGAACACCGCCCCCACCAGCGGCCACGACAGCTCGATCCCCTGCTGCGAGCTATGCCCCCAGTGCACAAACATCCCGAACCGCGCCGTATCAAACCAGTTGCTCATGCGCGCATTGTGTCGCGTGTCGCGGGTTGAAGGTAGTTGGTAGCGGGTAGTGCGACGCACCAACTGTCATTCCGAGCGCAGCCGAGAAATCTCTCCGATCCGCCGCCGAACCCGTGCCGTGCGATCATCGTACTTCGCGGGCGCATCAGTTTTGTAGGGGCGGCCCGATGTGGCCGCCCGGCCTCGGTCGCCCCGACCGCTCGTCATCGACCGTCGGCCACCCGCCCGCCGGCACTCCGCGACCCGCTGCCACCCAACCTCTTCTGTGACCCTCTGTGGATCGCTACCGCGCAGCAGATCACCCGCCCGCGGGCCGAATATCTATTGTGGGGAACGGGGCACATGGGGTTCGCATGCAGCTTCCGCTGACTCTGACGCGCTGCACGATCGTGGCATGCGCAACGCTCGCGCTCGCCGCGTGCGGCGGCGCCTCGACGTCCGCGCGCACCGCCGCATCGCCGCAGCAACCGTCCACCACCCGCACGACGCATATCGACACGAACCCCGACCTGGTCGACAGCATCCCGCCCCCATCGAACGACCCGATCGCCGTCACCGGCGATCTGCCGCCCCACGACGCAACCGCAATCACGCCAACGCCCGGCGCACAGAACGTAGCCGATCGCGCCCGCACGACAGGTGTGCCACGACAAAGCAATAGCGCGCCGGCGAACGCGCCGGACGACAACGCACCCGCAAGCACGAACACCGGCGGCGCAACCGCCGCAATCGCAGACGGCGCAATCGTCGCCCTCGCCGGCACGCCGACGATCGCCATCCCCAAGAACGAGACCATCGTCTCGATCAACACGGCCAACGTCACGCGAACATCGACACCGACGCCGCAACCAACCGCGACGCCCGCGCCCGGCGGCGCGCCGATGGTCGGCGGCTGCCGCATGTTCCCCTCTGACAACTCCTGGAACCAGGACATCACGACGCTGCCCGTCGACGCCAACTCCGCCACGTACATCTCGAACATCGGCGGCGGCAATCTGCACCCCGACTTCGGTGGCAACGGCGCCTACGGCATCCCGTACATCGTCGTGCCACAATCGCAACCGATGACCGCGATCAACTTCACCGACTATGGCAGTGAGAGCGATCCCGGCCCGTACCCGATCCCGACCACCGCGCCGATCGAGGGCGGCGCGTCGTCGACCGGCGATCGTCACGTCCTCGCCGTCCAGCAGGGCACATGCAAGCTCTACGAGATGTTCTACTCTTTCCCGACGACGGCGGGATGGAACGCCAGCTCGGGCGCCGTCTTCGATCTCAACTCCAACGCGCTGCGCCCCGATACCTGGACATCCGCGGACGCCGCCGGCCTGCCGATCCTCGCCGGCCTCATCCGCTACGACGAGACGCAGGCCGGACAGATCAACCACGCCATCCGCTTCACCGTCAACACCGTGCAGAAGGCGTGGGTGCATCCCGCCACGCACTACGGCACGAGCACGAGTCCGTCGCGCATCCCCTACGGCGCGAAGCTGCGACTGAAAGCCTCGTTCGATACGTCGCCCTATCACGGCAACGCGCTCGTCATCCTCACGGCGCTGAAGAAGTACGGCATGATCGTCGCCGACCAGGGCTCTAGCTGGTACATCACCGGCGCCACCGACCCGCGCTGGGACGACAACGACCTCAACCAGCTCAAGAACGTCCCCGGCGCCATGTTCGACGTAGTCCAACTCGGCCAAATCCACACCTACCCGTAGCGAGTCGTGGGTTGTGGGTTGTGGGTTTCTGCGCATGGGGAGCCGACCACGTGCCGATTGACCGAATCGGCCCACCGGTCGCGGACGAGAGACGCACGCTGGGTGCCGGACCAAATGTCATTCTGAGCGAAGCGAAGAATCTCTCCGATGTCATCGCGGATGTCGTCCAACGCACACGTCAGCTGCGAACCAACGGCGGAGGCTGTCCGAAGAGATTCTTCGCTTCGCTCAGAATGACATTTTGGCTCCCAACAAACTCTGCCTGAATGACCCCAAGCCACGAGCCTCAGACCAGCCATCAGCCACCGCGACGAGCCAACCCACAACCCACAACCCGAACCCACATATGTTAAGCTGAAATCGTCACCGCGTGTCGCTGCGGCCGCCACTTGGCCTGCCCGGCACGATGATCGCCCGTCAGGTGGGCGCCTCTCCCGCCATCTCAGTCACCAACACCACAGCCACTACGTCGCGTCTCGCGGCGAACTTCACGTAATCCTACGTCTGACTGCGGGCGATGGCGCGATTGGCATCCGGCAACAAGCGAGCGATCCGGCGCGCGAACAACACACTGGAGCACATGGCACGATGAACACACACACCGGCGGCACGACACAGGAGCAGGAGCTGTTGCTCGTCATCGGCAGCCTCTCCGATCGCCTGCGCCGCATGCGCGGCGACCGACGCATCGATTCGGTCGAGATCAAAGCGCTCGAAGGCCAGTCGCGCGCCAAGTGGGAAGAGTTGCGGTCGATGCGCGCCGGCCCGAACGTCGACGCCGACGACGTGCCGCGCAATCGAGGGTCATACCGCTAGTCGCCGTGCCACACGGTGCCGCCACCGCCGCCCGCCACACAGCCGCAGACAAGAGGACAACGCTCATGGTCAAGGAAACGCAGGAAGACGCCGCGCTGGGCATCCGTCACACGCACGACTGGCAGTTGATGACCGCCCGCCCGCGCCTGCAATCCGCGCACGACACCATGCGCTGGGACGTCGCCCAGAGCCGCCTGCTCTCCGTCCAGGTCTGCAGTATGTGTAACGAGCACCAGCGCGAGTCCGTCAGCGAATGCTCCCTCCCCGACTGCAAAGAACACCCCATCTGCGAACGCCCCTACCGCTAACGCCGCCTTCGAACTGCTCCTACGCCGGCGTTGAAGTCGTGCCACGCAAGGCTACGAACGTCGCCGCCGTTTGACGGCTGAGCGCCTCCAGGCTGGTACTGGCCGCACCGCTGCTCGATGCAACCCAACTCTCATCGCACGTGGCACGGCCGCCCCGGCCGTGCGTGACGTCCACCGGCGCGCGACGGTCCCCGCGCTTCCAGACCTCATTCCTCGAAGCTCCCCGTCGCAGCTTCAAATCGTCGAAACGCTCCCCTCTCCACAGCGTGGAGAGGGGGTGGCCGAAGGCCGGGGGTGAGGTGCGCGGCCGGCACCGAACGCTCCTTCCCCCCAATGATGCTCCGATCATCGACCTTCGTGCTCCTTCGTGGCCCTTCGTGGATCCCCCCGACCCCCAAAAGTTGACCACCACCACCGATCGTGAAACCATGCGCGACAACGCTGGACGACGAAGGGACACGATCGATGGCACGCGTGCGACTCAACGAAACCGCCGACCTCCCCGAAGACCAGCGCTGGCTCTTCGAGCGCATGGCGCAGCGCGGCCCCATCCTCAACATCTTCCGCGCCATGTCGCATTGCCCGATCGCCCTGCGGCGCTTCATGAAGCTCGGCTCCTACTTCCTCGAGGAGGGCAAGCTCGATCCGAAGCTCCGCGAGCTCGCGATCCTCCGCGCCGGCTACGACTGCAAGGCCCCGTACGAGTTCTCGCAGCACATCGCATTCGGCCGCCGCGTCGGCCTCAGCGATAGCCAGATCCGCAGCGTCGGTACCCCGCAGTCCGCGCTCTTCGACCCGAAGGAGATCGCCATTCTGAACTTCGCCGGCGAGGTGACGACCCAGTCCCGCGCGTCCGACGCCACCTACGCCGCCGCCGCCGCATTCCTCAACGAAGAAGAGATCGTCGAGCTGACGATGGTCACTGGCTTCTACAACATGGTCTCCCGCATCCTTAACACCCTGGAAGTCGACGTCGACCCCCCCGCCGCCGCAAACATCGCCGCGCTAGGCGTGGAGATGTAGGAGCACGCTCGAACCTAGGCCGGCCGCATACGGCTGAGTGTTACAGACCTCACGACCCGTATTCGTCGGCTGGATCCCCCGTGAGGATCGCCAGAAAACGAGCCGGCGTCACGCACCGCGCATCTCGAAATGTTCCAAGCTTGAGCACCTCATCGTCGCCCGACACGATGTAGTCTGCGCGTCCTGCTGCCGCCGCCTCCAACAATCGATCATCGTCAGGATCGCGCGCGATCACGGCAATGTGTTCAGTCGGCTCGACGACGATCGCGGTGTCCACGACCTCCGCAAGAAACGCGCTGTCGTCCGCAGCCGAATACGTCGTGCGTTTGCGTATTCGCGGTCGCCCGAGAACGTCTGCGAGCTCGTCAAGAAGTGGCCGCGTCGTAACCACGTCGAACGCGCCCTGCTTCCAGGCGGCGACAATAGCCGCCGACGGCCCTCGATCGTCGATCGCGCTGCTAATGAGAACGTTCGTGTCGAGTACCGCCCTCAACGACGGGCAGAGGCCGATGATCGCTTGGCGCCGCGCACTTCTTTGATCGCCTTCGATATGTCTTCGTCGAGAACCTCAGACGGCACACCTTGATTGTGCTTCTGCGACTTCTCGATGAGTTGAAGGAATCGCTCGCGGCTGCGCTGCATCGACTCGTACCGGTCGAGTGACACGACGACCGCCATCGACTTCCCCGCCCGCTCGATGACGACCTCGTCGCCGCGGTAGAAGACACCCTCCAACATCTCGCCGAAGTGCTGACGAGCATCCATCGCCGACAATGTTCGTTTCACCCTCACACCTCCGTACGGTTGATATAACCATACTAATCATAGCAGAGGTCGAGCGAGTCGGGACGTCCGCATCTTGAGCGAGCCAATCGGCGGCAGCAATTTACAACCGGCACTTACGGAGCGGTCGCCTACGGCGACGGCCTCACTCCATTTTCGACCCAATTCACGAGCTCGTCGAACGCACTCTGGATTGTAGTGATGCTCTGTCTGCAATGCCCAACAGCATTCGCGGTGCGCTGAACCAAGAGATCGGATCGTCCGGCAGCGGCCACGGTATCGTGGGTGAAGCGTGCCTCCACTGGAGGAATGATCGGATCGCCCGATGAATAGAGCGCGAACACCGGCATCTTGATGTCGCCGCTGACGTCATCGTCTCCCTGCCCAATCTTCGGCTGACCGGGCGAGCTCACGCGGACGACGTGTTGGTTGAAGTCAGCATCGGACACACTGGCTAGTCCCAGCGCGTAGACCGTCGCAACATTATCGTAGGAACCGATGCTTACAATTTTCGCGCCGAACGTGAGCAGGTAATCTTGTGCGGATCCGACTGCCGCCGCTGCCCCTAGGCTCTCGGACAGTCCCGCCTCCGCGTAAGATCGTGGTCCACCGCTGAGCTGAATCCAGATATCTACGAAGCGTCGCTGAGCCTCGGGGTCGTCCTTCAACCGCGGAATCACGCTTCGGGCCATAACATCACGTATTGTCGCCGGATCGTATTCCGATTGCGAAAGGCCGGCCGCATACAGCGCGGCAACGACCGTGTCCCCGAGATACTCCAGATCCGGCGTCGTCCCGGGCACTGGACAAAGCGCGAGCACACCGTCGTAGCGATCGTCATAACGGCTCGCTGAGATGAGCTCGCTGGCACCGCCGGCTGAACCACCCTCCAGATATGTCCGTGCAGGCTTCCCGACGCTTTGCGTGAACTCATTGTAGAGCGCCGCCGTTTCGTCCGCCGCATCCTTGAACAGAATACTTTGCCGACTAAAGCTTGACGCGGCCCAAGCATAGCCGGCCACGATTAGCTCGCGTCGATTTGGCGGGTTCTCGACTCTCAACATCGGGTTATACAAACCGGCCTGCCCGTGAAAATACATGACAAGCTTCCCGTTCCAATTGTCCGGCACCTCCATTCGATACACGGAACCGCCGAGGCGACCGTAGATCGCGCGAGCGTGCTCCAGTGGCGCGAATGATGGATCAGACAGTTGGAAGTTCGCGGCCGGTTCCGATGCGACGGCGATCGGTGCTCGGGTGGCAATCGGCTCGGCCGTCGCCGTCTCCGTGGGCGTCGACGTACCACTACCCCAGCCGCTTGAGGCAATAAGCAACGTTGCGAGCAGCGGGAGCCAAAGCGCCCTCCCCCACAGGACCAATCGCAGCGCCCAAATGCGATCGTCGGCGACTCGTCCCACCCGAACCATCGGCTCGCCCTCCGCCGCCATTGTATGCTCCTT
>JBBQVO010000038.1:0-21744 GCA_038211505.1 Dehalococcoidia bacterium | reverse complement strand
CCTCGGCGGACATCTTATAGCCGCGCAGCATGCTGTCGACGGTGTCGGCGACGTCGCCGTGCACGGCGACGCGATCCCAGCTCAGGATCTCGACGACGATGTCGAATGTCGGCGGCGCTTTGCGCTCGAGGATCGATTTTTGCGTACCGCGGCGCCGCGCCTCTTCGTCGCCGAGCGTGACGGACTGGATGCCGCCGACGAGATCCGACAGTGTGGGATTCATCATCAGGTTCTCGAGCTCGTTGCCGTGCGCCGTCGCGACGAGCTGCACGCCGCGCTCGGCGATCGTGCGGGCAGCCTGGGCCTCGAGCTCGGTGCCGATCTCATCGATGACGATGACCTCGGGCATGTGGTTCTCGACCGCCTCGATCATGACGGCGTGCTGCAGCGCGGGCGTCGGCACCTGCATACGCCGCGACTGGCCGATCGCGGGATGGGGGATATCACCGTCGCCGGCGATCTCGTTCGACGTATCGACGATGACAACGCGCTTGTTCATATCATCGGCGAGCACGCGCGCGACCTCGCGCAGCATCGTCGTCTTGCCGACGCCGGGCCGGCCGAGCATCAGCGTGCTCTTGCCGGTCTTGATCAGGTCTTCGATGACGCGGATCGTGCCGAAGACGGCGCGGCCGACGCGGCAGGTCAGGCCGACGATGCGGCCGCGGCGGTTGCGGATGCACGAGATGCGGTGCAGCGTGCGCTCGATGCCTGCGCGGTTGTCATCGCCGAAGTCTTCGATGCGGGCGACGACGTAGTCGATGTCCTGCATCGTCACTTCTGTGTCGGCGAGGACGACTTCGCGGCCGGGATAGCGCGCCTCGGGGCGGCGGCCGAGATCCATGACGATCTCGAGCAGCTCGAAGTTATCTTCGCGTTGCTTCAGCGGCTGGCAGATGTGCGGCGGCAGCGCATCGAGCAGCTTCTCGAGATCGTCGGTGATGATTCGTTCCAACGTCAGTCCCCTGTCCTATCCGAACGTGGTTTGCACAACCGCCGGGATCTTCGCCGCCTGCTTCACCGTCCGCACGGTGCGGCGTGCCAGCACCGTGTACGACTCGCCCGGCGCGAAGCCGAGCGCATCGAGACGCGCGGCGAGCGCTGTCTGATACTCGGGCACGAGCGCGTACATCGACTCGCGATTGTCGACCTTCGCGAGCGCCGCTTCGACGAGCGCGTCGAGCGCATCCGGCTCGCCGATCAGATCGAAGCGGCCGACGTCGCCGTCACCGGCGACGCGCAGCCATCCGGCGATGCGGCCGTCGCCGTCGATCACATACTGCGTCGTGCGGCCGAGCGACTCTTGCACCGACGTCCACTCGCCGAAGGTCATCCCCTCAATGCGCCGGACATCCGCGGGGACCAGCGCGTTATAGAGTTGGAAGACGGAGTAGAGATCTTCTTTGCCGCGCCGGCGCAGCGCGTCAGGCGTCCGATGCTCGCCGGCGCCTTCCACCGGCCGGTGATACTCCTGCTCGCGCGCGTACGGCATGAATCCGCAGCGCGACGCCGTCTCCTCGCTCGCCGTGCCCGACGGCAGGCGCAGGAAGATCTTCATCGCACCCGAGCGCCCGGCCGCCTCCGTGATCTGATCGAGCAGGCTCATCAGCACCGCGCTCTCGTCTTCGGCGGCGTCGATCAGGCAGTCGATCTCCCACGCCTGCTTCGAGCCGCGTTTGCGGGCGGAGACGAGACCGCGCAACGTCGAGCCTTTGACGCTGACACAGGTGTGGCGGCCCGTGGCGAAGCTGAACCACTGCTCGATCGCGGTCTCAATCGGGTGCGGGGAATCTTGCGTGCCGATGCGGTCGCGGGTCATCGCCTGGTTCGAGTAGACGCGGCCATCGTACGAAACCAGCGCGACAAGGTCGGTGGGCAGGACGGTGCGCGCGTGGGTCATGTGCGGGCGATTTCGCTCCTCGACATATCCGTATCAGTGTATCGCGTTGGCGGCGGGCCGTGGGCGCGGGTTGGTCGATCCACGAAGAGCACGAAGGGCACGAAGGGCACGAAGGGATGGGTGGGGCGAGACGACGATTGAGGGTGAGGAACAGGGGTGGTTCTGGGGACTGGCCCCCGTGGCCGCCCGCCTCCGCTCGGGCGGCGGTACGCTGCGGATGTTCTGATATCGAAGCGCGAGGAGGCGTATGGAGACGCGACAACTGGGGCGGACGGGGCTGCGGGTGCCGCCGCTCTGTCTGGGGACGATGACCTTCGGGTTGCAGTGCGACGAGGCGACGTCGTTCGCCATTCTCGACCGGGCGTTTGAGGGCGGGATCGACTTCATCGACACAGCCGACGTATACCCGCTCGGCGGCGGGCTCGACACGGTCGGCCGGACGGAGGAGATCGTCGGCCGCTGGATGAAGGATCGCGGGACGCGCAATCGCGTCGTGCTGGCGACGAAATGCGCGGGCGCGATGGGCGCCGGTCCGAACGACATCGGCCTCTCACGATTCCACATCATGAAGGCCGTCGATGAGAGCCTGCGGCGGCTGGGCACCGACGTGATCGATCTGTACCAGGTGCACTCGTTCGACCCGCGGACGCCGATCGAGGAGACGCTGCGCGCGCTCGACGATCTCGTGCGCTGGGGCAAGGTGCGCTACGTCGGCTGCTCGAACTATCCGGCGTGGCGACTCGGCGAGGCGCTGTCGACGAGCGAGCGTGCGAGCATCGGCCGCTACGAGTGTCTGCAGCCGCGCTACAACCTGCTGTACCGCGACATCGAGACGGAGTTGCTGCCGCTGTGCCGCAACGAAGGTCTCGGCGTCATCGTCTACAACCCGCTCGCCGGCGGCTTTCTCTCCGGAAAGTATCGCAAGGGCGATGATCCGCTCGAAGGATCGCGCTTCACACTGGGCAACGCGGCGCGCATCTACCAGCACCGCTACTGGCAGGATGCGCTATTCGATGCGGTCGAAGAGTTGCGGCCGCTCGCCGAGTCGCGCGGCGTGGCGATGGCGTCGATCGCCGTCGCCTGGGTGATCGCGCAGGCGGGCGTGACGTCGGCGATCGTCGGCGCGAGCCGTCCGGATCAGCTCGACGCGTCGCTCGCGGCGGTCGATCTGCAGATGGACGACGGCCTGAAGGCGGCGTGCGATGCGCTCTGGTGGTCGTTGCCGCGGCGGCCCGTCGTCGAAGGCTACCGCTAGCGCATGGCGTCGGTATGGCGCGCGGCTGCGCTTGACGCACGGCGATGCTGCGCCGATAGTGGCGCGATGAAGACTCGAAGGTCCTTCGCAATGACGATCTCGAAACGTTCAAAACGGCGCAGGCCGTCGATCGCCGGAGGCATCATAGGCGTGGTCGCCGTGACGTTGGCGGTCGCTGCGTGCGGCGGCTCGAGCGGCAGCAAGACGCCGCAGCCGACCGACGCCAACACCGCGAGCGTGGCGTCTACCTCAGCAGCATCGCAGCCGCCGGCGACGGTCGCGGGATCGAAGTCTCCGGCGGGGACGGCGGCAACGCCGGTGACGACGGCGGCGCTATCGTACGCGGGCGCCGCGCCAGCAACCTTCGGCGTGCTCGCCGGGCATGCGACCGGCGCGTTCGATATCGAACGCTTCATGCCTGCCGACATCCACGTGCGCGAGGGCGATACGATCGTCTGGACGGCGCAGGGCATCGAAGGGCACACGATCTCGTTCACGACAGAGGCGCAGCTGCGGACGTTGCTGGCGTCGTATCTGCAGCCCGATCCAGCTGATCCGGCGCAGAACATCTTCAATCCGGATGTCGCGCTGCGCACGCAGACGGGCGCCAGTTTCCCGGGCGACGGCACGTACTTCAACTCGGGCTTCATCGGCGTGCCGGCGGAGCAGACGTACACGCTGTCGTTCACGAAACGCGGCCTCTACCAGTACGTCTGTCTCGTGCATCCGTTCACCATGCGCGGCACGGTGTCGGTCGATGCGCCCGGCGCGCAGGTGGAGTCGGCGGAGTCCGTCGCGACGCGCGGCAAGGCGGAGCTGACGACGTACATCGACGAAGAGACGCGCGCCGTCGCGCAGGCGAGCGCGGAGCCGCATGCACTGCCGTCGACGAATGGCTCGACGTTGCATCGCGTGAACGTCGGCATCACGACGCCGTACGGCCAGGCGGCCACGTTCGTGCCGCCGGCGCTCGACATCAAGGCGGGCGATGAGGTGATCTTCGAGAATGACGACCGCGACTTTCACAACGTCGTCTTCAAGGGCGATCGCGCGGAGGCGCCGCCGGGGATCGGGATCATCGTCGATCCGGGCGGGCGCGGGATCAACTTCTCGCTGGATAAGCAGTCGAGCGTCGGCGTCGATCCGCCGCCGGGCGGGTTCGACGAGCACACGTTCCTGTCGTCGGGATCGCTCGGCATCTTGCAACCGCGACTAACGTGGCGGCTGAAGTTCGACAAGCCGGGCACGTACGCGTTCGCCTGCACGATCCACGTCCTCGCCGGCATGGCGGGGGTGATCACGGTGCGCTGATGTCCGTCGGAGTACATGCGCGCTTCACGGCTGCGAGAACCGCAGCCGGATCACGCTGGCGAGCGGCGGTGATGATGCGCGATGATCAGCGTCGATGAATACGCCAGCGATCGAAGCACTGAAACGGCTCGGCAGCGGGCGCGAGGCGGAGATCTTCGCCTGGGACGCCGGCCACATGTTGAAGCTCTATCGCGATCGTGATGCGTCGCCGCGAATCGAGCGCGAGATCGCGGCGATGCGCGCCGTGCGCGCGGTGGTGCCACTGGTGCCGGCGGTACCACCGGCACCTACGGCATCTGCGACACCTGCGGGTGGCGACGTCGTCGAGGTCGATGGCCGGCCGGGGTTCGTGATGGAGCGCGTCGATGGCCCGGATCTGCTGACGCTGATCTCCTCGAAGCCGTGGCTCGTGTGGCGTTTCGGTACGATCTGCGGCGACGTGCAGTCGCGTTTGCATGAGGTTGTGGCGCCCGCGGGCATCGCGCCGCTTTCCGGACGCATCGGTAGGTTCGCGAACGGACATCCGCTCATCCCGCAGCGCGCGATCGAGTGGGCCATGGCGCGCATGGATGCGATGCCGCCGGGCGACAAGCTGCTGCACGGCGACTTCCATCCGGGCAACGTGCTACTTGGCTCGAGCGGCCCGATGGTGATCGACTGGCCGAACGTGACCTCCGGCGGCCCCGACGCAGACGTCGCGCGAACGCTGCTGATGCTCTCGATCGGCGAGCTGCCTGAAGGATCGCCGCTGGCGATCAAGATAGCGACGCCGATCGCGCGGCGGTTCGTGCGGATGGCATACGTGCGGGCGTATCGCCGGCGTCGCCCGTACGACGAAGCGTCGGTCGCGCACTGGATGTCGATCCGGGCCGTCGACCGGCTAGCGGAGGATATCGCGCAAGAACGCGCGCAGCTGCTGGCGATCATCAAGCGCGCGATGGCGGCCGACACGTAGCCGCGGCTGAGTGGCGCGGGCTGAGGCAGTGGATGAACGACGATACAGGCAAGGCAAGCAAACCCGGTCACTGGGGAGTCGGCGTCGCCATCGGCCCGACCGTCGGCGTGCGATCGTAGATTGATGGCACCACCGGAAACGGCGGATCGAAGACCGCCGAGTCTACCCGGCGCTCCAGCTCGACGGCTTTCAACCAGTTCATGTTAGGTGCCGTATCGGAAACGAGCCCGCCCAGTGGGATGCCGTCCGCTGCATAACACAGCGTCTCGGGCAGCCCGGCACCAGGCACAAAGCCGCTTGCGCTAGCGGTCGCCTGTTCGTCCGCAGTTCCGGTGCGTTGCGTGACTACGAAGCACTCGCCGCTCTCGCCGGCCCCCGTGATCGCATTCGTGCGCGTCACCGTATGGGGCTGTTCGAAGAACGGCTGATCGAATTCAAACA
The DNA here is from genome assembly GCA_038211505.1 of Dehalococcoidia bacterium. GTDB lineage: Bacteria > Chloroflexota > Dehalococcoidia > DSTF01 > JACRBR01 > JBBQVO01. The sequence continues at coordinate 15,882 of JBBQVO010000038.1, read as the reverse complement.
GCGTGAGGAAAGACGCAATTGCCAGCACTTCGAGCCCATCGGCCGTTCGACATGTCGCGCGCGTTGTGCGACACGAAATATATTGGTCAGATCGCGCCGACCGCTCGAGATTCACAATGAAGATGTCGCCGCTCTTCAAAAGATCATCGTCTATCTTCGCGTCGTCGAGGTGAGGCGACGGGATGTCGCCGGGTGCTCGTTGTAACAGCGGAGTTGGCAGATCGAATCTATACCCGACCCCTGGCTCGCGATAGAACGTAATGTCCGACAGCGACATCGGGTCGGTTGGATCCGCGCCTTCGTACCGGACGCGATACGACAGACCTTCGCCCTGCTTAGAGAGTCGCGCCAACGTTGCTTCGGCGTCGCCGCTGCCCGAACCCCCGCGCCCGACGAACCAGAACAGCCCAAAGCCCGCCGCGACGACCACCGAGACGAAAGCGCCGAACCAGACGAATCGCAGGCTCATGATGTTCTAGCGTCGCCGGCGCCGTGTATTGCAAGGCATGTTGGCGATGATGTGACGAGGAAGACGCAGCGCCGATCGCTGTCAAGCCTCGACGTATTCAATCTGACTCGTCGGCGCAGGTACTGGCAGCCCGTCCTCGCGCAGCCCGTCGATGTGGAACCGGATCGCATCGCGGATCTCTCGCTCCACTTCCTCGCGCGTCTGTCCCGTCGCCACACACCCGGGCAGATCCGGCACGTACGCCGCGTAGTTCGACTCCGCCTTCTCGATCACGATCGCGTATCGCACTACCGATCCTCTTCATCCAGCTGCGCAGGCCGACGGACGCTACTCAGCGTACCACGAGGCAGTTCGTCCGACGGCTTGCCCGGCACGGTGACCCGACCAAGCTTCCGCGCGTGTTTGTACTGGCGATGGCTGCCACGAATCGACACGACAAACCAGCCGTCTCGTTCAATCATTCGGATCACATCTCGCACCTTCACCAGCCGACCCTAATGCTCTTCATCGACGATGCGGTCCATCATCATTCGCACCGTCAGGTTGAGGGAGTGATGCTCGGGGCGGGTGAGGCCGGGGTCGGCGTCGAGCATGCGGGCGGCTTCGGTGCGCGTTTCTTCGATGAGCTTGACGTCGGTGAGCTTCGCGACTTTGAGGCCGGGGAGGCCGGACTGCTTCGTGCCGAAGAACTGGCCGGGACCGCGCATCTGCATGTCGGCTTCGGCGAGCTTGAAGCCGTCGCCCGTCTCCTCCATCAGCTCCAACCGCTTGCGAGCTTCCTCGCTGGGCTCGGCGCTCAGCAGGAGGCAGTAGCTCTGCTCGGCGCCGCGACCGACGCGGCCGCGGAATTGGTGCAGCTGCGCCAGCCCGAAACGATCGGCGCCCTCGATCATCATCACGCTGGCGTTGGGGATGTCGATGCCGACTTCGATCACGGCCGTCGATACGAGAATGTCGGCGCCGCCGTCGCGGAACCGCCGCATCACCTCATCCTTCGCCTTCGCCGACATGCGGCCATGCAGCAGTTCGACGCGCAGATCCGGATAGACGATGCGCCGCAGCCGTTCGTACTCCACCGTCGCCGCCTTCACGTCGAGCGACTCCGACTCTTCGACGAGCGGGCAGATCACGAACGCCTGCCGTCCCGCCTCCACCTGCTCGCGCACGAAGCGCTCCGCGTCTTCACGATCGTCCGGCGCCACCCACGTCGTCTTGATCGGCTGACGTCCGGGCGGCAGCTCATCGATCACCGAGATGTCGAGATCGCCGTACAGCGTCAGCGCCAGTGTGCGAGGGATCGGCGTCGCCGTCATCACCAGCATGTGCGGCGTGTGCGCCGACTGCGCGCCCTTTTCGCGCAACGCCGCGCGCTGCATGACGCCGAAGCGGTGCTGCTCATCGACAACCGCCACCCCCAGATCGTGAAAGCGCACGCCGCCCTGGATCAGCGCATGCGTCCCGCAAGCGATGTCGATCTCCCCCGCCTCGAGCGCGGCGTATAGCTCGCGCTTTTCCTTCGCCTTCAGCCCACCCGTAAACAAGGCGATCGTGATCTCGCGACCGCGCGATGCTGCCCCAGTCTCGAGTCTCCAGTCTCCAGTCCCGCTCCGTTCGAGCCACGGCACCACCACCCGCGCCACCGCTCCTTCGGCGGAAGCACCACCCCCAAACAGCGACCCCAACGTCCGGAAATGCTGCTCGGCGAGAATCTCCGTCGGCGCCATCATGACGGCCTGACGGCCGCACTCGATCGCCGCCAGCAGCGCCGCCGCCGCGATCACTGTCTTGCCGCTGCCGACGTCGCCCTGGATCAGTCGCGACATCGGCACCGGACGCCGCAGATCGTTGAGCACGTCGAACAGCACGTGTTGCTGCGCGCCGGTCAGCGTGAACGGCAACGACTCCGTGAACGCGCGCTCGATCGGCGCCGACAGCGGCAGCGGCTCCGCCGGCGCCGTCTTCTGGAAGACGCGCCGCCGCAGCTGCATCGTCAGCTGGATCGGCAGCAGCTCCTCGAACGCCAGCCGCCGGCGCGCGCGCTCGAGCGATGCGCGATCCGTCGGATAATGCATCTGCGTCACCGCTTCGGCGATCGGCGCCAGCCCGTAGCGCTCACGAAGCTCGCGCGGCAGCGGATCCGGCAGCTGCGATGCGTAGCGCTCGATCGCCTCCTGCATGACGCGGCGGATCGTCCGGCTCTGCAGGCCGGCCGTCAGCGGATAGATCGGCACGAGCCGGCCCGTGTGCAGCAGATCGTCGCTGAAGATCTCCCACTCGGCGTTGTCGAACTTCGGCCGCCCCTGGTACTCGCTGACGCGGCCGGAGAGCACGATCTCGGCGTTGACCGGCAGCTGCTTGGCGATCCACGGCTGGTTGAACCAGACGCACTGCATCATCCCCGTCGCGTCGCCGACGGTCGCCTCGGCGCTGCGCATGCGGAAGCCCATCGCCTTCTCGCGCGCGCTCCAGACGCGCACGCGCACCGTCTGCTCGCGGCCGAACTCGAGCTGCGACACCGGCACGGGATCGCCGTAGTCGACGTGCCGTCGCGGGAACAGCAGCAGCAGATCGCGAATCGTCACCACGCCGAGCTTCTCGAACTTCACCTTCAGCGAGAATCCGATGCGCTTCAGCGCATGCAGCTCCGCATCGACGCCGAGCGTGCCGAGTTCTTCCTGCGTGTAGGCGCGGGTGTGGACCTGCGTCGGCAACGCGGGTTGCTGTCGAAGGGGTGTCTTCTTGGCCACCTGGACGCCTCGCGAGGGCGCCGAAGCTGGATGCTGGACGTTGGATGCTGGATCGCCGGCCGCGGAACCCGATCCAGCCTCCAGCTTCAAGCTTCCAGCTTCGCGCTCAAATGGCCTCTGCTCACCGCTCGAAGACCCCTTCAACGCGACGAGCACATCCTCGATCCACGCCTTCCGCCGCGCCGGCGGCAGCGATCGATAGCCGCCCGCCGGCAGCGACATCAGGCGCGCGGACACCTCGCCGCCGAGCTGTGAACCCTCGTGCGTGGTGATGTTCTTGATGAAGGAATCGAGGCCGGCCGTGACCGCGCGGTCGTTGAAGCGCTTCTGGCGCTCCAGTTCCAGCACCTTCCGAAGACGGTCCTCGGTCATCGTGATCGTGACCAGCGGCGCCATGCCCTTCATCGCGGGCGCGCAAGCCGCCGCACCGCAAGATCAGTTCATCTGTTCGAGATCAGCCTAAGAGCGCGGCGGATCGCCGTCAAGGCGGGGTAGCTGTTGGGTGGTTGGGCGTGTTGGGTGTTGCAGCCACGGTCATTCTGAACGCAGTGAAGAACCGCAGGTGCCCGTGGTATCTCTCCGTAGTGACGACGACCGTCGTCCTGCGAAATCTGTCGGTTGCGAATAGGCGACGCAGCCCGCCCCAAGAGATTCTTCGCTTCGCTCAGAATGACAGAACGAACTGGCGCATCCGATTCGGAGCGGTGTCGTCAGCCAACCACCGCCGTCGAGCCTCGTCCATGTCGGCGTCGAACTGTTGGATGCCTTCAAGCACGGACATTCGGCGTCCATTCGTGACGGCCCTTCCGTACAACTGAGCCATAATTTAGCTTCATGTTCTTGCATCTTGGCAGGATATTTGTGTGGACATTTTGCTGGACATCACGACGGACATTCGATGACGGTTACCTTCGCGTTGGCGATCGACGCATCCTCGCCGGAGCCCATTTGGCTGGTCGAGTACGCCACCTCCCGCGTTGATGCGATCCAACGCTAAGCCAACGTCAAAACACCAGCAGCCAACCCGCTACTTGGCCGCCGCCATGCTTGCGCCGTGGCCCTGCAGGTGGCCGATCAGCACCATCTCGATGATCTGCTCTGCGCTCAGTTCCATGCCGAGGGGCAGCATCGCCTTCTTCAACAGCTCGTCGTCGCTGATGCCGCGCACGACAGCCGCCGCCGGAGGCGTCGTCTCGCGCAGGAGGGCCAGCGTGTCGGCCTTCGAGACGTTCGCGAACTCTTTCGCGTGGTCGGCGTTCATCTGATTCAGGCCGTCCGGCGTGATCGGGGGCATCTCTGTGCCCTTCGCCGCCGCCTGCGCCATCATCGAGATCGGGCCCGATGATCCCGCCGCGTGATGCGCACAGGCCGCCGCAGTCCAGCCCTCCTGCGGCGTCGTCCCGTGCCAGTCCGCGTCGCTGATCCCCTCGATCTTCGAAGCAAGCTCTTTGCTCGCCGCCTCAAACCGCGCTGCCAACGCCTCTGCCTTCGTCCCCATGTTGTTCACCTTTCACTACATCGAACCCAACACTCGTCATACAAATACGACGATCGATCGCGGGCCAGATCGACACGCAACGTAAAAGCATAAAGCGCTACGGTCAACCGCCAGCACTGCCCTCACCGGCCGTAGTCGAGAACCGCTACGGGTCGCGCCAAACTCGAACTGATGACCGAACACGACGGGGTAGCCGGAGGCGTGGAACAACTCGATGCCAGCGGAACGCTGGGATTTGAACAGGTCGACTTCAAGCTGCACCGGACGCGCTAAACGCCGCGCTACGTCTCGAAAGTCGCGATAGGGGATGGCAACGTCGGAACCGAGGTCCGGGATGCGCCCCGGGAGATCCGCGAGGGACTACCGACGCCCAAAGGCCCGCTCTGTAGCGTAGCCCTCACCCAACCATCTCGCGGACCATGTCCACGAGCTCATCGGCGTGATACGGCTTGAGGAGGGCGCGTTCGGCGCCGCGGGCCGCCAGGCCCTTGTTCTCGGCATACGTCGAGAGATCGATCACGTGGGCGGCAGGCGCGCGCTCGTGGAGCCTGTCGATGCCACGGCCCTTTTCGGCCGGCAACAGGCCCGTGTTCACAATGATCACGTCCGGCTGCTCGCGGCCAGCGCAGACGACCGCTTCGTCGATCGAGTGCGCGCTCACGGCGTCGAATCCGCCTTCTTCCAGAATCCACGATGTAACGCGCAGCGCGGACACATCCGTCTCGACAATCATTACCTTCGTCATCATTTCGCGTCCCATGCCCCCGTGATCCCCCGTCGCGTAGCACCGCGGTGGCGATGCTGTCAGTTCACATGCCCCACTATCGCACGTATCAGCCGCGCGGATGACCGTAGAAGGCGTAGGGAGGCGCCTTCGATAGGACTCCGCCATGTGTTACGCGCTTCGTCTATCGGATCGCAAGAAATTCGCGAACGTGTGATGCTCGGGCGACGCTTTGAATGTGCCGGAGCGCGCTGATCCGCGATAGTGTCCAGCGACGTCAGGCGCACAGGCGAAGGAGGATGCGATGGCCGCGGAATCGGCGAAGCCGGCGCTCGAGCAGTTTGGCTACGGCCTCTATGTGATCGGATCGAAGAACGGCGACGAGGTCAACGGCATGACCGCCAACTGGCTCACCCAGGTCTCGTTCGAGCCGCGCATGGTGGCGGTCGCCATCGAGCAGGATGCGCACACGCTGAAGAACATCCACGCGACGAAGGTCTTCAGCGTCAACCTGATCGCCGAGGGCGATACGAGGCTGATCGAGAAGTTCGTCGAGCCGCAGGAGCGCGCCGGCGACAAGCTCGGCGATGTCGCGTTTCATGCGGGAGAGACGGGATGCCCGATCCTTGATGAGGCGCTCGCCTGGCTCGAGTGCGAAGTCGTCGAGCAGGTGATGACGGGCGACCACGAGCTGATCATCGGCCGCGTCACGAACGGCGGCGAGCAGCATGAAGACGACGCGCTGACGCTGAAGGCGATGGGCTGGAGCTACGGCGAGTAGCCGACGGTGGAGCGCTCGCGCTCAGGCGATGTCGAGCACGATCGTTTGCTGATACGATCCGCCGATGATCGATGAGAACGCGCCGGAACGGCTGCCGGGCGGCAACGTCGCGCCGGTCTATCGCATCGGCGACAGCGTGCGCCGCACGACCGGGCCGTGGACGCCGGCGGTGCACGCGCTGCTGCGGCACTTGCAGGATGTCGGGTTCGCGGGCGCGCCGCGCGTCATCGGGATCGATGACGAGGGTCGGGAGTCGCTCACGTTCATCGAAGGCTTCGTGCCGTACGCGCCTGAGATCCCGGAATACATCTGGACCGATGACGCGATGGTCGCCGCCGCCGTACTGCTGCGCGCCTATCACGATGCCGTGCGCACGTTCGAGCCGCCGGCGGATGCTCGCTGGCGCGTGCTTCCCGACGCGCCGACGTCGGGCGAGATCATCTGCCACAACGACGTGGCGCCGTGGAATACGGTGTACCGCGACGGCATGCCGCACGCGCTGATCGATTGGGACTTCGCCGCACCGGCGCCGGCGATCTGGGATGTCGCCTACTCCGCCGCGCGCTTCGTGCCGCTCTATTACGATGGCACGCCATACGACGGCGCGAGGCGCCCTCCCGATCTCGGCGACTACGCCCGACGCCTCCGCCTCTTCTGTGACGCATACGGGCTCAACGATCGCGGCGATCTGCTCAGCGTCGTGCAGGCGCGGCAGCGGGTGATGTACGAGACGGTGCGGCAGTGGGGCGAAGCGGGTGTCCCCGGTTTCGCCGAGATGTGGGCGACAGGGCACGCCGACCTGCCGCTGCGCGATCTGGCGTTTGTGAAGGAGCACCGGCGAGAGCTCGCATCGAAGCTGTGACCGACGCTGAGATCAGGCGGCTCCGTCTTCGTCTGCCCGCACGGCTCCAACATCTAACATCCAACTTCCAACCTCGGCTCGAACCGATGCGTCTCGTCGCTAACGCCGATAAGCTATGCCTGACGACTATGCAGTGAGGAAGAACCCGTGCCAGACGAGATCGAACCCAAACCAAACGTCGATATGGAGACGCTGGTGTCGCTGTGCAAGCGGCGCGGATTCGTCTTCCAGAGCAGCGAGATCTACGGCGGCCTGCAGGGCGCCTGGGACTTCGGACCGCTCGGCGTCGAGATGGCGAACAACATCAAGCGCGCCTGGTGGCGATCGATGGTGCAGGAGCGCGACGATATCGTCGGCCTCGATGCCTCCATCCTCATGCATCCGCAGGTCTGGCAGGCGAGCGGCCACGTCGAGACCTTCACCGATCCGATGGTCGACTGCCGCAACTGCCAGGGCCGCTTCCGCGCCGACGAGCTGACGTCCGACGTCTGCCCCAACTGCGGCCAGCGCGGCCAGTTCACCGAGCCACGCATGTTCAACCTGATGCTGAAGACATTCCTCGGCCCGGTCGAAGAAGATGCGGCGACGGTCTACCTGCGGCCGGAGACGGCGCAGGGCATCTTCGTCAACTTCGAGAACGTGCTGAATTCGATGCGCCGCAAGCTGCCGTTCGGCATCGCCCAGATCGGCAAGTCGTTCCGCAACGAAATCACGCCCAGCAATTTCATCTTTCGCGTCCGCGAGCTCGAGCAGTTGGAGATGGAGTATTTATGCGATCCCGAAGACTCCTTGCGCCTTCACGCCGAGTGGATCGAGAATCGCCGCGCCTGGTACGAGCGCTTTGGCCTGAAGATGGACAAGCTGCGCGTCCGCGCGCACGAGCAGGAGGAGCTCTCGCACTACTCACAGGCGACGTCGGACTTCGAGTATCTCTTCCCGATCGGCTGGGCCGAGCTCGAGGGCGTCGCCCATCGCGGCGACTTCGATCTGACGCAGCACGCGAAGTCGAGCGGCAAAGCGCTGTCGTACTTCGATGAGGAGCGCGGCGAGCATATCGTGCCGCACGTCGTCGAGCCGGCGCTCGGCGTCGGCCGCTGCATGCTCGCGTTTCTCAGCGACGCCTATGACGAAGAGGTCGACGCGAAGGGCGAGAAGCGCACCGTCTTGCATCTGCATCCCGCGCTCGCGCCGATCAAGGTCGCGATCCTGCCGCTGAGCCGCAACGAGAAGCTGACGCCGACGGCACGCGACGTGCACGCGCGCATCCGCAAGCACTGGATGTCGCAGTACGACGACGCCCAGAGCATCGGCCGCCGCTACCGCCGCCAGGACGAGATCGGCACGCCGCTCTGCGTCACCGTCGACTTCCAGACGGTCGAAGAAGATCAGGCGGTGACGATCCGCGAGCGCGACAGCATGTCGCAGGTGCGTGTGCCGATCGAGGGGTTGGTGGATGCGCTGCGCGAGCGCCTGGTGGATGTCGGGTGAGCAGGCGGTCGGCGATCTTGCTGGCTGGCGCGATCATCGGCGTGCTTGTGGTGATCGGGTCTATCACGACCGTCATCGTCACGAACTCCGACGGATCGCCGGACGACGCGTGTGCGACGAATCGATCGTCGTCGCCGCAGTTGAGGACGGCGATCGATACGAGTGAATGCGTTCCCGGGACGTTCGTTGTGGATCAGGGCCGCGGTCATTTCTCGGGCGGCTTCGTCGGGCACCTGAGCACGCCGTTCTGCGACGGCGTGCCGCATGCCGCTCTGACGTCGGCGATGATCGTAATCGTTGCCGTAGGCGCGCCGCCCATCGTCGCGGCTACGCCCGTGCTCGTGGGAACACCGCCCGACAATCCCTGTTACGCCAGCAACCCGCCGACATCGGGCCGCCACCTCAACGTCCAACGTGCCGTCGACGTCGGCGGTGGGAATCTCCTCAACATCCCGCCGGATCCCGACGTCTATCCCGACGAGGTCGATATCCCGCGCGATGCGATCCCGCACATCCTCGAGCACGCCGGCGTCTTCGTCGGCTGGAACTGCGCGGCGGACGACGGGCAATGCGCCGACGCTGTCAAGAAGCTGAAAGTGGCGGTCAACGACCGCATCGACAACCACAGCGATCGCGTCGTCATGGCGCACGACAACGATCTGATCGCCGGCACGATCGGCGTCGCCTCATGGACGCGGGTGCTCGACATCGCCGCCGCCGACTACGCCAGCCGCAGCACCGAGATCACCACCTTCATCGCCCGCAACTCCTGCCGGTTCGATCCGGAGGGGTTCTGCCGCTGACGTGCCCCTCACCCCCGGCCTTCGGCCACCCCCTCTCCCTCAAGGGGCGAGAGGGATCATCCGGCGATTCGGGTCGAGTGAGCGAAGATATTCACGGCTCTGACAGGTTGACGGCATCACGGCACACGTAGGGACGGACGACCTCATTGCCCACTCACACCCTGGACTAGCGTGGCTCTGGGGACGTTAGCGGCTGCCGGCCCGGGCGCAGCGTCAACGTACCCCGCGCGGGCTGAAACGCCCGCGTTACGGGTGAGATGTTCGAAATCGTCGATCGCTGAGAAGCGGCGGTGATCGTCGGCCGGCGAGGGCACAGCGAGCGGCGCTTCTACCGTGTGTGACTCCCGTCCGTCCGCAACAGCCGGGACGGCTCTTCTAACATTGCCTCATCTCACGGCACGCATCATCGCACGGCGGATCGAGTCTTGAAACAGGCTCTGAAACGCCGGCGCTACAGGCGACATGAGCTTTCCGAGCATTGCTAGCGAGCTAGAGCCAGAAACTCGCCGCCGATACACTCGCGCCATGACTACGTCTGTGACCGTGCGCGTGCCGGCGACGAGCGCCAATCTTGGGCCTGGCTTCGATAGCATCGGGCTGGCGCTGGCGCTGACGCAGGATGTGACGCTGTCGCTCGGCCATCAGCCGGAGACGCGCGACGGCCTCGTGCGGCTCGTGCTCGATGCCGGGCGCTCGGCCTACCGGCTGGCGCACGTCGAAGTGCCGGAGCTGACGGCGTCGGGCGGCGGCGCCATCCCGATCGGCCGCGGCCTCGGCGCCAGTGCCGCGGCGCGCGCCGCCGGCATCGTCGCCGCGAACGCGCTGATGGGCGCGCCGCTGACGGATACGCAGATGCTGACGCTGGGCGCCGGCCTCGAGGGTCACGCCGACAACATGGCGCCGGCGCTCTTCGGCGGATTGCGCGTCGTCGTGCGCGATGGCGACGTCTTCGCGCACATCGCCGTGCCGATCGCCGCCGGCCTGCGCGTCGTGCTCTTCATCCCCGACTTCGAGATGCCGACCGGCGAGAGCCGCAAGCTGCTGCCGCAGCAGCTCTCGAAAGACGACGCCGTCCACAACATCGGCCGCGCGGCGATGCTCGTCGGCGCGCTCGCCACCGGGCAGTGGGACGTGCTCGATCTGGCGACGCAGGACCGGCTGCATCAGCCGGCGCGCGCGCAGATCTTCCCGGCGATGCCGGAGATCTTCGCGGCGGCGAAGGACGCCGGCGCGCTCTGCGCCTACCTCAGCGGCGGCGGCTCAACGATCGCCGCCTTCGCCATCGACAACGAAGAGCGGATCGCGCGCGCGATGACGCAGGCAGCGATCGCTCGCGGCTATCCCGGCCGCGCGGCGATCACGTCGCCGAGCACGACCGGCGCCGTTGTTGTGTGAGGGTTGGCGGATCTCCGGTAGTTGCCTTCGAGATGCTCTCAGGCCGCGTAACCGCGTTGGCATCGTGAAACCGCCGAGGCTGGAATCGGATGCTGGAAAGCTTGATTGCCGGAATCGATCCAGCTTCTAGCGTCCAGCATCTAGCTTCGGCCCCAGTTACGTGGTTGAATCTGGCTTGCTCGGGTGCACATTCCCACGGCCACCCGCCCTACGGCAGATATGCCGTCGGGTTCTCCCGCGTGCCGTTATCGATCACTTCGAAGTGCAAGTGCGTGCCGGTGGAGTAGCCGGTGTTGCCGATGATGCCCAGCTCATCGCCCTGCGATACGGTCTGACCCTGCGAGACGTTGATCGAGCTGAGGTGGCCATACAGGGTCTCGATGCCGCCCGGGCTCATGACGACGACGTAGAGGCCGTAGGAGCAGCAGGCGTTGCCGCCGGCGAAGATGACGGTGCCGCTCGTCGCCGCGGCGATGGCGTGGCCCGCCAGGTTGTAACCGTCGATGTCGATGCCCAGCGGGTGCGACGGTCCGTAGTAGCTCGAGATCGGCCCGTGCACCGGCCAGATCAACCCGGACGATGACTTCGTCGTGTCGACCGATGAGCTTGATGAGCTGCTGCCCGAACTGCTGCCGGCGCTCGATACGAGATCGCCGGCCGGCGTTGGCGTGCCGGAGGCGTTGGCCGTCGGCGAGAGCGGCGCGGCGGCGGGTGCCGGTGCTTCGACGCGGCCGCCGGGGATGTAGACGGTCTGGCGCTCCTTGATGTCGTCGGGCGTGCTGATGGCGTTGCCGGCGAAGCCGGTGATCGCCGTCACGTCGACATCGAACTTCGTGGCGATGTCGCTGAGCGTCTCGCCGTAGCGCACTTCGTGGAGAATGCCATCGCCGGCGGGGACGATGATCGACTGGCCGAGCTTGAGGAAGTCGCTGTCGCGGATCTCGGCGTTGTTGGCCAGGACGTACTGCGTCTTGACACCGAACTTCGCTGCGATCGAGCTGACGGTGTCGCCGTCCTGCACCTGGTAGACCTGGTAGGCCGCCACTACCGGCGGCGGCGCCACCGAGGCGGCGCGGACAACCGCGTCTTCTTGGGGCGCGGCGACGACCGTGGAGGTCGCGGTCGGCGTCGCGTAGGAGGCGCGCACTTCGGCGGCGGCCTGCTGTTGCACCTGGCCGATCGGCTGTTCGGCGCGCAGCGTGCGGTTGATCGTCAATGGCTTGACGACGCTCTGTTCGACGGGCGGGATGCTGGAGGAGACGCCGGGGAGTGAGAGGCCCATCACGGGAGCGGCGAAGGCGTGGCTCCGGCCGCGGAACGTGCCACCCGTGACGGTGGCGTACCCTACGGCGATGAAGATGATCACAAGCACCAGGCCGTGGAGAAGAGGCCTGTGCATACCTGCGACGGCGCGCCGTCGGTGGGAACTACCCGTCCTGCCCGATGTGAATCGCGCTCCGTCCTTGAACGAGCGCGGGCTGAGCGTGCCCCTGATGCTCCCTGCCTCCTACTGCCGGCGGTATCTACCCACTGCCGTCCGTTACAGATCCCACCCATCCGTGGGTCGGAGCCGTTGCTGCGCCGTTGCAGTTGGCACGAGGGATAGTCTAACCCATCGTGTCAAGAACTACCGCACAGGCGGCTTAACATATGTAAAGCGTGCCAGATGCAGTTCGAGGCTGTCCAGCTTCGTTCTCCACGCTTCCCACGGATTCAACGCCCTTATAATGATCATGGAAATACCTGATAGAAGGGGACATCCGTGATCGATCGCGCAGATATCCAGGTCAAGGCCGGCGATGGTGGACACGGGCTGATCAGCTTCCACCGTGAGAAGTACGTGACGCGCGGCGGCCCCGACGGCGGCGACGGCGGCCGCGGCGGCGACGTGATCCTCGAGGGTAATCGCGGCGTCAACGGCCTCGGCCAGTTTCGCTACACGCGTCTCCACAAGGCGGAACGCGGCGTCAACGGCGCCAAGAAGAAGATGCATGGGCGCAACGGCGCCGACCTCGTGCTGCGCGTGCCACCGGGGACGATCGCCAAGCTTGCCGAGACCGGCGAAGTGCTGGGCGAGCTGACGGCCGAAGGCGATCAGCTGACGATCGCGCACGGTGGCCGCGGTGGCCGTGGCAATCAGCACTTCGCCACGCCGAGCAACCAGGCGCCGCACATGTCGGAGACCGGACAGCGCGGCGACGACTTGCGCATCGAGCTGGAGCTGCGGCTGCTCTCGGATGTCGGCCTCGCCGGCCTGCCGAACGCCGGCAAGTCGACGTTGCTGGCGGCGGTGTCGCGGGCGACGCCGAAGATCGCCGACTACCCGTTCACGACGCTGGAGCCGGTGCTCGGCGTCGTCGAAGTCGGCTACGACTCGTACGTGATGGCCGACATCCCCGGCCTGATCGAGGGCGCGCACGAAGGGCACGGTTTGGGCCTCGACTTCCTGCGCCACATCGAGCGGACGCGGCTGCTGATCCACGTCGTCGACGCGTCGCAGCCGGATCCGGCGCACGACATCGACGTCATCGACAACGAGCTGCGATCGTACGCCGACGGCCAGCTGGCCGGCCGGCCGCAGATCGTCGCCTTCAACAAGATGGATGTGCCGGAGGCGGAGGCGCGGCGCGGCGAACTGATCGCCATCGCCGAGCGGCTCGGGCGGCCGTACGTCTTCATGTCGGCGGCGGCGCGCATCGGCACGGCGGAGCTGGTGAAACTCGCCTTCGAGCGCCTGGAGCGGCTGCGCGAACACGAGCCGGTGCCGGCGCAAGATTCGACGCTCGAGGTGCTGCGGCCGGAGCCGCGCGGCCCGCGCTTCCGCATCGAACATGCGGACGGCGTCTGGCGCGTCGTCGGCGATCAGCCGGTGCTGCTCGTCGAGATGCTGGCGCTGCAGTCGGATGAGTCGCGCGCCGAGACGATGCGCCGCCTCGGCCGCATGGGCGTCGTCAACGCGCTGCGCCGCGCCGGCGTCACAGAAGGCGACCCCGTCCGCTTCGGCGACGTCGAGTTGCGGTGGGAAGAATAGCGTGAGGTTGTGGGTGATCGGTTGTGGGTGGTGGATCGGGAGCATCCGAGATCGTAGGGACGCAGCTCTAGCTCCGTCCGTCGTGGGACGAGTAGGATACCCAACGACGCGACAAGTCAATATGGACAGGTGATAGGTGATAGGCCAGGTGATAGGCGATAGGCGAGTACGAAGATCGTAGGGACGCAGCTTTAGCTCCGTCCGTCGTCGGACGAGGACAATCCCCTTTGAAGCTATGGTCAATGTTTAAGAGGATACGGTGGACCGGGCGTGCGAGTTGTGCTCGGCACTCCGTAACCCACGATCGACAACCGCACCGCCCCCACCAATCACCAATCACCAATCACCAGCCACCAACGTGAACACCGGCATCCTAGGCGGCACGTTCGACCCGGTGCATCTCGGGCACCTGATCCTCGCCGAGCAGGCGCGCGCGCATCTCGGGCTCGATCGCGTGCTGTTCGTGCCGGCGGGGCAGCCGTGGCGGAAGAGCCACCGCGCGATCACGCCGGCCGCGCACCGCCTGGCGATGTTGCGTCTGGCGATCGGCGACGGCGCGGTCGAGGATCGCGACGACGGTGTCAGCGACGGCGCGGGCGACGCTGATCGGCGCGGCGACAGCCGCGACGCGCGCGACGGCGCATTCGAGATCAGCGAGATCGAGCTGCGGCGGCCGGGGCCGACGTACACGGCGGACACGCTGGCGCAGCTGGCGGCGGAGCATCCGGACGACGCCTTCTACTTCATCATCGGGGCCGACTCGCTGGCGGACCTGCCGAACTGGCACGAGCCCCAACGCATTCTGCGCGAAGCGACGCTGGCCGTCGCGCCGCGCGGCGATGACGTGGCCGTGGACATCGACGCGACGGCTCAGGCGCTGCGGGTGCCCGCCGCCGATCTGAAGTCGAGCATCGCGGAGTTGCCGATGCCGCGCATCGAGATCACCTCGACCGACATCCGTGCCCGCGTCCGCGAAGGGCGCTCGATCCGCTATCTCGTGCCCGCGGCGGTCGAGGCCTACATCGCCGAGCACCGGTTGTATGAGGGCGAGCGCGCGCGGTGAAGGTTCGTCGCTTGACCGACGGCGCCCGCACCAACGCGGCAGGATCTCGCACGTGCGCAGGGTACACGTGCAATCACTTATCGCGGCGCATCCCTTCGATCTTTCATGGCCTTCGTCGTTAACCGTCATCGCCAGAATTCGTTGTTGCTTCCGCTGCTCCAAATGAGGACGTAGGGACGCAGCTTTAGCTCCGTCCGTGTTCGTATCGAACCGAATCGACGACAACGACATTGCTCGTCGTCCGACGACAGACGGAGCTCAAAGCTGCGTCCCTACGTTCCCGGTACGTCGATCTGGGCAGGTGTTCGTATCGAACCGAATCGACGATAACGACATTGCTCGTCGTCCGACACGGACGGAGCTAAAGCTGCGTCCCTACGTTCTCGGTATGTCGATCTGGGCCTGTACGTGACATTTGTCGCCGACCGTGATCCCCTACGCTGCGATTGCAAAAAGAGGCGAGCCCCGAGCGCAGTGAGCACAGAGCGAACGCCAACCGCCAACCGCCAACGCCAAGCACCAACCGCCAAACCGCCAACAGCCAACCGCCGCCGCGCTAGCGGCTCAGCGCGCAGCGGCCGCAGCCGTTCTCCGTGCACCAGTTGCGCTGGAGCTCCAGCAAGCCCTGGGCGCGGCGGGCGGTGATCGGCACGCGGGCGCCGTCCGACGCCAGCGCCTCCTCGATGAACTTCGTGACGCCGTAGGACGCCGGCCGCGGCAGCCGCGCGAAGAGCGCGCGGGCCTTGGCCGCGAGGGCGGCGTCGCCGCCGGCGCAGGCGGCAGGCAGGATGACGTTCGTGATCATCTCGATGGCGCGGCCGCGGCCGACGTAGCCAGCCGGCAGCCGGGACGGAGGCGCGCAGAGATCGTAGTGATCGCGCCAGAATCCGGTCGCCTGGACGCAGAGCGGCGCGATCGCCTCGTTGACCGTCGCCGCATCGACGATGCGCAGCAGGTCCGATGGCGCGCGGACCGTCGCCAGCAGCGCGGCAGCGGCGGCGATGCGCCGCGCTGGCGCGTT
>JBBQVO010000037.1:0-22300 GCA_038211505.1 Dehalococcoidia bacterium | reverse complement strand
TCACCCAGCGACGGTTCACGTACAGGCCGATGTAGTTGCGCGACGCGCGATGCACCGCCGGCTCGACGGCGACGCCGCGGACGCCGATTTCGCCCTCATGCTGCGCCGGCGCGCTCACGTCAATCGCCGCTGCCGCGACATCGGCGCCGTAGACGGCGGCGATCGCCTCGATCATCTCGCCGCTGCCCGGCGACTGCAGCGTCGTCCGGCCGTCCACCGTCAGCTCGAAGCGCACCTCCGGATACGCCATCGCGTAGTGGATGATCACGGCCGAGACCTGCGTCGATTCGCTGCCTGGCGCGCGCACGAACTTCAGCCGCGCCGGCTGCGACGAGAACAGCCGTCGTACCGTAAACACGGTCCCCGGCGACGCCGCGCCCGCTCCCTCGTCGGCGATCTCGCCGTCGCGCAGCCGCAGCCGGGCGCCGACGTCGTTGCCGGCGACGCGCGTCAGGAGTTCGACGTCGCCGGCGGCGGCGATGCTCGGCAGCGCCTCTCCGCGAAAGCCGAGCGTGGCGATACGCCAGAGATCATCTTCGCCGGCGACCTTGCTTGTGGCGTGGCGCTCGAAGGCGATGCGCAGCTCGTTCGGCTCGATGCCGCAGCCGTTGTCGGCGACCCGGATCAGCGTCAGCCCGCCGTCGCGGATCTCGACGGAGATCTGCGTCGCGCCGGCGTCCAGTGAGTTTTCGACGAGCTCTTTGACGACGGAGGCGGGGCGCTCGATGACTTCTCCAGCCGCGATCTTCGCCGCCTCATGCGGTGCCAGGATGCGGATCGCCATCGTTGGAGGCCTCCGCCGCGAGTGTAGCTGATCTTGGAGGCGAGAGGCGGGACGCGGGAAACGGGACGCGGAAGATTCATGGAGCGTGATCGCGAGAGTGGGGGAGTCGGTCTGAAGCTAGTCGCAGAGACTGCATCTGGCCACCGCGTCCCGTGTCCCGCGTCCCGCCTCTCGCCTCTCGCCTCCGCGCTACGCCGCCGCGAGGCCGCCGAAGGCGGCTTCCTGACGGACGCGCTGCGCCTCTTCTTGCAACGCGACGAAGTAGGAGTGGCAGGCCTGGTCGAGGTACTTTCGCGTGAAGCTGGGCGGCTCGCCGTGGTACATGCAGATATCCGCCATGATGTCGACGATATCGCGCGGATGGCAGCCCTTGAAGCCGCGGCTGAGGCGGTCGTAGTAGGTCTCGACGAGATAGTTCGCAGCCGCGGCGTCCATCGGGATCTCGCGCTGCTGACAGACGCGCGCCAGGATCTCAACGAACTGCTCACGCGACGGATCGGGGATCTCGATCTTGTGACGGATGCGGCGGAAGAACGCCTCGTCGCCGAGCTGCGACGGGTGCAGGTTCGTCGAGAAGATCAACAGCACGTCGAACGGCACCTCGACCATGTCGCCGGTGTGCAGCGAGAGGTGGTCGACGCGCTCCTCCATTGGCACGATCCAGCGATTCAACAGCTCCTTCGGCTGGATCATCTGTCGGCCGAAGTCGTCGACGATCAGGATGCCGCTGTTCGCCTTCCATTGCAGTGGCGCGATGTAGAAGTTCGACTGCGGCGAGTATCGCAGCTCCAGCTCCTTCAACGTCAGCTCGCCACCGGCCGTGATCATGGGCCGTCGCGCGACGACCCAGCGCCGATCGCGGCGGCGTTCGGCGCCGTTGCCGGGCCCGTCGTGCCGGCGATCCATCTGTTGATCGGCGGCGAGTTCGTGATGCACGCGAGGATCGAAGACTTTGACGATGATGCCATTGAGGTCGATCGCGTACGGGATCAGCACCTCGCCGGGCAGCATGCGGCCGATGGCGCCGGTGATCGTACTCTTGCCGTTGCCTGAGCCGCCGTACAACAGCATCGAGCGTCCCGAGTTCACGGCGGGACCGAGCGCCGCCGCCACCACCGGATCGAGCACGAGATGCGAGAGCGCCTGGTCGACCGAGCCCGGCGTCACCCGCATCGCCCGGATCGACTGCCGCTTGAGGACTTCCAGATACAGGTCGAACGGCACCGGCGCCGGACCGATGTAGTGGTTGCGCGCCAGCGCCTCTTCCGCCTTCTCCAGCCCCTTCGCCGACAGTGAGTACTGGTAGAGCTGCTCGCCCATGCCCGAGCTGCCGACGACCTCCGCCAGCTGCTCGCGCTTGAGAAACTGGAAGACCTCGTCGACGACGGAGAAGTTGAGGGCCAGCTGGGCGGCGATCTGGCGCGCCGCCGGACGGCCGGCGAAGTAGATCGCCTTCACTACGAGATCCAGCACCATCGAAAAATCGAGGCCGGTTTCTTCGATCGTCTGCGGTTGCGTGACGAACGGCGCGGCGCCGGCGCCGTCATCGGCCGCGGCGTGGCCGTTGCCGTTGCGGGCGATCGACGAATCGAGCAGCGACGGGCGCGCGCCCACGGTCTCGATCGTCATGCCCCGCTCCTTAGTGTGAAGGCGCGATTGTCCGTCACATGCGCTCCCGGCCGCCGCAATCGCCGATCTGATCGCACGGAGACACAGACGAGCGGCGGCTCTCCCGGTGTCCTCCGCTAGGAGTATCGGTTGAACGCGCGAAAGCCTGAGCACACAGTGAAACCTGGCGGCGCGGACGCGCTGCTATCGCAACCATCAAGCATTGGGTGAAAACGGGTTGGGGCCAGAGGACGCCAGCCAGGCCCCGCCTCCTGAACGCGCGTCCCCTGGGCCCGTAGCCCCAATCGCAGCTTCCCGCCGGCGGCGGGAAGAACCACATGCGCGGCCCAAGAGGCGCGCACAGAGAAAGGCATCGGACTCGCGCCTCGCGTCCTTGCCTGGCGCTTGCACCGCTCAGAGCGGCGCAGAATCGGTCGATACTAGAGTGTCTGTCGCTCTGCGAAACCACCCTCGCAGGCGTGGGCTGATCCTGCCACGAGGTAGGGCGACTGTCAAGGGTTTCGGGCGGCGAACTTCCGCTGGTCAAGAAACTGCCACACGGCGGCGGACGAGTCGCCAGTGAGCTTGCGAACGCAGAGCGGGAGCGATGTTCGGAGAACGACTATGTTGATGCGAATCGCCGCCATCGCCGCCGTACTCTGCGTCGCCGGATCGATGCTGAGCGCCGCGCAGGCGCAGCAGCCGGCGCTGCGCACCAGCGTCGCCAGCGTCTCCGAGGGCGAGTACCCGAACGCCACCGCGCTCGTCAGCGTCGAAGACGCCTCGGGCGACGACCTGCGGTCGCTGACGCCCGCCAACTTCACGATCACCGTCGCCGGCAAACCCGCGAAGGTCGCCACCGCGCAGCTTGCGGCGTCGCAGAATCTGCCGCTTGACGTGATCATTATCATGGACACCAGCGGTAGCATGAAGGGCGATGCGCTCGAAGGCGCGAAAGCCGCCGCCAAATCGTTCATCGCCGACCTCGGCCCGGACGACCACGTCGCGATCATGCGCTTCGCGAACTCGATCACCGTGCCGCAAGACTTCACGAACGATCACGCCGCGCTCGATAGCGCGCTCGACGGACTCGTCGCCAAGGGCCAGACGGAGCTCTTCAAGGCGACGGCCGCCGCCGCCGTCAAGATCTCGCAATCGACCGCCACCCGCCGCGCCGTCATCCTCCTCACCGACGGCGCCCAGGACGCGATCGTCACCGACGTCGATAGCACTGCCGCGCTAGCTTCGGCGCGCGCCTCCGGCGTCGCCTTCTTCGCCGTCGCCGAGGGCAACGCCGTCGCCGATCCGACGTATCTGACGAGCCTTGCCGACGGCACGCACGGCTCGTATCTGGAGGCGGCGCGACCGAGCGACATCAACGGCGTCTACCGCGAGATCGGCCAGTTGCTGCGGAATCAGTATCTCGTCACGTTCGACGCCTCCGCCGCCGCTGGTTCATCCGAGGCTGCGATCTCGCTGCAATTGCAGACGGTCGGCAAGTCGGCGACGGCCTCGGCCACGTTCCACCCGACGGCGGCATTCGTCGCGCCGAAGATCAGCGTCACCGGCCTCTCGACCGGCGAATCGCTGACCGAACCGCGGCAGATCAGCGTCGCCTCGACCGGCAAGCAGCCGGTGACGAAGGTGGCCTACACCGTCGACGGCGTCAACGTCTTCGAGAGCGTCACGGCGCCATTCACATTCACCTACGATCCGAAATCGTTCGGAGGCGGCGAGCACACGTTGAAGATCGCCGTCACCACCGGCGCGCAGCCGATCGATGCGGCGCCGATCACTTTCACGTCGCAGCCGCCCGCCGGCGCCTCAGCGCCGACGTCGACGAACGCCCCGAGCGGTGGCGGCGGATTGCCGATCATCCCGATCGTCGCCGTGCTGGCGGTACTCGCGCTCTTCGGCGGCGGTGGCGCGGTGTTACTCCGTCGCCGCGGCCAACCGGTCGAGCTGGCGCTGGCGCCGGATCAGCGCGTGACGCCGTGGACGACGCCGCATCGCCGCGTCAGCGCGCCGCCGCCCGATCTTGAGGTCGACGACAGCTTCGTGGCCGAGGAGATCGGCGAGCCGATGGGCGTGCTGATCTCGCGATCAGGATCCGATCTCGGCAGCGAGTACGTCGTGGGCGGTAAGCCCGTCAGCATCGGCTCCGGCATCAAGTGCGCCGTGCGCATCGCCGATACGTCGCTCTCGGCTGAGGAGGCGCGCATCTGGGTGCGCAAGGGCGCGCTGATGGTGCACAAGATGACGCGCCTCACCGTCATCGCCAGCGACGGCGTCAGCGGCGGTTGGACGATGCTCGACCCCGGCGAGATCTTCGAGATCGGCGAGCACCGGTTCGAGTTCCGCCTGCTGCCGGAAGAGTCGCCGGTAGAAGACGCGACCACGACGCCCTCCGCGAGCGTCCTCCGCGACAGCCCGAAGCCAGCGCCGCGCCCCGCGCCGCTGAAGCTCGGGGATGCCCCGATCGCCGAAGCTCGTCCGAGCCTGATGAACATGATGCCCCACGACATGGGCTTCGAAGAGGAAGCTGAACAAGCTTCGTGAGTTTCAGTTTTGAATTGAAGCGAGAAATGTACAGGTGATCGCTGCTGCCGGACTCGTTACCTCGAACATTCTCGTCGGGTTCGCCGGGGTCGCTGTAGTAACGTCATTCATGGTCGGAGTCGGGGCGCCACGGTTGTCAGCAGCGCGAAGTGTGCGGGAAGTGTTGAGCACGCTTCGATGGGTTAGTGGCAGTGGAATGTTCTTGATGGGCATTTGGCTGTTGCTCACGTTTAGACTCGAGAGCGGAATCGGGGCCGTTGTTCTGTCCGCTTTGTTCGTCGCGGTTTGCACTGCATTACTTCGATTTACCCGCGAAGATTCTGCGTCGGCCGGACCTGGGAAACAGCCATGACACTCGCCGCCGCCGGTCTCTTCGCGTCGAACTTTCTTGTCGGGTTCGCGGGATTCGCCGTCATCGGGTCTCTGATGGTCGGCATCGCTACGCCTCGGTTGGCTGCCGTCAGGAGTGTGCGCGAGCAGCTAACAACTACGCGTTCTGTCATTGGCACTGGCCTGTTCGTGATAGGAATCTGGATGCTCCTCACGTTCAAGATCGAGAGCGGCGTCGGGTTCGTTGTCCTGTCCATTTTGTTCGTCGCGGTTTGCACTGCATTACTTCGATTTACGCGCGAAGATCCTGCTCGAGATGAGACATGATCGTCCTCCTCGTGTCGGGTGGATGCGTTGCTGCAATCGTCGTCGTCGTTTCGGCGATTTCGAGCGTGCACTTCGTTTTGGCCAAGAGCGCCCGCGAGCGGCAACGCTGGATGCTCATGAGTGCCATCGTGACCTTTCCGCTTGCTGCAGCCTGGCTCGCCATCTTCGTCGGCGTGCTGGTCGCGCTGTATCCCGCGGCGATGGGGCTCGCCCTGATCGTCGGGCTGGCGAATGCCCTTCGGACGGGACGCACCCGCGACTCCGACTGACGATTTCCTCGGCCCAGCCTCATCGGCGGCGACGCTACGTTTCCGGCTGACCATCGCCTGCCGTTTAGTCAGCCGCCAGCAGCCAACAGCCCTCGCCCCTCGCCCCACCAAACACCAGCAACCACCCCTCAAGCGCCGCCCGCGTGATGCCGATCTTCATTGGGACATGCGGGGGCTCCCGTAAGGGAATGCGCGGGAACGCGCGCGACAGCCTCCTGATCTTTCAAGCCGGACGTCCCGCAGCGTTGAAAGTGGAGCAGGCATGGTCAGTGCGAACAGCGCCGCCGCCCCCCGCGCGAACGACGATCTGCCGCTCGTCCTGCGCGCCATCCAGAAGGATCAGGACGCCTTTGGCGAGCTCTACGACCGCTACGTCGTCCGTGTCTACCGCCACATCTACTACATGGTCGGAAACGCCACCGAGGCCGAGGATCTCACGGCGCAGACGTTCCTGCGGGCCTGGGAGGCCATCCCGCGTTACCAGGTGCGCGGCGCACCGTTCGTCTCGTGGCTGCTCCGCATCGCTCACAACCTCGGCGTCAGCCACCTGCGCTCGCGCCGCGAGTCATCGCAGCTCCACGACGGCATCATCGATGACAAGATGCGCCGCAGCCCCGAATCCGCCTACGAGACGACGGCCGAGGAGGAGTTGGTGCGGGAGGCGATCCTGCTGCTGCGCGAGGAGCAGCGCCAGGTGATCATCCTGCGCTTCATCGAGGATCTGGACTACCGGGAAGTCGCCGAGATCATCGGCAAGAGCGTCGCCGCCATCAGGGTGATCCAGCATCGGGCGCTCAACTCCCTGCGGAAGCAGATGAAGCTGCTCGATCCCGCGGTTTAGTTTGAGCCGAAGGCCGGCGAAGGCGGCTGCCGGCGACGTAAAGCGGGGGCGCGCCGCGCCGATACCTATACAAGCGTAGTGGCCGCTGCCATTCGGACGGGCAGGCCCGATTCCACATTGGGGGATGATCATGGCACAACGAGTGGCAAGTGGCGGCGCCGGCCGGATGAACCGGCGCTTTCTGTTGGTCGCGATCCTGCTGGCGGCGCTGAGCGCAGCGCTCGTCTACGCCAAGATCTCGTCCGGCGGCAGCTCATCGTCGAACGTCTCCAGCGCGGGCGCGGGCGAGCAGCAGGTGGTCGTCGCCAAGATTCCGATTCAGCAACGCACGACCGTCACCGCCGACATGCTCGAGGTGAAGAACGTCTCGGCGAACGCCGTGACGACCGGCGCCTACACGAACATCCAGGAGGTCGTCGGCAAGGTTACGAAGTTCCCGGTCGAGGTGAATCAGCAGGTCTCGACCACTGCCGTGGTTGACACCTCCAAGCCGAATCTGGGCGAGGCGCTCGCGCCCGTCGTGCCAGCGGGCAAGCGCGCCTTCTCGATCTCCGCGAACCAGGTGTCGACAGCCGGTGGACTGCTTCTTCCCGGCGACTACATCGACGTCATCTGGGTCTGCTGCAAGAACGGCATCGAAGGCCCGGGCAACAACGGCAAGACGTTCACGACCAGCGCGATCGTCTTCTCTCGCCCGATCGTGCAGAACGTCCAGGTCGCCGCCGTCGCCCAGCAGATCGTGCCATCCGGCCCCGTCGGCTCGACGACGCCAGTCGGCGGCGCGAGCGATGCAAACAACGCCAATGGCAATCCGGTCGCCGCGAACCAGCCGAAGCAGGTGCCCGACGCATCGACGATCACGCTACTCCTGACGCCCGCGCAGGCCGACATCTTGCTGATGGCGGAGAACACGGGGATCTTGCGCACCGCGCTGCGCAACCCCGGCGACGAGGCGATCATTCCGCCGGCCGACGAGATCCAGTTCCTCTCGCCGGGCCTGCTGCCGCCGGATGTCCTGCGCATCCTGCAGGACACGTTCGCACAGAAGTAAGGCTCGCGCCGAGCGAGAAACGGTTGGTTACCAAACGTAGGAGACGCAGCCGATGGCGAGGAATCCAGAAGTCGTCACCGTAGACCCGGAACTCGGTAGCCGGGCCGAGACGAAGCGCGCCGTCCAGCTCGCCCACTTCTCTGTGGTCGGCGAGTCCGGCTACGGCGTCGAGGCGGTGACCGTCGCGAAGGAGCGGCCGCCGGACGTCTTCGTCGTCTCCGTCGAAGAGCCCGTCGCGCTCGCGCTCCAAACGATCGAGCAGCTTGCCGACGCCGTGCCGAACGCGCCGACGATCGTCTACTCGTCGCTCGCCGATGCGCAATCTGTGCGGCGGGCGATGGTCGCCGGCGCCCGCGACTATCTCGTCAAGCCGCTGAAGCCCGAAGAGCTGAGCCGCGCCGTCTACGGCGTGCTCGAGCAGGAAGAGCGCAAGCGCCTCCGCGCGGACGGTAGCTCGCCTGAAATCTCGGCGCGCGGGACGGTAATCACGGTTTTCGGCGCCAAGGGCGGCATCGGCAAGACGACGATCTCGACCAACCTGGCGACGACGCTTGCGAAGATCACCGGCGCCAACGTCTGCCTGCTCGATATGGACACGCGCTTCGGCGACGTCGCGATCATGATGGATGTCGCCGTCGAGGCGAGCATCGCCGATGTGGCGCGGAAGATCGACGAGATCGACCGCGACAAGATCCGCGACTACCTGGTCAAGCACCACAGCGGCGTCTCGATTTTGCCGGCGCCGTTGCACCCGACCGAATGGCGCAACATGACGCCGCAGCACATCGAGAAGATCGTCGAGCTGCTGGCGCAGACGCACGACTACGTCGTCATTGACACGCCCGGCACGTTCAACGAGCTGATCGCCGCCACGCTGGAGCTGGCGAACCTGATCCTGCTCGTGACAAGCATGGATATCGCCAGCATCAAAGACACGGCGCTGGCGCTCGAGATGCTGCGCGCCGCCGCCGTCTCCGAAGACAAGGTGAAGCTGACGATCAACCATTCGACGGCAGCGAACAGTCTCCGTGAAGAGGATGTCTCGCGCGTGCTGGAGTACGACGTCTTCTGGCGCATCCCGCACGACCTCAGCGTCTCGACAAGCACGCAATTGGGCCAGCCAATTGTCATCGCAAAGCCGTACGCCCGCGTTTCGCGGTCGATTATAGAACTGGCACACGCGCTCACGGGCACCAAGACCGAGAAGCGTGGGTTCCTTGACCGCGTGTTGGGGCGGACGGCGTAGCGCCGGGAGAGCACGACTATGAGCCAGTTTCAGTGGCAGACGCGCAAGATTCAGCCCGGCGGCGGCAATGCCCCCTCCGGCAACGGCACGCCCGCGGGCGGCGGCGGCTCGGCGACGTTCAATCGCCCGGGCCAGCTCTCGCAGAACGTCGTGGCGCTGAACGAGCTGAAGTTCACGCTACATCAGCGCTTGATTGAAGAGCTGGATCCCAACAAGCTCGAGGGTCTCGGCAAGGACAAGGCACGCGAAGCCGTCGAACAGGCAGCCCGCACGCTGATCGCCCAGGAGATGCCGGGCATCGTCGGCACGACGCGCGACGAACTCGTCTCCGCCGTCGCGGACGAAGTCCTCGGTTTCGGGCCGCTCGAGCCGCTGCTGCGCGACAACGCGATCTCGGAAGTGATGGTCAACCACCCGGACACCGTGTTCTACGAGAAGGAGGGGCGGCTCTACCTCAGCTCCGTCCGCTTCCGCGACGATCAGCACATCATGCGCATCGTCGAGCGCATCGTCGCGCCGCTTGGCCGTCGTGTCGACGAATCGTCGCCGATGGTCGATGCGCGCCTGCCCGACGGCTCGCGTGTGAACGTGATCATCCCGCCCGTCGCGCCGAAGAGCCCGACGATCACGATCAGAAAGTTCCGCGCCGACAAGATGACGATCAACGATCTCGTCGCGACCGGCGCCTTGAGCAATGAGCTCGGCGAGTTCTTCCGCGCCTGCGTGCAGGCCAAGCTCAACATCATCATCTCCGGCGGCACCGGCTCTGGTAAGACGACGATGCTCAACGCGCTGTCGTCGTTCATCCCGGACACCGAGCGCATTGTCACAATCGAGGATCCGACCGAGCTACAGCTACAGCAGGGGCACGTCGTCACGCTCGAAGCGCGCCCGCCGTCGCTCGAAGGCAAGGGCGAGGTGACGCAGCGCGACCTCGTCCGCAACTCGCTACGTATGCGTCCGGATCGCATCCTCGTCGGTGAGGTTCGCGGCCCCGAAGCCTTCGACATGTTGCAGGCGATGAATACCGGTCACGAAGGATCGCTCGGCACGGTCCACGCCAACACGCCGCGCGACGCGCTCGCCCGCATCGAAAACATGGTGATGATGGCCGGCTTCGAGCTGCCGGTGAAGGCGATTCGCGAACAGATGCAGTCCGCCATTCACGTCGTCATCCAGATCGCGCGCTTCCCGGACGGCACGCGCAAAGTTGTCAGCGTCGCCGAAGTCTCCGGCATGGAGGGTCAGGTCGTGACGATGCAAGACCTGTTCCGCTTCGAGCAGACCGGCGTCGACACCGACGGCCGCATTCTCGGCGAGCTGCGCACAACCGGCATCCGGCCGAAGTTCTCCGAGAAGTTCGAGGTCCTCGGCATTCATCTGCCGTCCGACCTCTTTGCAATCGCGGGTATGTAAATGAACGTCGATCCTCTGTCAGCCGTAGCAGCACTCTCCGTGATGGCGACGGTCGTCGTCGCGATGTTCGCCTTCTATGGCAACGCCATGCCGGCGTCGTCGACGGCGGTCCGCGGCCGCCTCCAGGGCCTCATGTCGGGCACTTCCGTCGTCGAGACCGGCCCCGCCGCGCTGCGCAGCACGAATCTCGGCAAGGGCGTCTTCTCGAAGATGGCGCAGGGCAATCTTGGCGAGCGCCTGGCCGCGCAGCTCGAGCGCGCGGACATGACGCTCTCCCCAGGCGAGTTCATCGTCGGGCGCCTCGCGCTCGCCCTCGCCGGTCTCATTGCGCCGATCCTCTTCCTTCACGGAGGCCTCGGCTATCTCGCAAGCGCCGTGCTGGCCGTCGTTGGCTATAACCTGCCGAAGTTTTACTTGAACCACCGGCGCAGCTCGCGCGTCGGGAAGCTCAACGCGCAACTGCCCGAAGCGCTGACGATGATCTCGAACGCGTTGAAGGCCGGCTTCGGCCTGCTTCAGGCGCTCTCCGCGTGCGCCGAGCAGATGTCGCACCCGATCTCCACGGAGCTCGGGCGGACGATCCACGAAATGAACATCGGGTCCAGCGCCGAAGAAGCGCTCCTCGCGTTGAGCGAGCGTGGCGAGAGCTACGACCTGGACATCGTCGTCACGGCCATCCTCGTCCAGCGCACGGTCGGCGGTAACCTCGGCGAGATTCTCGATACCGTCGCCGAGACGATGCGCGAGCGCATCCGCATCCGCGGCGAGATCCAGACGCTGACCGCGCAACAGAAGCTCACCGGCATCGTCATCGGCATGTTGCCCGTCGGCGTCGGCGTCATGTTCCAGTTCATGAGTCCGGACTACATCTCGCCGTTGTTCACGACGCTGATGGGTAAGGGCATGCTCGTCACCGCCCTGACGCTGGAGACGATGGGCATCATGGTCATTCAGCGCATTCTGAAGATCGAGGTATAGCGATGGATCCCCTCGCGCTCGTCATCGCCATGATGGTGTTCTCGGCCGTGGTGTTCGCCGTCCTTGGACTGGCGGCTAACGGCCGCTCGGCCAACTCCGTCGCCGCGCGCGAACGTCTCGAAGGTTTCAAGCGCGGCGGAGCAGATGCGCAACCTGTCGCGCCCGCACGCGTCGGATTCGGCGGCCGCGTCATGAAGCCACTGCTCGGAGGCGCCGCCGAAGGCTTCGGTTCGATCCTGCCGCGTGGCATGCTCAAGGGCGTCGAGAAGAAGCTCGTCTACGCTGGCGAGCCGATGAATATGCACGGCTTCCTCACGATGGTGCTCGTCTCCACGTCAGCCTCTGTCGGCCTGGGCATCATGATCGTCCTCGTCACGGGCGCGAAGCTTGGGCTGTTGCCGCTCGGCCTGCTCGCCCTGAGCACGCTGATCGGTTTTTACATGCCGTTCTATATGATCGGCTCGCGCGCAAAGCAGCGGCAGAACGCGATCATCAAGAGCCTGCCTGATGCTTTCGATCTGATCACTACCTGCGTCGAAGCGGGCCTCGGCCTCGATGCCGCGCTCTCCCGCGTCGCCGAGAAGGTCGAAGGTCCGTTCGCCAACGAGCTCTCGCGCGCGTTGCGCGACATCGCGCTTGGCAAATCGCGCCGAGACGCATTGAAGGAGCTTGGCGAGCGCACCGGCGTGCCCGACCTCATTCAGTTCACGAACGCCGTCATCCAGGCCGAAGCGATGGGATCGTCCGTCGGCCAGGTGCTGCGCGTCCAGGCCGACCAGCTCCGCATCCGCCGTCGCCAGCGCGCCGAGGAAGCGGCCTACAAGGCCCCGGTGAAGATGCTCTTCCCGCTCGTCCTGTGCATCTTCCCGACGCTCTTCATCGTCATTCTAGGCCCTGCGATCATCACGATCATGACGCAGTTCCCCAGCGGCAAGTAGCCGGGGCGCGCATTCCGTTTCGTATCGATTCGCAGACCGAACCCGAAGCGCGCGCTTCGGGTTCTTGGTGCGTTCGCCTGATACGATGCATCGAAACTCACACGAGCCGCCCGCCAATAGCCAAACCAACAGCGATCGGAGGATCGGCGTGTTTATCGCGATGAACAACTTCAAGGTCGTCACCGGCAAGGAGCCGGACTTCGAGGAGGTCTGGCGCTCCCGCGAAACGCATCTTCAGGGCGTGCCCGGCTTCGTGCGCTTCGCGCTGCTGCGGGGTGACGCGCCCGGCGACTACATCAGCCACAGCACCTGGGCCTCG
Source organism: Dehalococcoidia bacterium (assembly GCA_038211505.1). Classification (GTDB taxonomy): domain Bacteria; phylum Chloroflexota; class Dehalococcoidia; order DSTF01; family JACRBR01; genus JBBQVO01. The sequence continues at coordinate 9,634 of JBBQVO010000037.1, read as the reverse complement.
CGCGACGCCTTCACGGCCTGGACGCAGAGCGAGGCCTTCGTGGCGGGACACCGCGGCGGCGGTTCATTGATGGGCGTGCTCGAGGGGCCGCCCCAGGTGAAGCTCTACGACTCCGTTATCGAAACCGAGTTCGCGCCGGCGAAGGCGTAGCCGCGCCGTGCTGCCCCCGAGGTGCTGAATGACTGACGGACTGCTCGGCGGCCTCGGCAATCTCGCGACGCTGCGCGATGCGCGTCGTCGGCGGGCGTCCTCGTGGGACATCACGGGCGGCAACGCCGACTTCTGGATCATCCGGCCGGGCGAGACGCGCACGCTTGCCGAGATGTCCGGTCCCGGCGCCGTCCGCCACATCTGGATGACGACGATGTCCCGCGAAGACGCGTACCTGCGCCGTAGCGTCCTCCGCATGTACTGGGACGGGTCGGCGACTCCATGTGTCGAAGCGCCGCTCGGCGACTTCTTCGGGGTCGGCCACGCGATGATGGTCGAATTCTGGTCGCAGCCGCTGGCGATGAGCCCGCGGGATGGCCGCAGCTTCAACTGCTTCTTCCCGATGCCGTTCAGCAGCGGCGGCCGAATCGACATAACGAATGACGGCGAGCGGTCGCTGATTCTCTACTTCTACGTCGACTACGAGCAGTACGACGCGCCTCAGCCCGATGCCGCGTGCTTTCACGCGCAGTGGCGCCGCGAGAACCCGACCGACGGTTGGGGCAAGAAGGGTGAGGCGCACAACAATGCCGAACGTCTGGAAGCGTGGTCACGTCCGAATCTCGACGGCGCCGGCAACTACGTGATCCTCGATGCGACCGGGCGCGGCCACTACGTCGGCTGCAACATGAACATTGATGTTTTCGAGAAGCAGCAGAACGACTGGTACGGCGAAGGCGACGACATGATCTGGATCGACGGCGAGCTGGCGCTGCGGGGCACGGGCACGGAGGACTACTTCAACACCGCCTTCTGCCCCGCGAAACCCTTCTGCACGCCGTACTACGGTCTCACCCTCTACTCAGGCAACGACGTGTGGCCGTGGTCCGGGAAGAATTCGATGTACCGCTTCCACATCGAAGACCCGATCCATTTCCGCGAGTCGATCAAAGTGACGATCGAGCACGGCCACGCCAACGATCTCTCGAACGACTACTCGAGCACGGCCTACTGGTATCAGCTCGAGCCGCACGCCGCGCCGCACCCGCTGCTGCCGGTAGGCGAGCGTCTGCCGCGCTAGTCGCGTATGAACGACAATCTCTAACCCGGCAGTGGCAGCATCCCCGGCGCAGCGGCCGCGCGTACTCGCGCCGAGCGTCGTCGCGGCACCGCTTTCGGCTTGCGCGTGTACATGCGCGCCAGCCGCACCGCTTCGTCGCGCAGCTCCTCGCGCAGCTCGCGCGGCGACAATACTTCCACTTTGTCGCCCCAGCCGCGTACCCAACGGCCGAGCTCCATTACGCTGGCGACGCTGATCTTCATCAGGCAGCTGCCGTCCGGCAACTCGTCGATCGACTGCGAGGGATGCCAGCGCGACTCCTTGACGCGCCATGCGACGTCGGCGGCGAATCGTAGCTGCACGACGATGCCCTCACCCCAGATGATCCCCCACGCCGACGACAGCAGCTCATCGACCTGCAGATCCGCCGGCATCTCGAAGTGCTCCGGCAGCATCTCGGCCGAAACGATGCGCTCTATCTTGAAGGTGCGGATCTGCTGGTGCGTCCGCGAGTAGCCGATCAGGTACGTCGCGAATCCCGCCGCGCTCGGCTCGAGAAAATACGGCGCGACGATCACTTCTTTCGCGCGCTGCTTGCCGGCGGAGCGATACGAGATGCGCACGTAGCGACCGCGCGCCCAGGCGTCGGTGACGGCGCTGAGGTTGCGCGTGAAGTCGAGATCGAGCGGCCGCTCGGATAGCGACTCGGCGGCCGCGCGCACCTGCGCCCGGACGGCCTGCGGCATGATCTGCGCCAGCTTCTTCAACGCCGTCGCCGCGAACGCATCGCACTCGTCGCTGTATCGCAGAAACAGCCGCGTCGCGATCAGCACCGCGCGCGCCTCCTGCAGCGTGAGGTCGAGCGGCGACAGACGCTCCTCGCGCATCAGCGCGTAGCGATTCTTGTCGTTGACCAGCGGCACGCCGTCTTCGGACTCGATCGTGATCAGATCGCGCTGAATTGAGCGCGGCGTGACACCTGTCATGCGCGCCAGTTCTTCAACCGTCAGGCCGCCTTTGCGCCCGCGCAGCAGCTCCTTGATCTGGTTCAGTCGGACGGAACGTCGCACAGGCGTCATCGCATCATCGTACTGCGGTTGACATGCGCGATGGAACGGCTGTCTTGACGACAGAGACTGTCGCCGCAGGCCGCTACGTTGACCAGAGCGAGTCAGGAGTGCGAGATGAAGGTGATGTCAACCACGGAAGACAGGACATTCGACGTAGGCGAGGAGGTGATCCTGCTGCTCGATGGCATGGCCGTCCGCGACGGAAGCGGCGACGCCGTCGCCTCGGCGCGACTCCCGGCGTGGGTGATCGCCGAGATCGCACGGGTACACAACGACGCCGAATACGAACTCGCGTTCACGCTCGACGGCGATGACTTCACTTGCGTCGCACGGGCGGCCGCGATTCAGGGTACGGCGTAACGTTAGTGTGCCGGCTCGGTCGCTCGCACTGGATGCCCTTCGTTGCCGGCGCGTTCACCTTGGTGTTGGTTGACATCTTGTAGCGCCAGGTGCGCGGGCGTCGTCCGTTCCGCCAGCGGCATCACGACGACGATGACGCCGTTGTTGTACGTGACGTTGGCCATCTCACCGTCAACCGCGTTCGGTAGCGCGAACTCGCGATGATACGGGCCCGGATTCCACTCGTCGGCGAGCACATCGTTCTGGCCCTTCAAGGCGCCTCGCAACGCGCCGTGAAGGATCAATCGACCATCAGCGCGCACTTCGACGTCGATGTCTTTCGACATGAGTCCTGGCATCGGGGCCGCGACGGTCAGGCGCTCGTCCGAGCGATAGACCTTGAGCGGGATCTCCTGCGTCGCGGCGCCTTCGTCCTGATGTTGCTGCATTACAGCCTCCACTTCGCTTCACCGTTTCGCCTTGGCTCTGAGTGTATGACGCCTCCAGCTGTTCGGCAATCGACCCTCGCTGGTAGCCGCTAACAGCCGCGTATCAAGTGACGGCGGGTGCGAGCATCGCACGGTGGCGGGTGAGAAGTGCAACGCGGGCGCGCGATCCTGTAACGAGATCGGTACCTACGATGTGTGACAGTGCCTGCCGGAGACCGTACGAAAGGCACACATCATGGCGCGCGATGCGAACGAACTTGTCTCCCTGCCGGTGGTCGGCACGGATGAAGGCCGAGAATTGGGCCACGTATGCGACGTCCTCTTTGACCCGGCGCGGCAGGCGCTGCTCGGCCTGATGGTGTCGTCGAGCGACGGTCCCTCGGAGGCCGTGCTGTTTATTGATCGCGACCGCATCCGCGGTCTGGGCAAGGACGCGGTTACCGTTGAGGGCGCGGCGTCGCTGCAGCCTGTGGCATCGCAGGAGCATGCGAACGCGATCGTCGAATCTGGCATCCACCTCAAGGGCACGAAGGTGCTCACCGACGGCGGCGACGCCATCGGCACCGTCGACAAGATCATGCTCAACGACGACGGGACCATCGAATGCTACGAGGCGACGTCGGGGATCCTCGGCCTCGGTGGCCGTCACGACATCTTCCCCAACGAAGTCCACACCATCGGCGTCGACGCGATCATCGTCGATGCGACCTGCGCCGATCGCCGCGAAGACAACGCGCGGCCGCTCGCGGAGCGAACGAACCCCGCGTAAGACGTTCGGTATGGCAAACGTCGTCAGTCCGACGGCTCGCGGCTTCGGGCCGCGTCGATCGGTCGTCGCTGCCGAGCATCCAACGAACCATCTGCGGCGAATAGTGTCGCCGATCCCGGCGCGCTAGGCTGTGGTTATGCCTACGCGAAGTAAGAACGAGCCGTCGCTGCCGTTCGCGCCGCCGATCGAGCCGATGCTCGCCAAACTCTCGCCGCAGATCCCTGACGGCGCCGAGTGGATCTATGAGCCCAAGTGGGACGGCTTCCGTGCGATCGTCTTCTTCGATGGCGCCGAAGCCTACATTCAGAGCCGCGATCTCAAGCCGCTCGCGCGTTACTTTCCCGAGCTACAGGCGAACCTCGCTGCTGTTCTACCGGGCCCGATGATCCTCGACGGTGAAGTCGTGATCATGACGGATCACGGTCTCGACTTCGACGCGCTGCAGATGCGTATTCATCCGGCCGAGTCGCGCGTGCGCAAGCTCGCCGCCGAAACGCCGTCGTCGTTCGTCGCATTCGACATGCTCTCCGATGACACTGACGATTTGCGCGCCGTCGCGTTCGAGCAACGCCGCGCCCGACTTGAGAGCGCGCTGGCCGACGTCGTGTTGCCCGTGCACGTCACGCCGGCGACGCGCGACCGGGTTCTCGCGACGGACTGGTTCGATCGATTCGAAGGGGCCGGTCTCGACGGCGTCGTCGCCAAACGCCTGGATGGCGTGTATCAGCCGGGTGTGCGCGCCATGCTCAAGATCAAACATCTGCGCACCGTGGACTGTGTGATTGGCGGGTTTCGCTGGTACAAGGGGGAGCATGAGCGCGCCGTCGGGTCGCTGCTGCTCGGGCTGTACGACGATGACGGCGTCTTCCACCACGTCGGCCATACGTCGAGCTTCAAGGCGGCCGAGAAGCGCGAGCTCGCCGACAAGCTACGCCCATACATCACGGACGACGACGCGTCGGGGTTCGGCGGCGGCCGTACGCCCGGCTCGCCCAGCCGCTGGACTGGCGCCAAGGACCTGAGCTGGATCCGCCTGCGTCCCGAGCTCGTCTGCGAAGTGACGTTTGACTATCTGCAGGGCGATCGCTTTCGCCACGCCGCCACGTTCGTCCGCTGGCGCACGGACAAACCGCCCACCTCTTGCACTTTTCAGCAAATCGCCACGACGGTTCCCTACGAACTGCAGCACATCTTCGCGCACTCGTGACCTGCGCGGACGCGGGATCTGCGCGCGTTGAGCATCTCGACGCCTGCGCAGGGCGCGCTTGACATGCGGGGCCTGATCGGCGTGAATGTAGCGCACCCCTACGGACGCAATGCGCCCGACAACTCCAGACAGGCTCTCTCAATGACTGCTACCAACGGCTACTGGTCGAGGATTGCGCGCGAGCGTCTCTCGCGACGCCGCGCACTGGCGGCCGGCGTCAGCACGGTCGCCGGGGCCGTCGCGCTGGCGACGGTCGGCTGCGGCGACGGCAAGTCCGCTTCATCGACGACTCCCGCGGCTGAGGCGCCGCGTCCGGGCGGCACATTGCGCACCGCGACGTCGCTGCCGATCGCGTCGGGCCTCGATCCGCAGATCGAGACCGGCACCGGCCTCGGCATCTTCCCGCGCGTCTACGGCTACATGCTGCACGTCGACCCGGCCGACGAGAGCGTCATCTACGATCACGCCGTTAGCGTCGAGCAGACCGACGCGATGACGTATGTCTTCAAGCTGAAGCCCGACATCAAGTTCCAGTCGATCGCGCCCGTCAACGGCCGCGCCGTCACATCTGAGGACATCGCCAGGTCGCTCGCGCGGTATCGCAACAATCCGCTTGTTCCTTCGAAGACCTGGCATGCGACGATCCTTGATCGCGTGGAGACTCCGGATGCGACGACCGTGCGTGTGATCACGAAGCGGCCGTACGCGTACACGCTGCAAGAGCTCGGCGGCATCTCCGCCGGCGCGATCATCCCGCGCGAGCTCGTCGATGCGGAGACGAATCTCAGCGCGGCAGGCGTCGGCAGCGGGCCGTTTCAGATCGAACGCGCGGCGCCGGGCGATGACGTCCGTCTCGTCCGCAACGCGAACTACTATCGCGCGCCGGTGCCGTATCTCGACGCGATGGAGTGGCAGGTGGCGCCGTCCGACGATGTGAGGTTCGACGCCTTCCGTCAGCGGCAGGCCGACGTCATGCCGAACCGCGACAAGCATGAGGCGCAGATGGCGCGCGACATCTCCGAGAGCGTGCATGTGACGTCTGAACCGGCGCTCGCCTGGGTGGCGCTCGGGCTGCGCTGCGATCGGCCGCCGTTCAACGATCCGCGCGTTCGTGGCGCGCTCGATCTCGCGCTCGATCGCGACACGCTGATCCGCGATCTCTCATTCGGCGACGGCGACGTGCTCGGCGCGGTCAACCCGCATCTCGCCGCTGGGTACTGGTCGCTGCCGCAGGCCGACGTGATCGCGGCGCAGAGCGGCGGCGTCGATCTTGCCGAGCGGCGCGCCAACGCGCGGGCGTTGCTGCTGGCAGCGGGCGCGGACAAGGCCCGGTTCACGCTGCAAGTCGCGGCCATCCCGCAGCTCATCGACGTCGCCACCGTCGTGCGACAGCATCTGCTCACGCTCGGTCTCGACATCGTGCTGCAGGAGTTGGATCTGATCGCCTGGTTCACGAACTTTCACGGCGGCAAGTTCGAGGCGACGCTGATCAGCCACCTGCCGTATGAATCGCCCGATACGCCGACGCGCTTCTACCACTCCGCCGGCCCCGATGGCACGTCGAGCCCGTTCGGCTTCAGCAGCGGCGACATCGATCGGCTGGTCGAGCGATCGTGGGGCGAGAAGGATCGCGCGACGCGCCAGCAGACGCTGCTGGAGGCGCAGAAGCTGATGCTGACAGCGCGCCCGATGATCCAGCTCTTGACGAACGTCGGCTACACCTCGGCGTGGGACTACGTGCGCAACCGCCGCGAGGGCCTCGTCGGCAGTCTCGCGCAGTACAACTACGAGCAGTGGCTGGCGCTGCACTGATCTGGTCGCTGGTCGCTGGTGATTGGTGATTGGTGATTGGGACTGGGTGAAGCGACCGCGTGCTATCTGTTGTCTGTTGTGCGCGCTTGCGCGCCTCGATTGACACCCTGCGGGGGTGAACTTAGAATGAACCGCCCGACGCCGTGTGATTGCACCGGTGGCGGGCGTTGTTTCCGCACCGCGCGGCCCCGTGGTGTAGCGGTCTAACATGCCACCCTGTCACGGTGGAGATCGAGGGTTCGAATCCCTTCGGGGTCGCCAGTCGCAAACTCTGATCAGCCCGTCCTCTTCGTCTCCTAACACAGCGAATAGACAGCCGAAGGCCGGCTTGGGCGTCATCGCCTTGATGTCGCCCGTTCGCAAGTCAACTGAAACACCGTCGAGCACGAGGCGTACCAAATCGCGGCGCTCGGTGTCCGTCATCCGCGGCCAGAGTTCCCTCACATCCGTAAGGACCTGGCCCGCTTCAACCGCCTCCGCGTTCTGTGGTCGCAACGCAGCCAACGCGGCTTCGACATCGCGCATCGCGGTCTTGGCCTCGTCGTTTTCGAGCACGCCGTCGATCAGTCCCTGGCGAATCCTGGCCAGCTTCGCGTTCAGGTGTTTTCGCTCGGCGTTGACGTCGACGCGCATCGCGTCGGTCCTCGCAAGCTCAGCCACACGGCTGCGCCACGCGCCAGGCAATGTGACGTGCGAGAACAATTTGTGGATGTGGGCCTCGACAGATTCAGCGCGCAGTCCGACACGTCCGTCCAGGCATGTGTCACCTCGTTGCCGTGAAGCGCACCGGTAGTAGTTGTGCGCGCCGCCACTGATCGTGTTCGCCCAAAGCGGCGCACCGCAGGTGGCACAGCTACCTATGCCCGACAGCAGGTACGGGCGCTTCGGCCGAGCGCCATAGATCTGCGGCTTGCGCGCCCGCTCGGCTCGCGCCCGCTGCACGGCATCCCACAATTCACGGTCGATGATCGCGTAGTGGCGGCCCGGCCCCACAACCTGGCCGTAGCGGGTGATGTCGCCCACGTAAGTCGGGTTCGACAGCATCCCACTCAGCGTCGCTTTGGAGAAGACGGCCCGCCCGCGCTTTGACCGCGGGTGGAAGCCCGCCAATGTCAAGGACGCGGCAAGCTCGGCCATCGATCGGTTGCCGGCGGCGTATTCTCGGAAACAGCGTCGAACCTGGTCCGCTTCCGCAGAGACGATTTCTGGCGGTTCCTGAGCACCAATGCTCACGTACCCGAATGGCAAATCCCCGAGCGGCAAGCCTTTCGCCGCTCGCGTCGCTTTTCCACGCGTCACGTTCTCGGACAGCGCAATCGAGTAGTACGCCGCGTAGAGATCAGCCTGACCATTCATGAGGAAACCCGTCGAGGTGTCGTCCCCGACGTTCGGCTCCATCCTCGACAGGAGTCGGATACCCAAGTCGCGTAGGAGTTCCCGGTAGATCGTGGAATCGCGAAGAGAGCGGGCGAAGCGGTCGAACTTCAACACGAGGATCGCGTCGAACGTGCCCGCCTGGCCCGCGGCGATCATCCGCTGAAACTCCACACGACGTTCGACACTGGTTCCACTTACGCCGGCGTCGGAGTAGATCGCAACGACCTCCCAGCCCTCGCTAGCCGCCCAGGCGATCAACGCGGTGCTCTGGGAATCGAGGCTGTGGCCGAGGACCTGTTCGTCGGATGAAACGCGGAGATAAAGCACCACTCGTCGTATGTCACGATAGGCTCTCCGACGCTTCATTTGACGATCCTCGGGCCAAGCCGCTTCCGGTCGACGGAAGTCGAGAGCCGTCGGGCCACCGAGGCGAGTAGGGTGAACAACGCTTCCTCTTCGGGCCGAAAGGCCCGTTCATCGGCCGGCTGCTTCTCTGCCGTTACACATAGACGCTCCGATGGCGCGTCCATAGCAAGCAGCTCCCGGCGCTCCTTGCGACGTCCTGAAGCAGGCCGCCGAACATGACGGGCCTGAGGACCTCCATCGAACGCCATCGAATGCAGAGCCGAGTACACGAAATGAACCCCCCGACGAGGCCGGCGTGACGACGGCACTCGTCGAGGGTCGCTGAACGCCCTGTTGGGCAGTTAGCTACGCGAGGCTGTCACGCCAATTCCTCGATGTCTTCACTAAAGAAGGCGTGACATCCCGCGTCACATCCCGAGACACTGTGCGTCACCTTCGCTCACGTCCCACGCGATGTCTTCGTTTGGTTGGTATGAAAGGAAACGCCCCATTCGGATCGAGTCGGAGAGATGTGTGGCAAGTTGGGGGTGCAATGGAATGATCGTGTTGATGGCACGCCGGATGGCGGTTGATACTCGTTGCCTCGGACGCTCGGCGTGGGCGTCCAGCGAGCGCCTACGCCCGCCCCGGCCGGCTGTTCGCGCGAGTTCGTTGCGAAGTGCGTCCGCTTCGTCGCGGAGCCTATCCACGCTGACATCGTGGTCGCCGCCGATTGCCTCCGCTATCTCGTCGTCGATCTCTGCGATGCGGTCCTGATATGAACGCAGCGCCTCCTGGTCGATCTTGGGTTGAAACGACGAGACATCCACCATCAGCGAATCGAAATCTTCGGCGCGTATGTCGTGCCTGGGGCGCGCGAGGAGACGTGCTATGTAGGCTAGGCCGAGTTGACGGCGAACAAATGTCTCGGTGTGCGCGTACGACACCTGCCAGCCATTGCCGACCCGTCGGAATCGGGCGGCGCTCGCATCTTGTGTCGTTCTCCTCGCTCGATCACGAAGGTCCAGAAGCTCCCGGACGAACGGGGCGTCTTCG